>JAUWTO010000078.1 GCA_030614685.1 Candidatus Aminicenantota bacterium
GGTATGACTTGGCAGCCTCGAAATGGGACGGCCGATAGATGACCCCATAGATATCGGTCCGGCCATCGCGCCCCTTGGCCACGAAGGGCTCGGGCATGCGCCACCCGGTCTCCAGGAGGACACTGATTTCCGCTTTTTCGAGCTCCATTACAAAGCCCAGGTCGGATGTCCTCTTGAGCACGGCGACCGGGGGAGAATCGACCCGCGAGTGCTTGTCCACATAGAACTTGTGGTCAGGAGAAAAGCTCACCGTATGGCTGCCATCACCCGGGGTCAGGTGTTCGATCCCCGAGCCGTCGAACCCGATCCTGTAATGGTGGATGTTGTACGGGTCCTGCCCTGCCTCGCGCCCCCCGGCCCGGAAGTAGATCTGCCTCTTGTCCTCATCGATCCGGTCGATGCCGCGGACAACCCAGTCACCGCTCGTGATCTGATGCTTGAGCTCCCCCTTCTCGGCGTCATAGAGATACAGGTGACGCCAGCCATCCCGCTCTGAGCTCCAGATGATTTCCCGGCTTTTATCGGCATAGCGCACATAAAGGTTGTAGCGGTCCAGGAAGGTCCCGGCCGTCTCCTCCAGCACCACCTCGACTTCCCCTGTGAAGGCATTTACCCGCAGGACCCGTGCCAGCTTCTCGCCGCGCTCGTGAAAACGGAAAGTGAATGTGCAGCTGTCGTCCCACCAGTGGATGTCGGTAACACGGTAGGCGTTTTCGATCCAGCGTTCATGCACCTTTAGCGGAGCGCGGCCCTCCACGAAAAACACACAGGGCCTGCCGATGGTGAGCACATCACCGGGCAGAGCATAGGGACGGGATTCCATGGTGGGCCGCATCTGATCTTCCGGGGAAGACCGGATCAGGAAAACATCGGTCTCGCGGCCGCGTGTTTCATAGTAGGCAGCGACCTTCAAAGAATCCGGGGACCAGGAGACAGCGCTCGAATAATAGCGATCCTCAGTGCCATTGCGTGAGAGCTGGATCTCTTCCCCGCTCTTTATCGAGCGGACATACAGGTTGAAATCACGGACAAAGGCCAGCCACTTCCCGTCCGGGGACTGGGACTGTCCGCCGGGTCTCCTGCGGCCTCGGCGGCCTGCCGGGGGGTCGACACGCTTCCCCTTAGTAAGGCTGTAGTTTTTCAGGTCCACCGTGTATTCAAAATCTTCGACCACAACGGTCATGGTATTTTTCTCGGAATCGACCTTGAACGTGTCAAAGGGAAGGCCCTTTGCCGTGTACTCCCCTCCTGCCACTCGAGAGAGCGCCCCGGCCAGACGCTCGTGGTCAAAGGCCGGCTGCTTGGAGCCGCGCTCGGCATCCACCACCACGAACTCCTTGCCGCCGGGGATGTAATTGCGGTACCAGAACCGGCTGGACTTGCCGATCCAATGAGGCACAACATCGCCATAATAGACCAGTTCGTTGAGCTCCCGCCTGAAGCGGTCGGCCCGTTCATAGTCCGCGACAGTGACCTCCTCAATGGCCAGCAGCGGCGGTACCGCCAGGAACACCAAGACCACCGCACACACACCGGCCACCCATCGCATCAGAGCTGTTGATCCCATCGTTTCCTCCTTTTTCAGGCAGGACGATCCTGCTCGGATCGCTCGCTCCCTTCTATGTATCACAAACACTTGAAATAATCCAAAGGCCGTACTATGTTGGGCTGTGATGTACTTTCCCATCCCATCCTCAGGAGGCCCATGATGTCTTATCGAGCCAAGAGATTCGCCACCCTGATCGCGATCGTCCTCGTTCTGGGGATCTCGGTCACCGCCGAGAGCCTGCCCAAGGCCAAGCCCGAAAAGGTCGGCCTCTCTTCCGAGCGCCTGGAGCGCGTCAGCGAGTTGTTCCATGGCTTCGTGGATCAGCAGCAGCTGGCCGGAGCTGTGGCACTGGTCGCCCGCCAGGGCAAGGTCGCGTTCTTCAAGACATGGGGCCGGATGGACCTCGCCCAAGACGTTCCCATGCGGAAGGACACCATCTTCCGGATAGCCTCCATGACAAAACCCATAACCAGTACAGCGGTTATGATCCTGCATGAGGAGGGCCGTCTGTTCCTCAACCAGCCGGTGTCGCGCTACATCCCTGAGCTGGCGGTGAACCTCCAGGTTTACACGGGCATGCAGGGCGGCCGGGCACAGTACACTGACCAGAACAGGCCCATCTCCCTCCGCCACCTGCTCACACACACATCGGGCCTGACCTACGGCATCTTTGGCGACACTCCGGTGGACAGGGCCTACAATGAGGCCCGGGTCTTCCTCCCCGACCTGGACGGCATGGTGCAGAAGCTCTCCGGGCTGCCCCTGCTCTTCCAGCCTGGGGACAGATGGAACTACAGCGTGTCCACCGATGTCCTGGGGAAGCTCATCGAAAACGTCTCAGGCATGACCCTTGACGAGTTCTTCGAGAAACGCATCTTCCGGCCCCTGGGCATGAAGGACAGCGGTTTTTATATCTCGGAGGAAAAGATCGGGCGGGCCGCCACCATCTACAAACCCAACGATTCACAAGATGGGCTGGAGGTCTCCATCAACACGCGCAAGAATCCTCTCGTCACCCAGCGCCCCAAAATGCTCTCCGGTGGCGGGGGTTTGTACTCCACGGCCATGGACTATCTCCGGTTCTGTCAGATGATCCTTAACGGGGGGGAACTGCAGGGCGCCCGCCTCCTCAGTCCCAAGACCGTCCAGCTCATGTCCAGAAACCATGTCGGCGACCTTTACGCACAGAAGGGATACGGCTTCGGCCTGGGCTTCGCCGTCCACATGGACCAGGGGGAATCGGGACTGATCGAGTCCCAGGGGACTCTTCGCTGGGGAGGCTTCTTCAACACCACATTTTTCATCGACCCGGAGGAAGAGCTCATCGCCATCGCCATGTCCCAGCTCTCGCCGCACAATCACCTGAACATGGCCGCCCGGTTTAAGCTCCTGGTCTACCAGTCGATCATCGAATGAAGGGAAAAAAGAGATACGTACAATTACAGGCCCCCCCCTCTCTTTTGTCCCTTTTTGTTTTAGCCTGGATAATTCAGGTTACTTCACAGGGACAGGATTCCAGCTCTCATCGACGGCCACGAACACCACCTCGGCTTCCGTCACCCGGACCGTCTCCTGGCTCTCAGCGCGGGTAGCCTCGACCCGCACCTCGATCGCGACCGAGGTGCGGCCGACTTTCTTGGTCCTGGTGTAGAAACTCACCACATCCCCCACAAACACTGGCTTGTGGAACACCACCTTGTCCATGGCCACGGTCACGATGTTCTTGGAGCCTGTGGTCTTTCGGGACTCGATGGCCGCGGCCAGGTCGATGTGGCTCAGGATGATCCCGCCGAAAATGGAGCCATGTTTGTTTGTGTCCCGGGGCAGCAGCGTCACCCTCAGGGCCGGGTCTTTGGTCCAGCTCACGCTTCTAGCCCTCCTCATTGACCCTGGTCTCGTCCTCCGAAACCAGCAGCTTTGGTGTCTGCATGTGTTCCTCCATCATCGTTTTATCATATATCATATGCTCCGACAATCAGAACTGGCACATTTTAATATAGTTATGTCCTTCTAAGCACATGAATATCTGCTTAGAAGTTCAGCTTTGATCCCAAAAATCAAATTATAAGAAATACTCGATTGATTTTTTTTCAACAACTTCCGGTTGTCGGAGCGCAATCAATCAATGCGCTGGAGGGTGACGTGACACGGCCCGCTCACTTCACACGTGCCAGGAGCGCCGCGATCCGGGCGGTCACCGCACTGGCTCCCCGATCATAGTTTGACATGGCGGCCACAATGTAGCCCCTGTCCACATAGATATCCAGGTTGGAATTGATACCGGAAAAACCGCCGCTGTGGCCGACCACTTTACCGATGGGCCCTTCCTGGATCCCGAATCCGTACCCATAGCCCGAGCCGGAATGATCCATCCACATTTTCTCCCGGGCCTCCGGGGAGACGAACTTGCCGGAGAGGAGAGCGAGGGCAAATCTGTGGAGGTCCTTGACCGTGGAGAATCCCCCACCGGCCGGCCCGCCTTTGATCACGTGTTTATACAGGTTGTTTTCCCATTTCCAGGGATTGTCCGGAGCCGGGCTGTAGCCGATCGCCAGGTTCTCCACCGGGAAGTCCATCTCGTAACAGTCGGAGTTGTTCATACCGGCGGGCTTATAGATGTGCTCCCGGATATGATCGAAATAATCCTCCCCGGTCACGCTCTCGATCACGACCCCCAGGAGGAACATCCCCGTGTTGCTGTACCGATAGCGGCTGCCCGGTTCGAACAAAAGCTTCTCTTCCTTGATCAGTGGCTTGTAATCGTCGAGCCTGCGGAAAAGCTGGCGCGAACTCTGGTCGTAGGTCCGGTTGAAATAACTCCCCAGCCCGGCCGTGTGGGTCAGCAGGTGATGGATCGTGATCTTGGCTGTTATATCCTTGGGCAGCCAGGTTTCATCCAGGTACTTGTCCAGAGTATCGTCCAGCAACAGCCTATCGTCTTCCACCAGCTGCACGATGGCAAGCGACGTGAACATCTTGTTCATGGAACCCAGGTTGAACTTGGTGTCGATGTTGATGGGCACGTGGAAGCGTTTGCTGGCCTCCCCGCAGGCGAAGCTGAAGAGGATCCTGTCACCCTTGGCTATGAGCACGGTCCCGGAAAAAACATCCCTGGTGCACAGGTTCTTCACCAGCCTCTCTACCTCTGCCACGACCTTGCTTTCTGTCAGGGGCGCTTCCTCGACATTGCTGGGAGTGCGGGCGTCGTTCATCTGGATCCCGGCGACGCGGAAGTCATTATCTTCGTCGAAGCTCAGGACGATCGCCCGCCAGGCCCCGAAATTGCGGTCCTTCAGGATGACTACGGTCTGCCCTGCCCTCTCCGGCACATAGGTCCGGATGCCGTGAAAATCAGCGCCGCCCCACTCCCGGTACTGCCCCTGGAACACCTGGATGTGCTCCTCCATGGGTGCGATATCCCGGAAGCGTACCGTGCACTCATCCTGGATGAAGCGCCTTATTCCATCCGGATCATTGGAATTGAACGTCTCCAGCAAAGAACGGATCCGTTCTCCGATTCTGCCCCCGGGCACGATCGATTCGTCTTTGTAGCTGATCTCGCCCGCCTGTTGGGCCAGGGCAGGCTGGAGCAGGAACATGCACAGGGTGAATACTCCCAGGCTTTTACGTATCATGGTTCCCTCCAAAGATGTCGGATCCACTCCGATCCGAATTTGATTTTAGCATTGATGCACAGACATAAACATACGCAGGTATTTATATATACGGCAAACTCAGGATTTCGTTTCATGTCCGGCTTGCAAAGCCTCCCTTGGGATTCTGATCCGCCTCCGGCAGAGGATTGCAAAGCCGGACATAATACGCTATATATAGAATCTCTGAATATATTACCGGGGAAGGGCGTATCATGAGTATGAAGTGGAAGTTCTGTCATGGCACTGCGGGAAGGGGTTAGGCTCGGCCCGTACCAGATCGTCTCCATGATCGGGGAAGGCGGCATGGGCGAGGTCTACCTGGCCCAGGACTCCCGCCTGGAACGCAGCGTGGCCATCAAGGTCCTGCCCGACCATCTCTCCCGAGATCCCCAGGCCCTGAAGCGGTTTCAGGAGGAGAACAAGAAAGTCGCCTCACTCTCCCACCCCAACATCCGGATCCTGTTCGACATCGGCTCCTGGCGCGGCCGCACCTATGCCGTTATGGAGTACCTCCAGGGCGAGACCCTGGCTGAGCGTATCGATAAGGGACCGATCCCCTGGAACGAGACCTTTCACATTGCACGGGCCATCGCCTTTGGCCTGGCCGCCGCCCACGGGAAGGGTATCGTCCACAGAGACATCAAACCGCACAACCTGTTCCTCACTGAGAGCGAAGATGTCAAGATCCTGGATTTCGGGCTGGCCCATACCCAGACACGGCGCCGCAAAAGCGACGAAGGGGACCAGGCGACCACCTTGACCCAGCACAGCTTCTCCGAAGGCTTTGCCGGGACCGTGGCATACATGGCGCCGGAACAAATCCGGAGTGAGTTCGCCGACTCCCGCAGCGACATCTTTGCTTTCGGCTGTGTCCAATGGGAGATGCTCACCGGCAGGCGCCTGTTCTTCCGGAGGACACCGGTGGAAACGGCCGCCGCTGTGCTCTATGACATGCCCCCTTCGCTGGAGGATTACCAGCAGGGCGTGCCGGAAAAGCTGCAGCAGATCGTCCGTCAGTGCCTGGAAAAGGAGCCCGAAGACCGCATCCAGTCCATGGAAGACCTCATCGAACGGCTGGACGAGATCTCGGAAGGGGGATTCCGGAAAAAAGACGTGCACCCCGCCTCGGTGGCAGTGCTGCCATTCACCAACATGAGCCGGGACAAGAAGAACGAATACTTCAGCGACGGACTGGCCGACGAGCTCATCAACTCGCTCGTCAAGATCGGGGGGCTGCACGTCATCTCACGCACGACTTCATCTCTGTATAAGGATCATTCCCAGGACATCCGCCGCATCGGGGAAGAACTGAACGTGCGGACGGTGGTGGAGGGCAGCGTCCGGAAGTCCGGTGACAAACTGCGGGTCACGGCCCAGCTCATTAACAGCGAGGACGGATACCATCTCTGGTCCGAAACCTTCGACCGTGAGGTCAAGGATGTGTTCGTCGTCCAGTCGGAGATCGCCGAGCAGATCGCCGCCTCCCTCCAGGTCGTGCTCACCGAGCAGGAAAAACAGGCCATTTCCACGGCTCCCACCGAGAACATCGAGGCCTACGACCATCTCCTGCAGGGGCGAAGGCATTTCTACCTCTTCCAGCGCAAGAGTATCGAACGCGCCCTGTCCCATTTTCTGCACGCCAGCTCCATGGATCCAGGATTCGCCGCGGCCTTTGCCTGGGCATGCTACTGTTACGCATTCCTCTACAGCTGGTTCAATGCCAGCGACACCAACCTGAAGGAGGCCGAGACCACGAGCCGGAGGGCTCTGGCGCTGGATGCCGACCTGGCCGAATCCCATGTTGCCCGGGGCATGGTCCTTTCGCTCCAGAGGAAGCGGTTGGAAGCCGAGCAGGAGTTCGACACGGCACTGCGCCTGCACCCGGACCTCTACGAGGCCTCGTATTTTTACGCGCGCAACTGTTTTTCACAGGGGAAGTATGAGAAGGCCGCCCGTTTGGCCGGGCAGGCCACGGAACAGAGGCCGGACGACTTCACCTCGCCCTATCTTCTGGGCATGATCTGCACGGATCTCGAGCGGGACATGGACGCCCACAACGCGTTCAGTCTAAGCCTGCAGCGGGCCGAGGCTTACCTGGAGCTCTTTCCGGATGACGCCTGGGCCTTGGGTTTCGGGGCCGGGGCCCTCAACCACCTGGGAGAGAAGCAGCAGGCCCTCGACTGGGTGGAGCGGTCCTTTGCTGCCTCCCCGGAGGAGCCCATGACCCTCTATGCCTGTGCCTGCAATTTCGCGATGCTGGGGCGGGCGGACAAGGCCATCTCCTGCCTGGAAAGAGCCCGCCTGTTCGGCAGCCTGCCTAAGGCCTGGCTCGAAAACGATCCGGACCTCGATTCTCTCCGTGATCGTCCCCGATTCCAGGCATTTCTTGCACAGCTCAAAGAATCCTGATCCGCAGGCTTTGCCTCCTTCGCATATGACTTCAAACATCATACCAATGATAAGCACTAGACCGAAAACGCTCTTAAGAGAACGTCAATAAGGTGTCAAGAGATTGTCTATTTAATCAAAGCCAGGATTGAACTCCGTGTTTGAATATGGTATGAAGAATACAGGTGAACGGAACAATTTGACATGTAAGGGGTCGTATGGGTAAAAAAATCCTGATCATTGATGATGACCGGACCATACGGGCGATGTTGGAAAAAACCCTGATCCTGCAGGGCTTCTGGGTCTACAGCGCGAAGGATGGCGAAGAAGGCCGCGACATCGCCAAGCAGGAGCGCCCCGCCCTGGTCATCTGTGATTTCCTCATACCCAAGATCCATGGCCTGGATGTCTGCAAGATCATCAAGACGACCCCGGAGCTGCATCAGACCAAGGTCATCATGATGACGGGCGTGTACAAGGGATCGTTCGGGCCGAACGAGGCCAAGAGCTGCGGCGCCGATGATTTTTTCCCCAAGCCGCTGGACATGTCCAAGATCGTCGAGCGCGTGTACGAGCTGCTGGAAGTTGATCCCGAGGAATTCAAGCAGGAATTCGTCAAGACCGATTCGGCGGAAGGCAGCCAGGAAGAGGACAATCCTGACGAATCAGCGCCGGATAAGACTGAGCCGGAGCGTGCGGAGCCGGACGAAGCCGAATCTTAAGGTCCTGGCCAGCAGGACCGGGATCATTTTTTCTCGAACAACACCAGATATTCACCGAATCCCTCTTTGACGAGGTCCTCCTTGGGAACGAAGCGGAGCGCCGAGGAATTGATGCAGTAGCGGAGCCCGGTGGGCGTGGGGCCGTCGGAAAACACGTGCCCCAGGTGAGAGTCGGCATGTTTACTGCGCACTTCGGTCCGGGTTTCCCAGAGCCGGCGGTCGGTTTTCTCCACAAGATTGTCGGGTTCCAGGGGCTGCGTAAAGCTGGGCCAACCTGAACCGGATTGGTACTTATCCAGAGAGCTGAAGAGTGGTTTCTTCGATACGAGGTCAACATAGATGCCTTCGCGCTTGTTATCCCAGTAGGCGTTGCGGAAAGCGGCCTCAGTACCGTCTTTCTGGGTCACCTCGAACTGAAGGGAGGTCAGGCTGCAACTGAGCTCCTCAGCGGTGGGCTTTTCATATTCCCTCACCGCCTCATCGGAATCAGTGCCTGCCTCTGCTTGTTCATTCACCATATTCTTCTTTTTTTCATCTTTCCAGGCCCTGTCGATGAATCCGTCCCTCCCCGACGCAGACCGATAATAGGCGTATCCTGTCTTGTGTGTCTTGTGGTAGTCCTGATGATAGGCTTCGGCCTCGTAGAACTCCTGATATTCCCGGATCTCGGTCACGATCGGACGGTCAAACCGGCCCGACTGCTGCAGCCGATCCCGGGACTCCTCTGCCAGGCGCTTTTGTTCCGCATCGTGGTAAAAAACCGCGGTGGCGTACTGAGGCCCCCGATCCACGAACTGTCCGTATTCGTCCGTGGGGTCAATGTTCCTCCAGAACACTTCAAGCAGTTCGGCATAGCTTATCCTGGAGGGATTGTAGAGGATCTGATTGGCTTCCACATGGCCGGTCCTGCCGGTTGAGACCTCCTCATAGGTAGGATTCGCCGTATGCCCTCCCGTATAGCCGGAGATGACATCAACCACCCCCTCCAGCTTCTCGAAGGGAGGCTCCATGCACCAGAAGCATCCGCCGGCAAAAGTGGCCTTCGCCAGGTTTTCCCGATCTATGGTCTTGGTGTCCTTGGTTTCCATTTTATACCTTCCTTCACTCCGAGCAGAGCCTTCACTCCAAGCAGAGCCCAACAGCATAAAAACGGAGAGAGTCAACATTGCCAGTATGCTTTTCACTGTTGTTCCTCCCACTGAAAGTCCTTCCCAATCCATTCTACTACTTTTCCGACCGTTTTTGTACCCTATTTGGGGACGGACCTTGGAAACCTATTGATATGATCGAACTTATCACCTAAGAACTCACTTAATTTGGCCTTATGAGCTGGTTTTGGCCCTAAAAGTAGCCAGGTAAGAGAGTTTCATGATCCGTCCCCAAGCTATTCGTAGCGGAGGGAGTCGACAGGATTGGAGAGGGCGGCTCGGAGGGCATGGAAGCTGACTGTCATCAGGGCAATCAGCAGAGTCAGCACACCGGCGAGAACGAACCACAGAGGGCCGATGCGCACCTTGTATGCAAAGTCCTGAAGCCACAGGTGCATACCGTAGTAAGCCAGAGGCCACGCGATCACGTTGGCCAGGGCGATCCACTTGATGAAATCCCGCGCCGTCAGCCTCACGATTCCGGTGACCGAAGCCCCGAGCACCTTTCGGATCCCGATCTCCTTGGTCTTCTGTTCGGTTGTATAGGATGCCAGGCCGAAC
>JAUWTO010000351.1 GCA_030614685.1 Candidatus Aminicenantota bacterium
CGGACTTACTACCGGCCCAACAACGCCGTTCTCTGCATCGTCGGGACCATCGATCTGAATCGGGCTGAAGATCTGGTCCGGAAATACTTCCAGGGTCTGCCGCGAGGAGAAGATCTTCCCGTGCATGCAGCATCCAATGATTTGGATTTCAGGATCGTGGGCTACACAGAAACCGTGGAAAGCGCGCGGGCCTCTTCCCCCGCATTTTTCTTGGGCTATCGTATTCCCAAGGCTCGCTCCAAAGATTTCTATGCATTGACGATCATCGAATATATCATGATAAGAGGAAACAGCTCGCGCCTGCATGAGCGTCTCATAAAGAGAGAGGAACGCCTGGCCTCCCAGCTCTCCGGGGGGATCGATACCCGGCACGACCAGGCCGCATTCCGCTTTTTTGTGGCGAGCAGCAACGAGCTAAAAAAGGAACGATGCCAGAAGGAGATCTTCTCCGAGCTAAATAAGCTCAAGTCCTCTATGGTATCGGAAAAGGAGCTGGCCAAAGCGAAGAGCGTCTTCAAGAGAGACTATGTCAATCAATACGCCACCACAGTGGATAAGGCGCTTTTCCTCACGCACAGCTGGCTTTCCGAGGTCCCCTGGGACGAACTCGCCACTGAGCTGGACGAATATCTGAACATCACACCCCAGCGCATCTTCTATACCATGGGAAAATATTTCGATCAGGACAGGATCCTCGTCAACATCAAGACCCGATGAAGACACTGCTGTCCCTATTCAGCCTGGCCTGCCTGCTGCTCCCCCTCCCTGCTGCGGCCCAGGAAAGATTCCGGCGGGGGCCACCCCTCCCGGATCCTCTGCCTATGCTTACACTTCCCGAGATCGAGACTCACACGCTGGCCAGCAATCTCAGGCTTCTGGTCGTCCGCAAGACAGGCCATCCGGTCGTCAACCTGCACCTTGCCATCCTGACAGGCGAAAGCGCGTCCCCGGATGCTAAACCCGGGCTTGCGACATTTACCGCCAAGATGGTAAGCCGGGGGTCATCCAACTTCTCAGCCTCGGATGTGCAAGAGACCATCGACAGCATCGGCGGCCAATTCACTACCCGGATCAATCCGGACTACACGGCTTTTTCCCTTTCCTGCCTGCAGGAAAACCTGGATCAAGCCCTGGAGCTCCTCAGCGACATGCTGGTGCGCCCGAGCTTTTCGCGCAGGCAGATCGAGGATCTGCAGAGAGTCACTTTCTACGACCTGACCCGGAGGAGGGAGGATCCGGAATTTTCGGGGAAGAAACTGCTGTATCAGCTTCTATTCAAAGAGCACGCCTATCAGAAGATCGTTTACAACGACAACATCATCCGGACATACACCTTGGGAGACATCCGGGGATTTTATGAGAATTTCTACCGGCCCGATAACGCGATTCTCGTCATCACCGGCGATCTCGACCTGAACCAGGCCAGCCGCAAAGTCAGCCGGAACTTCAACACCTGGGAAAAGAAAACGGTGGAAAGGGTGCATCTGACCGCTCCCGAACTGGATCCCACACCCAGAGTCTGCTTCCTGCAGGTCCCGCGCGCCAAAGACGTCAACATATTCATGGGAACCCTCATCCCGCCCAAGACCAGTGTGGACTATTTCCCGCTGGAGGTCTTGAACCAGGTGTTGGGGGGGACCTACATCAGCCGCCTGTTGATGAACCTGAGGGAATCCAGGGGCTACGCGTACAGCGCATTCAGTTATATGGAATTCTACCGGTACTGTGGCGTGTTCTACGTCCATGCTCGGGTGACGCCCGAATTCATACGATCGTCCATCGAAGAGATCCAAAAGGAGATCCGTATCATATCCACACAGCGAGTACCCAACGAGGAGATCGAGACCGCGAAATCCTATCTAATGGGCCGATACCCCTTGAATATCCAGACCTATGCGGATCTCTCTGCGCGGATCGTGGATGTTCAGGTCCTGGGGTTGAGCGCCGGACACTGGGACAAGTACTATCAGAACATCATGCGCATCGACTCCCGGTCCGTATATGAAACGGCGCAGCGATATTCCCTTCTCACTCCTATCATCATCATCGTCGGTGACAAATCCATGCTGGAAACGATCGGATTTGAGAAAATAGACGTATACAACAGCAAAGGAGAGCTCGTTCAAAGCATCACGAAAGGAGAACAGCAATGAAACTTGTGGAATGTGTCCCTAATTTCAGCGAAGGAAGAGACCTGGAACAGATCAAGGCCATCACCAA
>JAUWTO010000190.1 GCA_030614685.1 Candidatus Aminicenantota bacterium
CCGGATGACGGGAAGTCCCTCCCGGATCTCGCACGAGGCCCTGCCGGAAGACGACCCTGTTCAGCGCTGCCCCGACAACACCCTTGCCTCTCAGAAACTGGGCTGGGCGCCGAAGGTTGGAGTGGAGGAAGGGCTGGAGAAGACGATCGCCTACTTCCGTGACAAGCTTAATTCCTAAGCATCTGATAATAGAAATAGTATCGGGATTATTCAGTAGATTATCTACGGCGATTGGGCCACGATGAAGTTGATGTGCTGATATCGGCTCGCCCCAGGGGTAAAAGATGCAGACAGTCAGAACAAAGGTTTATGGGATCAATAATGTCTGCATCTTTTATGAATAATTCAGTTTAAGGGGCTTTAAAAAGATGTTATTAGACCGTATAATAATCCTTTCTCAAATCATAACCACAGACTCCAAAGGAGGTACCGATGTCATTAGTGTCCACTCTCATTTGGATCGGAATCATATCTCTATTTATCGGACTTCTGGTCTTTTTGATCGCCAAGCAATACAAAAAAGTCGGCCCCAATGAAGTCCTGATCATTTCGGGAGGCCGCAAGAAGATCATCACGGAACCCGACGGGACAAAACGCAGGGTCGGATACCGCTTCCGACTCGGGGGCGGCGCTTTCGTATGGCCGTTGCTGGAGACATACGATGTTCTTCCCCTCGACGTCATCAAACTCAGCATAAAGACACCTGAGGTCCTCACACACGGAGGCATCCTCATCTTAGCGGAAGCCGCTGCCCAGGTCAAAATCGGATCGGACGAGCACTCCATCCATGTGGCGGCGGAGCAGTTCCTGGGAACCGGCAAAGACGGGATCCGGGAAGTGGCGGAGACCATCCTGGACGGGAAAATGCGGGCCTTGATCGGCAACCTGACCGTGGAGGACCTCTACCGGAACAGGATGGATTTTTCCGAGAAGGTCGCGCAGGCGGCAGAGGGTGAACTCTCGAGATTGGGCCTCAATCTGCTCTCGTTCGCGCTGCGTGAGATCAGCGATACCCAGGGGTACCTGGACGCTCTGGGCAAGCCCCAGATCGCCGCTGCCAAACGGGACGCGGCCATCGCCGAGGCCGAGACAGAAAAGGAAGCCCTCATCAAATCCTCCGAGGCTCACAAGGAAGGAGAGGTGGCCCGTCTGAACGCCGAGGCCCTGATCGCCAAGGCCCAATGGGAGAACGAGGCCAAAAAAGCCGAATCTCAGGTCACTGTTAACCAGAAGAAGGCCAAGGCCGACTTCGCTTACGAGCTGGAGCGGTTCCGCCTCAATAAGGAGATCAAGAAAGAAGAGGCGGCCGTACAGTTGGTCGAGAAAGAGGAAGCCATCAAGATCGAGGAACTCGAGATCACACGGAAGCAGAAAGAACGGGAGGCGGATGTGATCAAGCCCGCAGATGCCCGCAAATACCAACTCCAGTCCGAAGCCGAGGCCGAGGGTTTCCGGATCCAGACAGAAGCCAAAGGCAGATCCGAAGCCCTGAAGATGGAGGGGCAGGCCGAGGCGGAAAAGACAAAACTCAGCGGGATCGCTGAAGCCGAGGCCATGCTCAAAAAGGCCGAGGCCTGGGAAAAATACAATCAGGCCGCCATACTCGAGCTGTATCTTAAGGCCCTTCCCGAACTGGCCAGGGCCGTGTCCGAGCCCTTGAGCAAGGTTGATAAGATCGTGCTGGTGGGAGGGGAAAAGGGGACGGGCGCTACCAAGATCACGGCCCAGGTGGCGGATGTACTGGCTCAAATGCCCGACGTGGTCGAAGCCCTAACCGGGGTGGACTTGAAAAAATATTTTCAGGCCAAGACTCAGGTGAAAGAAAAAAAGGGCGAATCCTGATTCCCGACTCGAGTAGGCAACCATGACTGTATCAGATAAAGCCAATCAAATCGGCGAGTCCCCCACCCTGAAGGTGACAGCCAAGGCCAAGGCCATGAAAGCGGCCGGAGTGGACGTCATCGACCTGAGTGTGGGGGAACCGGATTTTCCCACTCCAGAAAATATCAAGTCTGCTGGCAAACAGGCGATCGACCAGAATTTCACCAAATACACCCAGGCGGACGGAACTCCCGCCCTCAAGGAGGCCATACTCAAACGCCTGGAAGAGGATCTGGGGCTGGTCTATGACAAGGGAGAGGTCATCGTCTCCACAGGAGCGAAGAGTTCTCTCTATCACCTGACGCAGGCTATGATCAATCAAGGGGATGAGGTCATCATCCCAGCGCCCTACTGGGTCTCCTATCCTCACATGATGGTCCTGGCCAAGGGCAAATCCGTGGTCGTCCAGACGCGCGAGGAAAACGATTTCCTCCTCACTCCCGAACAGCTCAAAGCCGCCATCACACCCTCCACCAAGGCCATCCTCCTGAACAATCCCTCCAACCCGACGGGTGCGGCCTACCAGAAGCAGCAGCTAGAGGCGCTGGCCGATGTCATCCTGGAAGAAGACATCTATGTTATCGCCGACGAGATCTATGAGAAGCTGGTCTATGACGACTTCAAGTTCGTCAGCTTCGCCTCACTGGGAGAGGACATCAAAAAAAAGACCATCATCATCAACGGTGTCTCCAAGGCCTATTCCATGACCGGATGGCGCATCGGGTATGCCGCGGGCCCTGCCGATATCATCGCCGGCATGGCCAAGATCCAGAGCCACACCACGTCCAATCCCTGCTCCATTTCTCAGAAGGCGAGCGTAGAGGCCCTGGCCGGACCCCAGTATGAGATCAACCGTATGGTCTCCGAATTTCAGCGTCGCCGGAACTATGTACTGATGCGGCTCCAGACCATGCCCCAGATCTCCTGTTATAAGGCCAAGGGCGCCTTCTACCTCTTCCCCAATGTCTCCGCCTACTTCGACAGGGAATTCAACAACTCCCAGATCCGCAACTCCTACGGCCTCGCGTACTACCTTCTCAAGCAAGCCCATGTCGCCATCGTGCCGGGAGGGGCATTCGGAGCAGAACAGAACATCCGGATCTCGTACGCCACGTCCATGGAGACGCTGGAAAAAGGCATGGACCGGATGGCTGAGGCCCTATCCAGGCTCAAAACCGCCAAGAAGATCAAGCACATCCGGCTCAACAACACGCTCACGCACCACCAGGCAGATGTGCCCGTGGATTCAACGACCTCCCTGCAGATGCGGGATGCCTACGTGGCAGAGATGGAGAGCCACCTCAGCCACGCCAACTATTTCGAGTGGAACGCCAACATCAACGGCGTCATCGTGCAGCTCAGGACCAATGTGTCACACCTGTACGATTTCTGGTTGGAGAACTGGTATCCCGCCCAGTTGGAGGCCGCCCTGGAACCCCATGGGATCATCTATGCTGTGGACGGGATCCCGGGACGGGAACCGCGCACATTCTACAATTCCGAATCCAAGACCGGGATCCTGGTCAACACAGACAACTACGGGCCGCTCCGCAGCCTGGCCCTGGGGCTGGTCATGGACGTGTCCGAGCGCATATTCAACGTCTACAGCCTGCGCGGCATGTCAGCCGACTGGCAGGGCGGGAACGGCCTGATCCTGATCGGGCCCAAAGGCACAAAGAAGACCGAGCTTTTCTACTCGCTCCTGAAGGAAGAGGGGATGCGCCTGCAGGCCAACGACCTGGTCTTTGTGCGGTTTTCCGGAAGCCTCGCCGCAACCGATTGCAGCGAACGCAAGTTCTATCTGCCCACTCACACAGTGGATTCCTATCCTCGCGTGGCAGAGCTCTTCGACAACAGCAAGTGCGAAAACGTGATCACCCTAAAGGATGACTGCAGCAATGAAAAGTGTCTCCAGGAGGACAACTGCCGGCTGGATCGGGGCTCCCCCTTCTGTTATACCGCTACCCGGAAGTCCTACTCCATGCTGGATCCCTACTGGATCGACGGCCCTGCCAAACACGTAAAGCGAACGGCGCTGCGCTGGCTGTTTATCCTCCGGAATGATAAGATCTCGCCTCCCTTTGTGGCCACCGAAGCCGAGGATGCTCTCCGGATCCTCGAATACGGCGAGAGCCTGGGTTCCCGGACGGATCTCCGTTCCGCACGCACGTTTCCTTTTTTCAACCCGCACCTGCTGCTGAGCACACCCGAGAGGATCGAGGCCCAGCGCAGCTTCTACCGAAGGCTCCTGGATAACACCCGCTGTTACCTGTTCAACAGCGGCGCCGCCGATGCTTCGGACATCCTGCGCATCATCAGGGGAGAGCATCCCTCGCCCTAAGAGTATATACCCATGTACGACCTCGACGCCTACAAGCATTTTGCAGAAGAGCTCACGCGCACGCTCAAGGGTCCCAACATCCAGACCGTGGACATGAACTGGCTCGAACCCAGAGCCAAGGCCGCCGGGACACGGACCAAATACGGCTCCTACGGCTGGCGGGCAGCCATCTCCAGTCGGATCGCACCCAAGACCGTGTATCTGGGCAGCGAAGCGGTTCGTATGACCAAGACCACGCCCGAACAGGAGGCCCTGATCAGGAAATCCCCCGCGGAACTGGAAAAGGTCCTGCATCTGCTGAAGACGCTCCCTTTCTTTCATATCCGTCGGCAGATGGGAG
>JAUWTO010000352.1 GCA_030614685.1 Candidatus Aminicenantota bacterium
ATCGCTGTCCGGGCTCCTGCCCACGGTGAAAACCGGCTTTGTGAGCTCGTAGCTTTTTGCCTGAGCGTCTTCCAGGATCAGCACCAGGTGGGGCACGCGTTATTCCTCCGAAGCCTCCCTTCGGACCTCCTCAAGGACCTTCAGCTTAACCTCGATCAGGTCCTCGTGGTGGAGGCGGAAGAGCCGGGCCAGCTTGTGCGCGAAGTGATCCTCATAGCGGTTGAGTTCCTGGTCCGCATAGATGATCCTCCAGGCCAGCTCGACGATCCGGATCTTTTCCGGAAGGGAATAGTTCTCGTTGATGAGGCTGGTGAATTCGTAGAGGTCGACGCTCTTGGCGCGCTCGGTATGAGCCACGTCCATGAGGGCCTCCACCGCCTCCTCCGGGATCTGGAATTCCTTCTGCAGGATGGCGGACAGTGTGGCCTGCTCGAGCGAACTGAATTCATCGTCGGATTTGGCCACCTCCAGGAGGACGACACAGGTCGCAAGGCGGAGGCGTTCCAGGGTGTCCGAGGCGGAGCGCTCCGGATCCTGGACCTCGTTTGCAGTGAATTTCAGTATACGTTTTTTTAGATCAAACATTAGGGTCAACTCACGAGCCATAGTAATCGCCAACCGGGCCGGAGTCAAGGCCGGGCCATGTGCGGGGGAACGTGTGCAGGAGAAGAGGAGATGAAGAGATGTAAAATAAATAAAATATTCAGAATGTGCTTGACATACCTAGGCTGGGGGCCGTATTATAGTAATGGCTCTTCTTGGCCGGCTGGGTAGAGCCCCCACCTTTTTTGGTTCCCATCATCAACCCCCCTTTTGCTGACATCAGCCGGCAACCTCCTCCCCTCCTAAACCAAGCCATTTCTAGAGGTAAGCCTCAAGTAAAACTCCATATCCCCCTGGGGAGAGGCCCGGTTTATCAGTGTGTTCGACATTTTGGTGCAGGGATCATGAAATTTCCCTTATGGGTATGGAATGGGTATTTTATATACCCATTATTGGAGATTGCGCAGAAAGGTGGTCAGGTTGATGTCCTGATTGGTCAGATTCAGCTTTCTGCGGATGTTTTTCCGGTGGCGATCCACGGTGGCCTGGGAGATTTTCAAGAGCTCCGAGATGTCCTTGGAGGACAGACCTCCCTTGATCATGCTGCAGATCTCGATCTCCCGGGGGGTCAGATTGGCGGTCTTCTCCGTGATCCGGGACCCGTAGGATGAGGCCAGCCCATCCAGGTTGCGCCGGAAGACATCCACCAGCGGCTTGGGATCGACCGCCCGCTCCAGCTGATCCAGGATGGGGAAGAGCACGCGCTGGACATTGAGCATGATGTTTTCCTCTATCTTCTGCTTCTCGAACTCGACTTGGGCGATGATCTCTCCCAGAGCGATATTCTTCTGTTCCAGGGCCTTCTTTTGATCGCGCAGCTCGGCCTGCGATCGGAGCAGGGCTTCCTCGGAGGCCTTGCGTTCGCTGATGTCCTTGGCCACGACCACAAAGCCGCTGACCTCCCCCTTCGAGTCCTTGATGACGCTGGCCGAAGATTCGGCGTCGAGCACTGTGCCGTCCCTGCGCAGAACCTGGTATTCGATGTTCAGCATGGTGCCCAAACGGATGGTCTCTTCGATGTTGCGCATGGCCCGGGCCTTGTCTTTGTCGACCACCATGTCAAAGGAATTCCTTTGCAGCATCTCCTCTTTTGATCGGAATCGGAGCTGCTCAAGGGCGGACCGGTTGCACTCGATAAACTTCCCATTGATATCGATCACCATGATGGCATCCGGGGAGGAATCCAGGATGGATCGGAGCATCGCCTCGCTGGCCTTGAGTGCGGCCTCGGCCTTGATACGCTCCTCGATCTCGAGCTGCTTACGTTCGTTGGCGATGGTCAGTTCCGCGGTCCTCTCCTCGACCCGGTGTTCCAGCTCGTCGTGGGCCTGCCTGAGGGCTTCCTCCGCCTCCTTGCGGTCTGTGATGTCGGTGACGATCCCCAGAATGGCGGATTCGCTTTCATAGGAAAACAGCCGGGTGGTGACCAGGCCGCTCAGGCGCGTCCCGGATTTGGTCATGAACGTGTATTCCTGGGGAGGGATCTCTTCTTCCTGCATAAGACGGACAAAGTTCTGTTGGACAAGCGGCAGGGACTCGGGCGTGAACATAGAGAGAAAATCAAAATCCGGCGCATAGAACTCTTCCTGAGTATAACCCGTGAGCTGTTC
>JAUWTO010000070.1 GCA_030614685.1 Candidatus Aminicenantota bacterium
ATGTTAAACATATGATTAAAACAAGTGATTTAAATGAATGTTTAAAAACAGGATAATAAAAAGGACAGAGTCATGACGAATCTGAAAATGATGTCGATCCTAGCGTGCTTCGCGATTTCAGTCCTCCACATGCCTGCTCCGCTGACTGCGGAAGAGGCGGTCTCTCCTCAGGTCAAAACAGGAACCCTGAAAGGAACGGTAGTAGACGAGGAAGTCCGCTCGGCCATCGCCCATGCCTTAATAAAGGTCAAGGGGACAGAACTCCAGGCCCTCACCGACTACGAAGGTAACTTCGAGATCCCCGGCGTACCGGTCGGTTCGTATGTCCTGGAGGTAAGCTGCCAGTTTTATCTGCCCAAACTCTTTCCGGATGTGGTGATCAAGTCGGAGCGCATCAGTTTCGTGGAAATATCACTCAAGCTGAGCCTGGAGATGAAGGAGCACGAGGAGGTCACCGTGACCGCGGGATATTTCTCCGATACCAAACAGAAGTCCACCAGTACGACCAGCTTCTCCAACGAGGAGATCCGGCGGGCAGCCGGCGCAGGCGGCGACGTGAGCCGCATCATCTCAGGGCTCCCCAGCATCGCACGTGTAAACGACCAGGTGAACGGGCTGGTCGTCCGCGGGGGGAATCCGGTGGAAAACGGCTTCTATGTGGACAACATCGCCATCCCCAACATCAACCACTATCCGGTCCAGAGTTCTTCGAGCGGGGCGCTGGCACTCCTGAACGTAGATTTTATCAAGGACGTGAATTTCTATTCGGGAGGTTTTTCGCCTGTGGATGGAAATCGGCTTTCGTCTGTCATGGACATCAACTTCCGGGACGGGAACCGGGACGAGTATGATTTTCAGGCGGACTTCAGTATGGCTGGATTCGGGCTCATCGCCGAAGGCCCGCTGCCGGGGTCCAAGAATTCCTGGATGCTCTCGGCCCGGCACAGCTACCTGGACTTTATCGACAAGTATTTCGACATAGGGGCTGTACCGACCTATGGGGACATCCAGGGAAAGGCGACCTTCAACCTCTCCCCCAGCAGCAGCCTCACACTGCTGGGAGTCTGGGGAGACGATAAGAGCGGTTGGGACCGGGACAAATCCCTGGAGCTGGGAGACTCGAGCTACGGATACCACGACGCCTTGAACAGCGCGCTGGGATTCAACTGGTTCAAGTCCTGGGGAGCCAACGGCTACTCCAACACCTCGCTCTCCCGTTCCCACATCAAATACGACATTATCTACTCCGACACCGCCTCTGATGCCCTGATCTTCAATAACAACAGCTGGGAGCAGGCCTACACGCTCCGGAACGTCAACTATGTCCGGGTCTCGGACATGCATAGGTTCAATTTCGGGCTGGAGGTCCAGTACCTCGACACCCACAACGATTACAAGCTGGGCGCCGGGATCGATGTCTCGGGGAATCCCTATCCAGATATCCACATCGATGTCCGGCAGGATTCAGGCCGCTATGCCGGTTTCTTTAACTACATCTTGAATCCGGTCTATCGGTTGAGCCTGAACCTGGGCGTACGGGTGGATCACCTCTCTTTTAACCGCAACACGACTGTTTCCCCTCGTGTCTCTCTATCCTATAGCCTGACAGACCGCACCTCCCTCAACGCTGCCGCCGGTGTCTTCTTTCAGAACCTGCCCAGTCTCCTGCTCCTTCAGAATGAGGCCCACCGCGGGCTCAAGGACCCCATGGCCCTGCACTATGTTCTGGGCCTCAGCCATATGATAACAGAAAGCACTCGCTTCACGCTCGAGGCCTATTATAAGGATTACCGGCAAATGCCCCTCGATCCGCAGCAGCTCGGCCTGTTCATATTGGACGAGAGCTACTACAACGGATTCTACACCTATCATGAACGTCTGGAGGATACGGGCAGGGCCCACTCTTACGGCGTGGAGATCATGATACAGAAGAAGCTGGCGGAGAGGCTGTACGGGCTGGTCAGCGCTTCATATTTCCGCACCTTCTATCAGGATCAGGGAGGGGAGTGGCGGCCCCGTGTGTATGACAACAAGTACATCGTCGCTGTCGAGGGGGGATACCGGCCCGGCCGTTTCTGGGAATTCAGCTGCAAATGGAACTATGCCGGGGGCGTGCCCTATACTCCTTTTGACCTGGAGGCTTCCGAGGCTGTCAACAGCGGCATCTTCGACCTGACCCGGATCAATGGAGAGCGGCATAAGCCCTACCACTCGCTGAACCTCCGGGCAGATAAGAGGTTCCACTTCGGGCGCTCCAACCTGACCCTGTACTTCAGTGTCTGGAACGTGTACAACCGGAAGAACGTGGCATTCATCTTCTGGAACACCCTGGAAAACAGGCCGGACACCGAGAACCAGTGGGGGTTGTTGCCCATCCTCGGCCTCGAATTCGAATTCTAACCTGAACCATATCTAAGAATTGCCGAGAGCTTCACCTGCCTGCGCCTGACAAATGTGCGAACTTGGCCCGTGGATGATCCAGGCGTTGGAATCACCTGGTACGGCCTGCCATGCCGCACACGAACAACAAGCCTGGGTCGTGGTTATATCAGCGTTCGAAGACGACTTTGCCTCCCACGATGGTGATGTCCACCTTGGACTTCATGATCTGGTCATGCGGGATGGTCATCAGGTCCTGGTCGAAGACGATCATGTCGGCCAGATAACCCTCCTTGAGTTTGCCCTTGCGGTCCTCCATGAACTCGGCGTAGGCCGCGCCCAGGGTGTAGAACTCGATGGCTTCCTCCATGCTGAGTTTCTGGTCCGGGAACCATCCCTCGCCCTCTTCTCCCGCCCTGTCTTTACGTGATACGGCCCCGTATAAACCCTCCAGCGGATCTATGGGCTCGACCGGCCAGTCGGTCCCGAAGGCGAGCTTGGCCCCGGCATCCAGGAGACGCCGCCAGGCATAGGCGCCGCGGCAGCGCTCCAGGCCGATACGTTTTTCTGCGAAGCGCTTGTCGGTGATGCAGTGAGTGGGCTGCATGGAGGCGATCACACCCAGCTCTGCAAAACGCGGGATGTCCTCGTCGATCAGGATCTGAGCATGCTCGCTGCGGTGACGGGCATCACGAGTGCCGTTCGCTTCCCGGGCCTTCTGCACGGCGTTCAGCACGAAGTTGTTGCCCTTGGTGCCGATGGCGTGTGTACCCGTCTGGAAGCCTCGCGCGTCCGCGGCCACGATGCGGCCCTCGAATTCCTCGTACGGCATCATGGGTAAACCGCTGGTGTCGGGATCGTCCTCAAAGGGCTCGAACATGAGGGCCGTGCCCGATCCCAATGTGCCGTCGATGAAGATCTTGAGATAGCCGAAGCGGATCCAGCTGTCGCCCTGAGGGTATTCGTCCCTCAGCTCTTCCAGGCGAGCGAATCCCTCGTCGTTGCGCGGGAGGGACATGTTGATGGTGGCGCGTGCGGTCAGACGACCCTCGTTCTTGAAGCGCAGGAACCGCTCGAATCCGCCGTTCAGCTGCTGGACGCTGGTCACTCCAGTCTCCCGGGCGGCTTTTAGTGCCAGCTCCAGAGCCTGGTCCGATCTCTCCTCCCGCTCCTCCGCAGTCAGCTCCACGGACGAAGAGACCTTCAGCAGCCGCGAGGCCCCCTCCTTGAAGATGCCGGTCGGCTCTCCGGTCTCGGGATCCTGCATGATGGTCCCGTTGGGTGGATCGGGTGTATCTTTGGTAACCCCGGATTCGCGGATAACATAGCTGTTGACCCAGACCGAGTGGCCGTCCGCCCGGCTCAGGACCACGGGGTTGTCGGGGGCTACGGCGTCCAGGATCTCTTTTGTGGGCCATTTCTTGTCGGGAAATGTCTCATGCTCCCAGCCCCGACCCCGGATCAGCTCGCCCGGCTTGGAGTGCTCCACGGCATCGGCCACCATCTGTTTGATCGTGTCCGTGTCGTGGATATACCGGAAGTCCAGCTGCATCAGCGAGGCCCCTCCCCCCATGAAGTGGATGTGGGCGTCGTTGAGACCGGGGATCAGCAGCCGCCCTCCCGCATCGATGACCTGGGTAGTGCCTTCCTCGATGTACTGCTCGATCTTGGCGTTCGAGGTCACGGCCAGGATGATCTCTCCCCTCACGGCAATGGCCTGCCCGCGGGGGTTGTCCTTGTCGATGGTCACGATCTTGGCGTTTTTCACCACAAGATCGGCCGGAGGACCGTCATATCCGGAGGTGCAACCGAACAGTCCGGTGAGTATAATCAGGGCGATAAATAACCATGAAATGCGTCTGTGCATTTTTTTCTCCCTCTTATTTGTGTTTGTGCGAAGCGGGAACAACCATATTACACTCCCTCCCCTTTTTCAAGGCCATCCAGTCCACCCCCAAACAATTTCCACCCACCCTAACCGCTCATTGGCCTCTGGCAGTTCGTTGTCCCACCCCCTCATTCTTCCCATCCTCCCATTCAGCATGAGAGTCCTTAGTGACTTGCAGTTCCACCTCCATTTAATTTCCACTCACCCACTCACTCCTCTCCGCCTAAAGCATACCCGGGTGGTGTCAAAGGCATAGATTTGGGATAGAATGGAGGAGTAAATAATGTAAACCAAAATCACTATGGTCTCGTCTAAGAGGGGGAAAGCAAAAAAAGCCATGGAAGCCCATGTACTTGCCGAACGTGTTTGCCAGGGAGACCTGTCCGCCTTTCAGGGACTGGTGGATCAGTTCAAAAAAAAGGTCTATTTCCTGGCCTACGACGTTGTGGGCGACCATCACGAGGCCGAGGATGTTTCGCAGGAGGTTTTCATCAAGGTCTATCGGTCACTGGGAAGCTTCCGAAGGGATGCCAAGATGAGTTCCTGGATCTACCAGATCACGGTCAACAGCGCCATCGACCTCCTGCGCAAGCGCAAGGCCAAGCCCAGCGTGACCTTGGAGAATTTCGATCACATCGAGCTGCAGGATGCGCCGCGAGGCGCCGCAACAGCGGCTGTGGATCCCGAGAGCAGCGCCGAGGCCGCACTGCTGCAGGGCCGTATCGAAGAGGCGCTGCATGTATTGACTCCGCGGGAACGGGCGGTGTTTGCCATGCGGCATTACAACGATTTTCAGATCAGTGAGATCGCCGACGTGCTCGAGGTCTCCTCCGGGACGGTGAAGAGCCTGCTCTTTAGAGCCCTGCAGAAGCTGCGCCGGAAGCTCGCATTCTACCGGGGCAGTGGTTCATGGGAGGTCAACGATGAATGAATGTCAGAGGTGCCGGCAGGTGTTTGCAGACGCCCTGTACGGCAGCCTGGATGATAGCCGAAGGAGGTCGTTCGAGGCCCACCTCGGGCAGTGCGATATCTGCCGCGAGGAGTACGCAGGGCTCCGGGCCACGCTCCAGGATATGAAAAAAAGAGAGCGCACCGAGCCGGACCCGGCATTCTGGGAAGGTTACTGGGAGAGACTCGGGAGCCGTATGCATAGGGAGAAGATCCTCTATCAACCGCGCCCTTCCGGGCCGCGCCGGCCTTCCTTTGACTGGCTCCGGTTCCGGATGCCGCGCTGGGCCTTCCAGGCGGGGGCTGCCGTGCTGCTCGTAGCAGTGGGGATCTTCATCGGCAGGATGTGGCTGCTCCCCCCCTCTGCGGGTGTTCAGACGGCCGTGCATACCCGAGGGGCGACAGCTCCTTCTTCCCTGGAACTCGCGTCCCGCACTCAGAATTATGTAGAGCGGTCCCAGCTGGTGCTCATGGCCATCGTCAACTTCGACAGGGAAACCGACGATCCCTACACCCTGGATCTCCCCTATAAGCAGCAGCTCTCGCGTGAGCTGGTGCAGGAAGCCGGCTGGCTTAAACAGGGCCTGGCCGATGCCCGCCAGAGGCGGCTGCAGGAGCTCGTGGCCGACCTCGAGGCCGTCCTCCTGCAGATCGCCAACCTGGAGACACCAGGGGATATGTTCGCCATCGAACTGGTGCAGACCGGCGTGCAGAGCCGCGGCCTGTTCTTGAAGATGCATCTGGCGGAGGTCAACCGGCCCTGGGATGACTTGGGGACACGGACAGAGACCCCGCCGAAGACCGATAAAACCAAGATATTTTAAAGGAGTAACCGATGAAAAAGAGATCGAAACTTGCACTGATCGCGACTGTGTTTCTCTGGCTGGCTTCCGGGATTATGTCCCCCGGGGTTTGGGCGGAAGCAAACCAGGACCAGGATGCGGTCGCCTACCGCGCGGCCTATAGACTGTATATGGAAGAAGACTGGGACAATGCCGCTACCGCGCTGGAGGCCTTTGTTAAGGAGTTTACCGGGAGCACCTATGTGGACGATGCCCGCTATTTTCGGTGCAGCGTGAGAGATAAAATGGACGAACCCCTGGAAGAGGTGTTTACCTGCTACAAGAATTTCATCAAGACCAACCCGGACAGCACCTATGTGGACAATGCCAAGTCCAACATGATCCGCATCGGCAACCTGCTGGCCAAGCAGGGCAAGACCCAGTACAAGACTCTGATCCAGGGCCTTTACGAAGAGTCGGAAGAGGATATCAAGCTGGCGGCCCTGCATGCGCTGGAAGACATGGGGGACGAGTTGGCCTTGGATGCGATCTTCGAGCTCTACGACGAATCCTCCAGCAGCAGGATGCGGGCCCGCATCATCAACATTCTGGAGGATTTCGAATCCCCGGAGGCCCTGGCCCGGCTCAAGGAGATCGCGCGCACGGAAAGCGACCCGGACCTGCGCCGCCGGGCGGTCTTTGCCATAGCCGACTGGGATGATGAAGCCCCTATCGAATTTCTGCTGGAGATCGCGCGCTCTGATGCCGATCCCAGGGTCAGGCGGTCGGCGCTCTACGCCCTGGGTGATGCGGAGGACCCGGCCGCCATACCGGTGCTGCGCGACATCGCGGTCAGCGAGGACGATGAAGCCCTGGCCAAGGCGGCTGTCATGGCGCTTGAAGACATCGACAGCCCCGAGGTCCTGCCGGCGGTCCGGGACATCTTGAAGAACTCCAGGCATCCGGAGGTACGCAAACTGGCTCTGTATACGTTGGAAGACCTGGATGATGCCGAGGTGGAACCGATCCTTTTGGATGTCATCCGCACGGAGAAGGACCCCGAGATGAGGAAAGCGGCCCTGTATGTGCTGGCGGATATAGGGACCGAAAGGTCCGCCGACATCCTGATCGAGATCATGCGGACCAGCGATGATCCCGAGATGAAAAAGGTCGCGCTGTATGCGCTGGAAGACGTTGGCAGCGAGAAGGCGGCCCGGGTCATCTATGAGACGGCCCTGAGCGGCGAGGATGAGGAACTGGCCCAAGCGGCCGTGCACACACTGGAGGATGTTCTGGAGGAAGACCAGCCCGAGATGTTCCTGGAGATCTACCGTAAGGCGAAGTTCCAGTCTGTACGGCGATCGGCCCTTCATGTGTTGGAAGACATGAGCGACGAGGTCTCGGTCAAGGTGCTGGGTGAGATGATCAAGATCGAGAAGGAACCGGATCTGAGGCGGTCGCTTGTCTATTCTCTGGGAGAGACCGGGAGCGACGACGCGGTCGCCATCCTGCTGGATGTGGCGCTGAACGACTCGAACAACCGGATCCGGGCCGCGGCCGTTTCCGCCTTGGGAGAGATCGGGACGCCCAAGGCACGCGAAGCGCTGATGAAGGTCCTGGAAAAGAAGTGAAGCGACACCGGAGGCAGTGATGAAAAATTGGTTGAGAATCCTGTCCCGGCATCCCAATCCCCAGGTACGCAAGAGTGCCATCCACTGCCTGGGGGATTCCGTCGATCCCCGCGCCCTTGACGCTCTCATCTCCATCCTCAAAAAATAACTGGGGAACGTTCCTCCGCTATTTTTCGTATCTAGATACGAGGAGGCTGGTACCATGTTCATATCCAAAGCCCTTTGGGGTACAGTGATTTTATCTCTGCTCTGGCTTAACGCCTGTGTCCGGGTGGGTGAATTCCAGGAGGAAACCCGAAGCTTTCCCATGGAAGATCACTCTGCGGCAGCGGTTTTTCTCAAAATGGGTACCGGGGAACTGCGGGTTCAGGCCGGGGCCCGAGAGCTGTTGGAAGGGATCTTTTCCTTCAATGTGGAAGAATGGCGGCCGGAGTTCGAACACACAATCCAGGGAGACACGGTCCTGCTTACGGTGAGGCAGGGCGACGTGTCCGGGATCCCGATGGGGAAGAGCAAGAACAGATGGGACATCTATCTGAATGAGAAGCTTCCCCTCGACCTGAAGGTGGACTTCGGGGCCGGAGAAAGCCGGCTGGACCTGCGTGGATTGAATCTGAGATCGCTCGAGATCGACATGGGGATCGGGGACCTGACCGTTGACCTCTCCGGAGAACACGACCAGGACCTGCATGTGCTCATAGACGGGGGCGTGGGCTCGGCCACGGTATACCTGCCGGAAGACATCGGGGTCAAGGTATATGTGGATAAGGGCATCGGATCCGTGGACGCCAGGGGATTCACGAAGCGCGGTGATGTTTACACCAACGACGCCTATGAAGACTCGGAGATCACCCTCAGCGTAGACATCGATACCGGCATCGGAAGCATCGATCTCAAGCTGAAGGGGCACTTGCCCCTGCCTGCCCGCTGATCTGTCAGGGCAGTTTTTTGATCCGCTGCCCCCTCCCGATCCTGGAGCTTGACTATCTCCACGGGGATGAATACAATTCCTCCTGCATTCAAAGACTATGGCTTTTCATCCGTTTCATGATCAAATCCTGAGGAGGTAACCCCATGGCAATTTTTAGGCACACATCTCTGGTAAAAACAACTCTGGTACTGGGGCTCCTGGCCTGGGCCCTGGTGCTCCCGCCGGCGCTCTCGGCCGGGGCACAGAATAAGCTTGAGAACACGGATCCGGTTCAGCGCCTGAAATGGCATGAGCAGCACGAGGCCATGAAGGAGACCTCTCCTTTCAACAGCCTCAAGTGGCGCCTGATCGGTCCGGATATCATCTCGGGCCGCTGCGCCGACATCGCCATTCCCAAAGGCAGTAAGCATACCATCTACGTAGGCGCCGCCACAGGCGGTGTCTGGGTGACCCGGAACTCCGGAGTTACCTGGGAGCCCATCATGGATGACGCACCCACCCAGTCCATCGGCGACCTGGCCATCGCTCCCTCGGATCCGAACATCATCTGGGTGGGGACTGGCGAGGCCAATATCTTCCGCGCCTCGACAGCCGGTGTGGGCGTCTATAAGTCCACGGATGCCGGCAAGACCTGGCAGCACATGGGATTGACCAACACCTACACCATCGGCCGCATCGTCATCCATCCGCAGAACCCGGACATTGTCTATGTGGTATCTCCAGGGCATGAGTGGACCTACAATCCTGAACGAGGCGTATTCAAGACCACGGACGGCGGCCGGACCTGGGACAAGGTGTTCTATATCAACGAGAAGATCGGAGCCATCGACCTGGTCATGGACCCGTCGGATCCCGACACTCTGGTTGCCTCCATGTGGAACCGGATCCGCCAGCGCTGGTCCGATCCGCAGCCCGGACCCGGGGACGGGATTTTCAAGACCACCGATGCCGGCAAGACCTGGCAGCAGAAGACGAACGGCCTGCCCAATCTCGATAAGACCGGCCGCATCGGGCTCAGCCTGTGTGCCAGCCAGCCTAACGTGATCTACGCGTTCGTGGACAACCACAACCCCGGCCGCATGCCCCGAGAAGGCGAACGTGACGCTTATGGCCGTCTCAAGACCGGGCGCGCCATCAAGGGCGCCGAGGTCTATCGCTCCGATGACCAGGCTGAGACCTGGGTCAAGGTGAGTCCCGACGACCGCTATATGGAGGGATTCGGCGGAACCTACGGCTGGGTGTTCGGCCAGGTCTGTGTCGATCCCTCGAATCCTGACACGGTCTACATCATGGGCCTGCGGCTGTCCCAGTCCCAGGACGGCGGAAAGACCTGGAAGACCCTGTCCTATCCGGGCCTGCACGGCGACCACCACGGCCTCTGGATCGATCCCGAGGATTCGAACTACCTCGTCAATGTCAACGACGGAGGAATCAACACCTCCTACGATGGAGGCGCAACCTGGAGGAACTTCCACGCCATCCATCCACTGGTCCAGTTCTACAACGTGGCCTATGACATGGAGAAGCCTTTCAACGTGTACGGCTCGGTCCAGGACCACGGCACCTACAAGGGAAACGTCGCTCACGGCCGGCCGCGCAGCCGAAGGGAGCCTCGGCCCGTCACTCGTTGGGAAGCGGCACCAGGGGGAGAAGGAACACACGTAGTGGTCGATCCCCGCAACTCTCGCATCACTTACTCCTCCAGCTTCTACGGCCGGCTCATGCGGTCCGAATATAGGGACGGGATGTGGCAGAGCAAAAACATCCTGCCTCAGGTCCCCGAGGGAGAGCCCCCACTGCGGGGACAGTGGATGGCTGCCACCATCCTCTCGCCCCACAACCCGGATGTGGTCTACCACGGCATGCAGTACCTGTTCCGGTCCATGAACCAAGGCGAGGACTGGGAGCGCATCAGCCCTGACCTCAGCTACAACAATCCGGAGCAGCAGGGCAAACTCCCCTTCGCCATTCCCTTCGCCTCCATAACGGCCATCTCCGAGTCGCCCTTCAAGTTCGGCCTGATCTATGTGGGCACAGACGACGGGCGCATCCACATCACGCGCAACGGCGGCGATTCCTGGATAGAGATCACGCAAGGCCTGCCCTTCAACAAGCAGGTGTCCCGCATTGTGGCCTCACAGTATGACAAGGCCACGGTGTATCTCACGCTCAACGGGCGCCGTGATGACGATGCCAACGATTATGTCTACAAGTCCACCGACTACGGCAAGACCTGGGTCGACATCTCCGGCAACATCCCCGGAGGGCCGGTGAACGTGATTCGCGAGGATCCCAAGAAGAATGAGATCCTGTACGTGGGGACTGATCTGGGCGTGTATGTCACAACGGACGGGGGAACGGCCTGGTACGTTCTGGCCAACGAGCTCCCCACCTGTCTCGTGTGGGACCTCATTATCCACCCGCGCGATAACACCCTGGTCATCGCCACCAACGGCCG
>JAUWTO010000206.1 GCA_030614685.1 Candidatus Aminicenantota bacterium
CCTGGTCGAACTTGTCGATCTCCAGGAGGATTCTGCCGGTCAAAGCGTCCCAATAGAACGGGAAGTAACCCGAATAGGCCCTCATCCCTGACACTTTGGACTGTATGGTCGGGGGCTGTCCCAGAGAAAAAGATAAACAGAGACACAGACCCAGAATCAAGACCGAGATTTTACGCATAGCAGTCCTCCTGTCCAGGATAAATTCAGAACATTCAGTTTATCCGGCTTGGAGGGCAGTTGTCTACGTCTTTTGTGCGGATTGTCAACGCAACATGAAAATGTCCGGTTCTTAGCAAAGTGAAAATGTCCGGTTTGATCATTGCCCAGTTTTCTGCAAAAACCATGCATAATGAAGCTCTGAATACGACCTTCGCCACGGATGGTTCTCATGTGGTGTGAGCGGCCCTCACGGAATCGAGGATGCTTTCACGTTTGAATTAGAAAGGATTGGTTTCACAGATGAGGATATGGAAAGGTGAGGGCTGGTGCGGAGGGGAAAAGGAGGCCTCAGGCCATGTCTACAACCTCGAATCCCTCCCTAATAGGATCGGCTGTAAAGGTCACCATGAGTTTCATGAGCTGTTTTTGGTAATACTGGTTCTCCTCGTTGGCCTCAGCATTCTCCTTGCTGTCCCAGATCGATATGAACATTCCCTTCCCGCTCTCCCTATCCACCAGCGTGATCAAGTTTTTAAAACCTTTCTGCTGTTTAGCTGCCGGAACGATGCTCTCTTTGGCTATCTTTACCGCGCTATCTACCAAATCCTTCCGACCATAAACTGTGGTTACGCGTGCAAACATTTTATCCCCCTCACATTCTCCTTGCCTTCCTTGAATATATAAAGCGGTATCCGGTAAGTCAAGTCCCGAAGCCTACCACTCCCGTTTCAAGGGGGCGGTGTTCGGCCTCATTCTGGGATCACGAGCGAGCCTACTGCGAGAGGCTGCGGAGCCGCTGCTGCGCATCCTGCAGCAGGGGTATGTCGGGATCGGCATCCTTCCACAGGTCCAGGAACTTCTGGTAGTGGGCGCGGGCTTCCTTGTCCTTTCCCTGCTCCTGCAGGATCCTCGCCATTTGATAAAAACTCCGCACATAGAGGTAGCTGCTTTCCAGACGCGCCAGGGGCCGCTTCTGCATGCCGGTGTAGAGCCTCCTGGCCTTGGCCGGCTCACCGGACGCCCACAGCGTCTCCGCCATGGCATCAGAAAGATAAGCCTGGGATTCATCCAGCTGGGGCATGAGCTCCCTAGAGCGTTTGAATTCATCCAGGGCTTCGGTGTGCTGCCCGGCCCTGCTGAGAAGCATGCCGTTGAGCAGATAGACGTGCCGCATGGCCCGCTGGTTGAGGCCCTGAGCGGTCACCCGCTGCAGCTCCTGCGCAGAGCTACGGGCCTCCGCGGGATCGTCCACCAGGATCAGGACCATGGCCTGCGAGAACAGGGCCTTGCGCAGGTGCTCCTGGGATTCTGTCTCCCGGGCGATCTGGACGGCCTGTTCGGCAGCCCGGGCAGCATCCGCACCGCGTCCCTTGAGGGCATACACATAGCTCAGGCCGGACTGCATTCCTGCCACCCAGCTATTTTCTCCCACCATCTCTGCCAGCTCCAGTCCCTCCTGCAGCTGTTCCGCGGCCAGATCCAGTTTGCCGTGGGCGATGAAATAGTTCGAAAGCACGTTCCGTGCATACAGATTGGTGACCGGCTGCTCGATCTCCAGGAGCTTCCGGTACTCGACCAGGGCCTGATTCATGTCGTCTTTAAGGAAATAGATATTCCCTCGAGTGGATATCCCGTCCGGGGAGGTTGGGTTCAGGGCCAGGGCCAGGTCGGCCTGTTCCAGGGCTGCGTCGAGCTTGCCCTGACTCATGAGGGTGCCGGCCAGGTTGATGTGCATCTGGGGATGGTCGGAGATCTCATCCAGGTAGAGCCGGCTGACCCCTTCGGACTTGCGCATCTTACCGAAGAGCAAATAGATGTTGGCCAGGTTGGAATAGGAGTGATAGCTCTTCTGCCGGTTGCGGACGTTGACCTCGAAGTACTCGGCAGCCTTGTCGAATTCCCCGATGGAGTTGTAAACCACACCCAGGTTGTTGTTGCCCACATTGTCGTCCGGATAGAGGGCCAGCAGGTTCTCATAGGCTCCGATGGCTTGATCCAGGGTCTCTTCGGAACGGCGGAAGTAATCGGCCTCTATGTAGTAGCGCTCACGCTCGGAGACGCGATCCTTGAGCTGGAACGCCCGCTCGAGCCTGCGGTCGGCCTCATTCTGGTAGCCCAGGTTCTGATAGGCAACAGCCATGGCCCTGTAGGCCATTGCGAAATCCGGGTCGAGAGCCACGGCCAGCTCCATGTGGGGGATGCTCTTAGTGTAATCTCCCCGGTTGTGGTAGGTCATGCCCTCGTTGTAGTACTGATGCGCCTCTGCCGAGGAGGTGGTGATCTCCTCGATCCGGGCATCCAGATCGGCGGCAAGTTTCTCCTCGGAGAGCTGGAAGTCTCCCTTGATCCGAGTCGTCAGATCGTCGATCAGGGAGAAGAGGCTTTCCACGCCCTCGCCCTCCACCTGCTCTGATCCGAGGATCTCCCCGGTCCTCGCTTCCTGCAAAGTGGTGTTCAGGCGCAGCGTCTCCCCGGCTTGGGTCATCTGGCCAACCAGCACATATCGCACCCCCCCCCGCTCGGCCACATCTCTGAGATCATCGGAGGAATAACTGGAGGCCGTGAGCAGGTTCTGCTCCTCCATGATGTCGTAGAGCCGCTCTCCGCTCAAAACCTGAAGGAAGCGGGATTGGCTCAGATCGGCGATTAGGAGGTCGGAGAGCGCTTTGCGCCAGTGCTGCAGGGTGGCGTCACCGGTGTTGTTCTCGAAGTGCATGACCGCCAGAGACGGCTTGTCGGCCGCGAAGAGCGCGACATCCCGCTTGGCAAGCACCCGCCACCCCACGATAGTGATGAGGGCCAGGCCGATCAGCACCAGGACAGGGATGGCCACCTTGCTGAAGCTGAACTTGACCGTGATCTCTCTGGTCGAGCGGGTCGAGCGTTCCGGCACCACCTTATCGGTCTTGGGGAGTGCCTCCTCGATGGTCGCCAGCTCTTCCCCGAGCTGCTCCGCGTTCTGGAACCGCAGTGCCTTGTCCTTCTCCAGGCAGCGCAGGATTACTCGGCTGATTTCCTGGGGGATCTGGGGATTGAGCCTCCGGGGATTCACGGGCCGCTCAGTCTTCTGTTTGACGGCCACACTCAGTGGAGTGTCTCCGGTAAAGGGGGCCCGGCCCGTCAGCATCTCATAGAGGATGATGCCCAGAGAATAGATGTCGGAGCGCCCGTCGACCTCCCTGCCCTCCACCTGTTCGGGAGACATGTACTCGGGCGTGCCGATGATGACGCCCGTATCGGTCATGCCCGTTTTCTGGAACGTGCGGGCGATCCCGAAATCCATGATGCGGACATTGCCCTCTTTGTCGAGCATGATGTTGTGGGGCTTGAGGTCGCGGTGGATCACACCCAATCGATGGGCCTCGGCCAGCCCTTCCGCAATCTGACGGCCGATGAAGACAGCCTTGCCTGAGGTGAGCTGTCCTATGCGGCGGACCAGGCTCTTCAGGTCCTCACCCGAGACATACTCCATGGTGATAAAGGCCTGGTCGTCCGCCTCGCTGAAGTCATAGACCCGGCAGATGTGACGGTGGGAGATCTGGCGTGTGGTCTTGAGCTCGTTGCGGAAGCGCTCGCGCGATTTCTCGTCCGCCGCCACCTCAGGATTCAGGACCTTGATGGCCAGCTTCTCGTCCACCTGAGTGTCGAGCGCCTTGTAGACCCTCCCCATGCCGCCCCGGCCCAGCTCTTCGAGGATGTGGTAGCGGTCAGCAAAATTGGCGCCGATCCGGATCTTATTCGTGGATGTGATGAGCGTCCGCGTGGGAGCCTCCAGTGCGTCCTCCCCGGCGGCTGTACCGGTCCTGAACAGAGAAGTGCCCCACTGTCCGCAAAAGCGCGTATCACCGGGATTCTCGGTGCCGCATTTACTGCACTTCATGTTCAGAACTCTTTATCTCTCTCTTCATATACTTATACGAAATTCGCGACTTATCAGTTGCTGCCGCTGGCCATTATATTGTACCTCTTCCTCATTATAAAAGCACTTTCTACTTGTTGGACGCACAGCAGCCACACAATCTTCCCCTGCCCCCCCTCCTGCTCTCTGGAGGTCTCCTTGGCTGACGGCCTCCCTATATACAGA
>JAUWTO010000290.1 GCA_030614685.1 Candidatus Aminicenantota bacterium
ACATGGCCCTGTTTGTGTTGGCCCTGTTCTGGGCATGGCTGGCAGCGGGTGAAGTGCCCGCGAGTACTTTACCCAAACAGAAACAAAGCCCCCTGACTTCGCTCTCACCGCTGCTCCTGGCGCTGCTGGTGTCGGCCTTCAATTTTTTCCCCCTACGCGGCGAAGTCCCCATCCAGGGAGATGAGGGATGGCATATCTGGCGGGCACGGATCCTCCGGGACATCATCAGCCCCGCTTTCCGGGGTTCTAACCTGGCGATCACGATCGGGATTGCGCTGCTCGGGATTGTCCTCTGGTATGCCGCAAAACGCCTCCCCCTCCCGATTAAGGCCGGAGTGGTCTGTGCCCTGGGAATGGCAGCCGGTTTTTTGCCGGGTTTCATGAACATGTCCCACCGGGATTTCGTGCTGGCGCGCTACCCCTTCATCTCAGTCTGGCTGCATCAGGCCGGCCTCGTGTGGGATTCCACTGTTTTTCGGGAGGGCGTTTACCGGCTGATCCCCATGCTTGCGGTCTTTGCCATCGGCTGGTTCGTCATGTGGGCGCTGCAGAAAAACAGCCTCCAGGCAACGGCACTGGGCTTCGGACTGGCATTTGCCCTGACCCCCGATCTTTATTACCATGCCACGATCCTTTATCTGGAACTCCCAGCCCTGGCGCTGCTGCTGGTCGCGCTGTATTACCTCAATACCCTCCTGACAGCGGATTTCCGATCCGTGCGCGGCTGTCCGGGTTGGTATGCCCTGCTCGCCGCCGGATTTTTTAAGGAGACCCTGGTCTTCTTCATCTTCGGAATAATCGGCCTGCGTCTCGCATTCCGGCTCGTCCCGCAGCTCAAGTCCGGGCGATTGAAGCTGAAGTCGACCCTGGAGGAGGCGGCCGCGGCATTCTGCATGGCGCTGCCGCTGGGCCTCTATGTTGTCATCCGGGAATCCTTTATCCAGGTCCGCGGCTATCACCCGTCCCTGAGCAACCTTTGGGATTGGGAGCTTTATGCCGTCGCGGGTCAGGCGCTCTTCACCCAATTCGGAGGGATCCTGATTCTGGCCGTCGGCGGGCTGATCGTGGGAATATTGACCCGTCGGTCCAGGATCGTACTTCCGCTTCTTGCCTTGATCCTGATCCATGTCTTTTTCCATTTCCTGGACCGGAAGGCCTATGTAGGGCTGGCCCGCTTCAACCTCTTCCTCTTTGCTCCACTAGCCGTCCTGGCATTCGAGTTTATCGTCTGGCTCAAGCGGAAAAAGCCGGGGCTGCTCCCGGTCACAGTCGTGTTATGCCTGGCACTGAACCTGTCCCTGGCGCCGCTGTCCCTGTCCGGAGACAAGAAACCCGGATGGGGAGCGCCCTTGCCAAGCAGCGCCCGGGAGTACACCTTTCCCTACGGGCAAATGATCGACTGGCTTAAATCCAACCGCCCCAACTGGCCGATCCTCTTCGTTTGCGGTTTCTCACGCAACTTGACGCTGGACTGGTATTTTGAGAAGGCCGGCTACCAGCCGGGATCGCTGATGGTGGCCCCGAGCTCCCAGTACATGGGCCCGGGATTCCGCCACCCCCGCCTTTTCCTCCCGGAATATCTCGCGATCCGGACTCCCCCCAAGGCGGCAACCACGGCCGAGCTTCACCACACCATGCAGTTGGCCCGTCAATCGGGATACCCCCTGGTGCTGTATCACCGGCGGGAGGGAACGACGGACATCAGCCCGGAAGAGCGAAAGATAGCGAGATACAGTGCCGTCAAGGCCACCGCGAACAGCTACCTGAGCCTGGTCCTGTACCAGACCCAATCCCTTCCTAAGCGATTTTTCCCCTACCGGGCCGCCGTGAACTGGCTCAAGGCCCGGCAGTACGACCAGCCGGTTCTCATCGGCGGGACCTTTGGGAAAACCCGCCTCAAATGGTATTTCAACCAGGCGGATTACCGACCCAGGAGGCGGGCCTTCAGCCTGCAATCCCTCGGGTCCTATCAGGAAGAGCTCAAGGCAGCGATCGCCCAGGCGCGCAGTATCGGCTTCCCCGTGGTTCTTTTCCACAGGATCGGCACCGGCGGAGAAATCCCTGAAGGGGAACGGCTGGTCGACGGCTACGAGGCCGTAAAAATATTCGACAACCCTTTCCATAAGGCCGGATTAGTGGTATACAAATCGCTGACGCCATTGGAGAAGCGTTCATCTCCGGGAAGGACCTGATTTATGGATAAGGCAGAGAAGATCCAGTATTTCGACTCCATGGCTGCGGAAAGAGAGAAATGGAAGAAGCGGAACAGGTACTACTATTCGCAGCTGGAAAAACTCCTGAAATTCATCATTCCCCCCCAGCGCTCGGTCCTGGAAGTCGGGTGTGCGTCGGGAGACTTCCTGGCCCGGTTGGATCCCTCCCGGGGAGTGGGGATCGACTTCAGCCCGGAGATGATCAAACTGGCCAGGGGGAAATATCCCGAGCTCACCTTCGAGCAGGACGATGCTGAGGATCTGACGCTCGGCGAGAAATTCGATTACATCATCCTCTCGGACATCATCGGCCACCTCTATGATGTATACCAGGCCTTCCGCGAACTGCGCAAGGTCACCAAACCGGATTCCCGGATCATCATCACCCACTACAATTTCCTGTGGGAACCTGTTCTGAAGCTGGGAGAAAAGCTCAGGCTCAAGATGAAGGAGGGTCATCAGAACTGGCTGTCCCTGCCGGATATAGAGAATCTCTTGGATCTGAACGGTTTCGAGGTCATAAAGAGAGACTACCGCCTGCTTTTCCCCAAATACATCCCCCTGATCTCCACCCTGCTCAACAAATACATTGCCAAGCTCCCCCTGATCAAGAAACTGTGCCTGGTGCAGTACCTGGTGGCGCGGCCGGCCGGCACGGATTTCGCCCCGCCGACCAAACAGTACAGCGTCACTGTCCTCGTGCCCTGCAAAAACGAAAAAGGCAACATCGAGGGTGCGGTCACCCGGACTCCCGAGATGGGGACCAAGCAGGAGATGATCTTCGTGGACGGATCCTCGACCGACGGCACCGTCGAAGAGATCGAAGAGATGATCGAGAAGTATCGAGAGACAAAGGACATCAAGCTGATCCACCAGGGAGAGGCCAAAGGCAAGGGCGATGCCGTGCGCAAGGGATTCGCGGCGGCTCAGAACGATATCCTCATGATCCTGGATTCGGACC
>JAUWTO010000125.1 GCA_030614685.1 Candidatus Aminicenantota bacterium
AATGACCTCCGGGATGTCTTCCAGTTGGATCCGCTGGTAAAATATTCCCTCGGGCTGGATCACGACGATCGGTCCCCGTTCGCAGAACCCATGACAACCGGTAAGGCGGAGGGTGACCTCATCCTGCAGGCCGCGAGAGCGGATCTCCTCCTTAAATGCATCCGCGACCTTCAGGCATCCGTAGGCATGACAGCCCGTGCCCCCGCAGATTGTGATGCAGGTCTTCTCCTCCTCGCGCGCCTCCACGAGTTTGGACCTGATCTCCTCAAGTTGGGTGACGTTGATTTTTGCCATTATTCAGCACTATTCCTTTGTGGTATCGTCGTTTTTGCTGATCGTCTCAATGATCTTCTCTATCTTGCTGGTCTTAAGCTGGCCGTGATACTCCCCATCGGCGATGGCGATGGGGCCCAGGGCACAGGCTCCGACGCAATTGACGGTCTCCAAGGTGAACTGCTTGTCTTCCGAGGTCCCTCCCGGCTCGACATTCAACTGACGGCTGAACTCATCCAGGATCCGGGGAGCGCCGCGCACATGGCAGGCCGTCCCCATGCAGATGGTGACGACGTGCTTTCCCCGCGGCTCGAGGCTGAACGCTTTGTAGAACGTCAGTACTCCGTAGACATCACTCTCTGAGATCTTCAGATGCCGGGCGATCCGGCCTATGGTTTCGGGGGGGATGTAACCGAAATCGGACTGCACCTGATGAAGAATATGAATGAGCTCTTTTTGCTCGGTGCTGAATTCGTCGAACATGCTGTCCATTATCCTTCCTTTGCGTGTCAAGATCGGACCATCAGGGAACCAGGCCCTTCCGCGGAAAGCCGAAACGCTCCGCCACTCTGTGTTTAATAATGTCCTTTTTATGTATGTATACCCCACTTGCAAGTGAGGGACTGGTATCCAGGGCTCCCTTGAGCCCCTTTTCTCCGATCTGGAGCAGGTATGGAACGACCAGGTTGGAAAGGACCTTCGTGGCTGTACGGCTCACGGTCGATGTGATGTTGGGGACGCAGTAGTGAGTGACCCCTTCCTCCACATACGTGGGCTGCTCCAGGGTTGTCGGACGGCTGGTTTCCGCGCATCCGCCCTGATCGATGGCGAGGTCGATAAGAATCGAGCCTTTTTTCATGGATCTTACCATCTCCCGCGTGATCAGGACCGGGGCACGTTCTCCCGGCCGCAGTACGGCGCCGATCAGGATGTCCGCAACCTGTGTCATGCGCGCCAGGTTGTAGTGGCTGGCCATGAGCGTGACCGCCCGGCCTCCGGTCAGGTCCTCGATCTCCCGCAGTTTGTCCATTTGGCGTCCCAGGGCTATGGTGTGAGCACCCGCCCCCAACATGGCTCGGACCGCGCTGCGCGCCAGGATGGTGCTGCCCACGATCACGGCCGTGGAGGGAGGCACACTCACGACGTTGCCGATGAGCAGGCCCCGGCCGCCCTGGTCTGCCTGCAGATAGTGACCGGCGATCACATGGCACATCTGGCCGGCGATCTCACTCAGGCTCTCAAGAAACGGGAGGCTGTTGTCCTCATCCTGGATGATCTCATAGCCGATCATGGTGACGTTCTTTTCCAGGAGGCTTTCCAGCAGGTTTTTGCGTGCGACCGCCAGGTGATGGAATCCGAACAGGATCTGGTCTTCCCTGACCAGCTCCACCTCCTCTTCGTTCAACGGGGAGATATTCAGCACGATGTCTGTGCGTCCGAAGACCTCCTCTTTGGTGAACACCACCTGGGCGCCGAGGTCGATAAAATCCTCGTTGGAGTACCCGGAGCGCAATCCCGATCCGGCTTGAAGATAGACCTCATGCCCCTTCTCCACCATAAAAGAAACGCCGCTGGGAGAAAGGCCAGCTCGATTCTCGATCTTTCCGCTCTCGTTGATCACACCGATATTCATGGTGTCCTCCCTGGCCCGAATTCCCTCCGGGCCTCCTGGATAAGGAGTCATCATATCAAATTGTTGGGCTAAGTCAAAAAGTTTTTGCGGGACGCCGATAAACGCCAGAATAACAACAAATCACGCCTTTATTACGGCCTTAAAATCCCTTGGTATTACTGTCGATATTCAATAGATTTCTTCCATGGTTTGACAGTTAATCTCGGCAATTCTAATGAATGATCCAGCAGACATGGGCTATTTACGGATCGAGATTGCTGCAGCGACAAGGAAGTGGCTCATGAGCTGTAGTGTACTACAGCGATTGGGCCGCAACGATGTCGATGTGGTGAGATTGGCCCGCAAATGCTCCCAGCTACAGGAAGAGGTGGAAGGTGAGGAACAGGTAAAGCAAATAAAACCCCAACAGGATGAAACCCTTGTACCGGTTGAGGCGGCAGCCGATCCGCATCAGCACCAGCATCACGGTGACCATCAGGATCATGTAGGGGAATTTGAAGTTGATGATCTCACGGTCCACGATGATGGGATTTGTCATAGAGGCCACGCCTATGATCCACAGGATATTGAGCACGTCGGCGCCCAGGATATTGCCTACGGCCAGCTCCCCCTCCTGCCGCAAGGCGGCCGTGATGCAGGTGCTTACCTCAGGCAGGGATGTCCCAACAGCCACGATGGTCGATCCGATGATTATCTCGGGGATGGCGAAATAGCGGGCGAAGTATTCCGCGGACCACACAATGACCTCTGCCGTGATGATGACCCCGGCCAATCCGAGTAGAACCTTGGTCGCGGGCGCCTTGAGGTCCCTGCGCACGGCTTTGGACAACCTGGGGCCGGAGGAGATTGCTTCTTCGTTCCCGTCTATCAACCCGGACTCACGGAAGATCCGTACCTTAAAAAGCAGGACAAAATACACACCCAGCAGGGAGAGCAGAATGAGGCCCTCCCATCGACTCAGCACACCATCCCGGGCCAGAAAATACGCCAGGAAATCGATGCTCAGCAGAAACGCACCAATGATCCTTAGCATGCGGCAGTTGATAAAGATCACGGTCGGGGCCAGGATGGCTGCCAGGGCCAGAGCAACACCATCGTCGACGATGACCGAGCCGATGGCATTGCCAAGAGCGATCTCGGGCAGCCCCCGGATCGCTGCAATGACGGACACCGCAAACTCGGGGGCGGTGGTGGCCAGACCCACGAGTACGATCCCGATCACAAGCTTGGGAATATTGAGGATGGTGGCGATGCGGGAGGCCCCATCCACGAACAGATCGGCACACTTGAACAGAATGGCGAAAGCCACCAGCAAGGCCGCGCCGTGCAGATAGATCATTCCGCTCCCGCCCCTTCCCTCCGGTACACGATGCGCCCGCCGGAGACCGTCATTCTCACCCTCGCCTGGTTGATCTCCTCCACCGGGATCTCGAACAGATTCCGGTCGATCACAACCAGGTCGGCCAGCTTGCCCCGGGTGATGGACCCTTTGCTGGACTCCGCAAACTCGGAGTAGGCGCCGCTGAGGGTGTATCCCTTGATCGCTTCCTCAAGGGAGATCTTCTCCTGCGGGATCCATCCCTGGGGATGCTCCCCATCCAGCGTGCGGCGGGTGACCGCCGCGTAGATCCCGGCCAGCGGATCAAGGGGGGCAACGGTCCAGTCCGATCCGCAGACCAGACTGGCCCCGCCATCGAGAAGCGAACGGAAGGCATAGGTCGTGCGGGCTCGCCGGGGACCGATCTTGTCCTCAGCCCAGCGGCCGTCGTCAATGGCATGATAGGGCTGGACCGAGGCCAAGATCCCCAGTCGACCGAAGCGGGTGATATCCTCTGGATGCAGATGTTGGGCGTGCTCGATCCGCCAGCGCCGATCCCGCTCTCCATTCTCCTGAACGACCCTTTCGAAGATATCCAGGATGATGCGGTTGGCCTTGTCCCCGATGGCATGAATGGCGACCTGGAGGCCCTGCGTGTCCGCCCTCCGGATACGCTGCGCCATGATCCCCTCCGGGTACATGTCCGCCACCTGGATCCCGCTCTTCCGGGGGTCGTCGGTGTAGGGTTCCAGAAACAAAGCAGTGAATGAACCCAGTGAGCCGTCCACAAAACCCTTGAGTCCACCGATCTTGAGCCAATCCCTGTCCGGAGAGCTCCCAAGATCCAAGGGCGAATCACCGTCGATCGCGGCGATCGGAATGTACACACACAGCCGCGCCGTCAGCCCGCCTTCATTGAAAAGTTCCTGATAGACATGGTAATTATCTCGGTAAGCCATGTCGTGCACCGACGTCACACCCAAGGAAGCTGCGTGCTTCAACGCTGCATGGGCTGCGCTCATCTTCTCACGGAGGCTGGGTTCGGGGATATGGCGCGTGACCAGGCCTATGGCCTCGTCCTTGAGGATGCCCGTGGGCTCTCCGGTGAAAGGATCCTTCACGATCTCTCCGCCCACGGGGGAGGGAGTGTCCTTGGTGATGCCGGCCAGTTCGAGGGCGCGACTGTTGACAAAGACCATGTGCATGTCCAGTCGGTCCACGCACACGGGGATGTCGGATGTGAAGCCGTCGATCCACTCCCTGGCCGGCAACTGGGGAGGATCGAACTGAGTGTGGTCCCAGTTTCCGCTGAGGATCCAATCCCCTTTTTCGATCTGGTCCACATGGGCACGGATCCTCGCGATGAACTCCTCGCGGCTGCCGGCATCCCGCAGCTGGATGTCAGCCAGGGAAAAACCTCCTTTCAGGAAATGGGTGTGAGCGTCTATGAATCCGGGCAGCACCATGGCCCCCTGGAGGTCGACAACCTCAGTTTCCTCACCTGCCAGGGCCTGGATCTCCACAGAGGACCCGACTGCGAGGATGCGGCCATCCTTGACTCCCACCGCCTCGGCCCAGGGCCGGGCCGGATCCACGGTGTACACGACTCCGTTCAGGAGGATCAGGTCGGCAAATTCCCGGGCGGATGGCGACTGACAGGCCGCACTCAGCAGGACAGATCCCAGCGCAGCCAAGAGCAGAAGACCCTTCATACTCGGACCTCCATATCAGACATGAGGCTTCTCACAGCTCAATCCGCATGAGATCCCGGGGGATGACCAGGTCTCCCTGATAATGCTCCCGGATCTCCAGAGCAATCTCATCCATGTCAAAATCGAGCTCGCCGAAAAAATGACAAGGGATCAGGCGCTTGATTCGCGCCTCCTGCGCCATCCTGCCCAGGTCGAGGGCATTGGTGTGCATACTCGGGAGGAAGGGATATTCCTGGAAATACCGCGATGGGACGCTGCAGTCGTGGATCAGGGTATCCATTCCGGCTGCCTGTTTGAACAGGGGGGGGAAGACAGGTGTGTCGCCCGAATACAGCAGAGTCTTCCCGTTCTCCGGAAAGCTCCAGGCAAAGGCCAGCGACGACTCCTTGTGAGGGACATGAAACGCCTGGCATTCGACGCCGGGAAGAGGTTCGAATCGGTCCCCTGAGCCCACGGCCCTGAATTCGATCCGGCAGCGGATTGACTCGTCCTGAAGCCCGTAGAGGCTCAGCAGTTCCCGGCAGAAGTGGATGGATTCTTCAGCCGCGAAAAGCCGAATCCGGAGGTCGGCGAGCATCAGGCTGTGTACGAAGCTGGGCAGGCCGTAGATGTGATCGGGATGTACATGCGTGACCTGGATGGCACACACAGCGCGGGGATCGAGCCCCAGAGTCTTGATCTTGCGGGTCACACTGCCGGGACAATCCACCAGGACCAGGTCCTGCCCGTGATGCAGGAGCAGGGCGGTGTTGTCTCTCGCCTTGGTGGCGACGGCCCCGCCCGTACCCAAGAAAAACAGTTCGCTCATGGTATCCCGACCGGGGACTATTAAATACTATTCTCAACCACAATTCAACCGCCGCCCCCGTCCAAACCCTCCCCCTTATTACTCCCACCCTTCCATGCGCTCGAACGCTACACAATATCAGCCAACCCTCCCCCCTATTACTCCCACACTTCCATTCGCTCGAACGCAACACAATTTCAGCTAATCCTCCCCCTCACTGCTCCTGCCCTTCCATTCGCTTCACCGGCACATGATCTCAGCGACCCTCCCTCCCAAAGGACAAGGCTCTGGGGGGACATGATGTCGGTTGACAGGTCTCCAGGACTTTGGATAATAAGAAGCTATGGGAAAAGACAACATCCATGTTTCGGCTCCTGGGAGGCTGTGCCTCCTGGGGGAGCATCAGGATTATTTCGGGCTCCCCATCCTGGCCGCGGCCATTGACCTGAGGATCTCTATATCCGGTGAAAAGATCCCAGAAAGGGACGTCCGGCTGGACCTCCCGGACATCGGCGAGAAGGAGGGATTTTCCCTGGGTGAACCACTGGCCTACAGCCAGAAGCGCGATTACCTGAAAAGCGCGGTCAACATCCTGCAGCGGCAGGGACTCTCTTTCCCCTCAGGTTGGGAGTGCCGGATCCGGGGGACGATCCCCATCAACTCGGGGACAGCCAGCTCCTCCGCGCTGGTTGTTGCCTGGATCCGGTTTCTGCTGGAAGCCGCGGGAGACAGGCGGTCTTCGGACCCCGGAAGCATAGCCGAACTGGCCTTCCAGTCTGAGGTGGCCGAATTCGCAGAACCTGGCGGGAAGATGGACCACTATGCCTCGGCCTTCGGAGGGATCATCTCCCTCCATTTCCAGGAGCCACTGGAGGTCCGTCCGTATGAGAGCCATCTGGGAGAATTTGTCCTTGCGGATTCCCTGATCCGTAAGGACACGACCGGCACGCTGGGATTCATCAAATCCAACGTGCTGAGCGGAGTGGAGCGCATCCGGTCGAAGCTTCCCGGCTTCTCCCTGAAGAGCAGCCTGGGTCAACCGGAGAGGGCTCTGATCGAAGCCCTGCCGCCGGTGGAAAAGCGGCTGATGGAGGGAACCCTCCAGACCCGGGATGTGACGGCGGAAGGTGAGCGGCTGTTCCAGGCAGACACGTTCGACCACGAGCGCTTCGGTGTGCTTTTGAAC
>JAUWTO010000272.1 GCA_030614685.1 Candidatus Aminicenantota bacterium
CAACCCCACTGCTCTGGACTGCCGCCAGTGGGCCAGGGTCATCAGAGACGCCGGCATGGAAGGGGCCCTCATCACGGCCAAGCACCATGACGGGTTCTGTCTCTGGCCTTCGGAGTACTCCACGCACACGGTTCGCGAGAGTAAATGGCGCGATGGAAAGGGCGATGTCCTGAAAGATCTGTCAGAGGCCTGCAGGGAGTTCGGCATCAAGTTCGGCGTCTACGTCTCCCCCTGGGACCGGAACCACCCCACCTACTTCACAGACGAATACAACACCGTGTTCAAGAAGATGCTGGAAGAGGTTCTGACCAACTACGGCGATGTGTACTATGTGTTCTTTGATGGGGCCTTCAGCGTGGGCCCGGACGGGAAAAGGCAGGAATACGATTGGGAGGGCTTTGTCGAGGTGGTGCGCAGATGCCAGCCCAATGCAGTGATCTTCAGCGATGCCGGCCCGGATGTGCGCTGGATCGGGAACGAGAGAGGATACGCTGCCGAGACCAACTGGTGCACCGTCAGCGCAGACGCATTCTATCCCGGCATCGGGGGTGTGAACGACCAGCTGCAGACCGGCCATGAGGACGGTGAGCTGTGGATCCCCTCTGAGGTCAACACCTCGATCCGGCCGGGCTGGTTCTACCACCAAGAAGAAGACAACAAGGTCAAGCCGCTGAGCCGGCTCGTCGACAACTGGTACCATTCGGTGGGGATGAACGGCTGCTTCCTCCTGAACCTGCCGCCTGACACGCGGGGCCTGATCCATGAGAATGACATCGCCAGGCTGGCAGAGCTGAAAGAGTATCTGGACAAGGCCTTCTCCGCTGACCTGGCAGGGACAGCCAAAGCAGAGGCGACAAATTCACGGGGGAGGGCCTACAGTGCGAGGATGGCGGTCGATGGGAATCCTGAAACCTACTGGGCCACAGATGATGATGTCCTGAACGCCTCGATCGAGCTGGACTTCGGCAGACCGACAGAATTCAATGCCGTCCTGATCCAGGAGTATATCCCTCTGGGTCAGCGCGTGAGATCGTTCTCGATCGAGGCTCTGGTCAATGATTCATTCGATCAGGTTGCGGCAGGTGTCACAGTCGGGAACCGGCGGATCGTCCGCTTCGAGGCAGTCACAGCGGAAAAACTCAGGATCCATCTGACCGCCAAGGCCTGCCCGCTGATCTCCAATATCGAGGTCTACCGGGTGCCGGATTAGTCTTTGAGGTGTCTCCCGAAGAAATCGATAATCTTCCTGAAGGCGAACAGGGTCTGATGCGTGGGGCCCATGTCCCAGGCATGTGGAGCATCCGGCAGGACCACGAACTCGAAGTCCTTGCCCTCCTCGATCATCTTGCTGACAAGGCTGACCGAATCCATGAACAGCACGGTCGTGTCCCGGATCCCGTGAATGATCATAGCCGGGTCTTCCAGGCCCTGCGACCAGAAATACGCTGAGGAATTCTCGTAGGCCTCTTTGTCATCGGCGGACTTCATGACCTCCATCTGCCCGGGAAAGGAGTGATAGACGTTGGTGGCCGGGGCTCCGGCTATGCCGCAGGCGAAGAGGCCCGGGTTCTTGAAGAGGGACATCAGGGTCAGGAGACCTCCGTAGCTGGACCCCCAGAGACCGATCCTGTCCCCCTCGATATAGGGCAGAGACTTTAAGTACCGGGCGGCAGCTGCAATGTCCTGGATGTCGACGACACCATATCCCCGGAGCATGTCTTCCCGGAATTTGCGCCCATACCCGAGGCTCCCCCTGAAATCCAGGTTCAGCAGGACATACTTCTCCACCTGGACCAGGTACTGATCCAATCCCCAGGTGGGATGCGCATCCCGGCCTCCCCACTGGTTCAGGACCGCGTTGGAGTAGACCGAGCCGATGATGGCCGGGTATTTTGTCCCAGGATCGAAATCCGGGGGGAGCATCATCCGGATCCGGATCTCGACGCTGTCCGCGCCTCCCGGGATGGTCAGGTACTGCGGCTTGGCCCACTGGAATTCCCTGAACTCAGGGAGGGGCGACTCCGTCACCCTGTCCAGTTTCCCCTCCCGAACGAAATACAGGTCAAAGGGCGTCATGTCGTCCGAAAAAAGGACACACAGGTTTTTTCCGGACTCGGAGATGAAGGGTCTGTACACTCCATCCCAGTCGGCCGCCCTCTGGATATTCCCGCTTTTCAGATCCACGCTGTACAGCACCCTGTCCTCGGGGTGCGATCGATTGGCGAGACAATAGAGGGCCTCTCCTATGATTGGGAACGTCTCAAGGACCTCCCACTTTCCGGATGTGAGCTGACGCGTCTGAGAGCGGTTCAGATCCAGGGAGTACAGATGGCAGAAGCCGGACGCATCCGACGTCAGGGCGATGTGATCGTCGTCGATCCATTGGGAACTCCAGATCCAGGAAAACGTAAACAGGGGGCTTTCTTCCCAAAAGGCGGTATGCAGATTCAGGTCCTCTGCACCACAAATATGGATGGTCCGCTTATTGGCATACTCAGCCGATTCCTCAATGAGCAGCCTCCGGCCCGATGGCGACCACAAAAAGGAATGCAGGGTGTCGAGCTCCAGGGGCACCCACCTGACTTCTTCCTGCAGGAGGTTCAGAATCCCGATCTTCCGCGAGCTGTTGGGATCTCCCGGGAAAGGGCGGGGCACCTTTCGCAGCCTGACCGCCTCCCTTCCGAACTGTGGGATATCCACCTGCCGGATCCCGGCAGAGTCCTGAAAGAAAAACGCGATCCGCTGCGAATCCGGGGACCAGGAATACCGGCTGATACCTCCACTGCGGCCCTCGAACCCGGTTGCCTGAGAGCTGCTTCCCGTCTCGAAATCATACAGACAGAGGTTTCCGCCTTTGAGGAAGCCCAGGGACACGTGGTCCGGAGACAGGGTCAGCGACCTCATCCTCTGTTTGCTTTTGTAAAGCTCATCGGCAGAGAGGTCACCCAAATCGAATCTGAAGATCGACATTCCTAAGAGAAAATATATTTCGGCACTGGTGCGGCCCCAGCAGAATCCCGAGATCCCCTGATTCTCGAATGATGTCAACCTCTGCGGCTTTGATCCGGGATCCGGGACATAAAGGTAGAGGTTCTGGGCCCTCCCCGAATCCTCGCTCCAAAGGAAAGCACAGCGGCTCTCATCCGGCGACCATGAAATCCCCCGCGGGGGAACACCGATCAGTGGTGTGTCCGGATAGAGTTTTTCCAGCGTGAGTTCCTCGCCCGCGAGCACCCCAGAAACAAACATCAGCAGGATGAGGGAAATGACAATTTTTCTCACCAATGCCTCCTGATTCTCAGTATGTGATCCCAGTCAACTTCTCTGAAACTTCCCATAGTTTTTTAGCGATCTCTTTATCGTGCGAAAGCGTGTTTGATTCGACCTTTTTCGGATATCCCTTCATCTCTCTCC
>JAUWTO010000065.1 GCA_030614685.1 Candidatus Aminicenantota bacterium
ACCTGGGCAAGATGGAGGCCGCGACCAGGCAGGTCCTGGAAAAAGCTCAGGATATCGCCAACCTTGAGAATCTCCTGCGCGCCCCCAAGTTCCGGGGAGGGCTGGGAGAGCTTTTCCTGGGAGACCTGCTGGCCCAGATCCTGCCCCCCGCCCACTACAGCCTGCAGTACAGGTTCAAGAGCGGAGAGACGGTGGATGCCGTGGCTCATATCGGACAGAACATGGTTCCCATAGACGCCAAGTTTCCGCTGGAGAACTTCAAGCGGCACCTGAAGGAAGAGGGCTCCAAGGAGAAAGAAGACCTGAGGAAAAAGTTCGTAGCCGACGTCAAGAAGCACATCGACGCCATCGCCAAGAAGTACATCCTGCCGGATGAGGGCACCTATGACTTTGCCCTGATGTACATCCCGGCCGAGAACATCTACTACGAGACCATCCTCAAGGAAGAGGCCCTGGCCCAGGAACGCAATATCTTCTCCTATGCGATTCAGAAGCGGGTCATCCCGGTCTCCCCCAATTCCTTCTTCGCCTACCTCCAGGTGATCGTGCTGGGGCTCAAGGGAATGCAGATCGAGAAATCGGCCCTGTCCATCTTCCAGTCCCTCTCCCGCCTGACGGGAGACCTCGGACGCTTCCGGGACAGCTTCCAGAAGATCGGTACGCATCTGGGAAACGCCAGCAGCAAGTACGACGATGCGGAAAAACGTCTGGGGAAATTCACGGACAAGCTGGATCAGCTCGGCGCCTATGAGTCCGAGCAGCTCCCGGAAAAGAACAAGGATCCCGGCGTGTCGGAGTAATCCCTCAGACTGCTCCCTCAGCCCTGTTTTTCGAGCAGGGCCACCGTCTCCAGAAACTCCGTAAAAGGAAACATGTCCAGGACGGATATCCGGCGCAGGGAGTATCCCGATGCCCTCCAGATCGAGAGGTCCCTGAATTGGGTCTGAGGGCAGCAGGAGATCAGGCAGACCTCCCGGGGCCCCTTCCCGGCGATGGCCCGGATGGCCTCTGCCGGGCATCCGGAGCGGGGAGGATCCAGGAGCACCAGGTCCTCGGGCCGGATGTCGAGGGAGGCGATGTGGGATTCCACGCTGGAACAGACGAACCGAGCGTGTAAAGAGCCCAAGAGGACAGCATTGCGCACCGCGGAGTCCACGGCCTTGGCGTGGTTGTCCACGCCAAGGATCGGGGTATGATGCGACGCAAGGGACAGGGAGAGCAGGCCCACCCCGCAGTACAGGTCGATGATCCTGCGGCCTTGACAGCCTCCCGAGACCTCCCGCAATTCCCGCAGGAGCCGGGGCGTCAGGCCCGGATGCGACTGGAAAAAGGCACTGTGGTGCGCAATGCATTCCAGGCCATCGATCCGGTTCCGGATCCACTCTTCTCCATAGGATTCACGCCGTGAAGGAACGGAGACACCCCGGATCTCGCGGAAACCGGACAGGAGCTGCTCGGCCAGAGGCTCGTAGCTGGGCCCCCTTCCCTTCCTGACCGAGAGGGTGAGGTGGGCTTCCTGCCGGCCATGGGCCAGTTTCAATTCGGATCCGTCCACAGGAAACTCCCCCTGCGCAGACAGCAGGGCCTCCTGGAGCTGCACGACCACACCGCGGGCCCAGGAGGGGAGGATCCAGAGCATTCCATCCAAGGAAACCTCGCCGCAGCGCGGTTCTGTCCCACACACCCGCGCTGCCCCATCACCCGTGAATATCTTGAACTTGGCACGGCTGCGAAATCCATCCTCCAGGGGCGCCGCATGAATCCGGGGACGGCAGGAGGCGTACCCAAGGAGATCCAGCCCGGCGTGCAGGGACCGGGTCTTTTCCTCCAGATGGATGCGGTATTCTGCTTGCCTATCCACTCAGCTGAAGCTCAGCTCCTTGAACCGGATGGCAAAGGTGGTCCCGCCGTTCTGGTCGATGGAGAGGGTTCCCTGCAGCTGCTCCGTCAACATGTCGACCAGCTGAAGGCCGAAGGATTCCGTGTTCTTGATGTCCAGATCTCCCTCCAATCCAACTCCGTTGTCACTCACTCTGAGCTCGATGCCGCCGTTCTCGATTGGTTTCATGTTGATCGTGACAGTCCCAGTGTGCCCCTCGGGGAACGCGTGCTTCAGCGCATTGGAGATGAGCTCGCTTACAAGCAGACCGCAGGGGATGGCGGTGTTGATGTCGAGCAGCACATCTTCGATATCCATATCCAGAGTGACCTTGTCAGGAGTGACGCCATACATCTGAAACAGGTGATAGCTGAGGCTGCGGACGTACTCTTTGAAATCCACCCGGGAGAGATTTTCCGAGCGATAGAGCTTTTCGTGGACCATGGCCATGGAGCGAACCCTCAGGCGGCTCTCGGTGAACATCTCCAGGGCTTTGCTGTCCTCTACATGCTGGGATTGGAGGTTCAAAAGGCTGGAGATGATCTGCAGGTTGTTCTTCACCCTGTGATGGATCTCCCTGAGCAGCACTTCTTTCTCATGCAGAGAGGCCTTGATCTGTTCTTCCGCCTGCCTCTGCTCTGTGACATCCCGGACCTGGGTCAAGGTCGCAGCACGCTGCTTGGAGTCCTTGATGAGCGTAGAGCTTATCTCCACACGGCGCTTCTCACCGTCTTTCCGCACGATGGTGAACTCATAACGAGAGGGGACCTCCTCCCCTTTCTGGCGGCGCTGATAGCGGTCGGCGACCAACTCCAGGCTCTCTTCATCCAGGTATCTCCGGAAATCCGAACCAATGAATTCATCTCGAGAGTAACCGGTGATGCGGAGCATCTCATCGTTGGCGTACATTGGCCGGAACTCGGCGTCAATGATCACGATCCCACTCTGAGAGTTTTCCACCACGGAACGGAACATCTCCTCGCTCTCCTGGAGCGCGTCCTCCGCCAGGCGGCGTGTGATGGCCATGGCCACCTGCTCCGAGATAAACGTCAGAATGTTCTTTTCTTCTTCGGTGTAGCGGAAGCCCTCGGTATAACTCTGAACCACCAGGACTCCAATGGTCTTGTCCTTGATCTTGAGGGGAACCCCCAACCAGTCAATGGATGGTGCCCCGATGGATTTCACCTCGCCCTGTTTCTCCAACTCAGCAAAGACCTCGGGAGAGGCCAGCAGGGGGGCGCCAGTCCGGAGCACGTATTCGGTCAGACCTTTCCCGAGCTGCTTCGTAGCCGGGGCCTCATCGAATTCGTCCACAAAATAGGGAAAGCTCAGCATCCCACTGTCTTCGTCAAAAAGGGCGATATAGAAGTTGTTCTTGGCAGGCATCAACTCGGTGATGGTCTCGTGTATAGCCCGGAACAACTGCTCCAGGCTTTCGGCCGCATGGGCCGCCTCGGAAATCTTGTAGAGGGATGCCTGGATCTGTTCGGAACGCTTCCTCCCGGAGAGGTCGTGGGCAAAGGCGCAATTAACTTCCTTCCCCGCAAACTCGACATAGTTCCCCGAGATCTCTACCGGGAACACACTGCCATCTTTACGCAAATGAAGGGATTCGAGCTTTTCCGATCCTTTCTGTTTCAGATCGGCCCAAAGCTTGGGCCAGACCTCGGGGGTCATGTTCACATCGATATCGAATACCTTAAGGGAGAGCAGCTCCTCACGAGTATATTTCAAAGCGTGGCAGGCCGCCTTGTTCACGTAGATGAAGGCGCCGTCCGCAGCCATCCACATGATGGCATCGCTGGAGCGGTCCATGGAGAGCTGAAAAAGCTGCTGTTCTTGCACGCTATCTGTGTCGTCCACTCGGGGAACCTCCTCAGGCCACTTCTTCCGGTTCCCCAATCATCCCTTTAGTCGCCGCTACGGTGGGCTATCCCTAAACCCAATAGCTATATCACAGGCGTTGGTGCCAGTCAATCCGATCCCCGGCCCTCACGGACCGTGTAGAAAAAGGCGTCCCCGTCACTCGGTTCCTGGGGATCGGAGATCGGCTTCCAGGCAATGAAGACGGGATGTTCGTTACGAAGAAGGTCAATCACATCCGCATACTGAGGTCCGGGCGCAAAATAAAAGATCTTCCCTCCGGAGAGATAGGGCTCCGGAAGCTCCGCGCCCTCACGCGCGAAGACGGCCTGTCCCACTTCTCTGTCCTCGGAAAACAGTCGGATGACCTTTTCTCCCCACCGCGTCCTGTCTCCCTTGAGGTCGCTGGAATAGATCTCCACAGTATAGCTGTCGATCTTATATTCGGTGATCTTCAAGGTCTCCTCCTTTGTCGATCTTGAGTAGAGTGCGCAGCAGGACATTGGCGCCGTTGACCAGGTCCCGGGCTCGGGTGTGTTCCCGAGTAGATGATCCCAGGAGGTCTCGGATCCGGGGATAGATGGACGCCGGGAATGTCAAGGGTAAGCGTGGCTTACTCTTTTTCTTCAAATTCGTCTTCTGATATCTTCAGGTTCAGCTTGGAGGCCATCCCATGCAGCTGCTCGATGACCTCATTCAGGTCTTCCGGAGCGAACAGATCCCAGTCGTTCATCTCACATTCATTTTTGCCTCGTTCCAGACTGACGATGGCGTCTTCGAGGTTGTCGAGAAGGCGTTCGCAGGCTTCTTCTCTTTCACCCATTTTTGAATCCTCCCAAAATACTTCAATACAGGCTCGAATTCTATATACCACAATAAAAAAAAATATGTCAACGCAAAATAGGGAAGTTTTCCGCAAACCCTTTCCAAATCAAGGCTTGCGAAAAACGGGCGTTCACGCTATAGTGAACGGGCCATGATAGGCCACATATCATCATCTCAGTCAATGAAAGGATGAGCTTGCCATGAAAGAATATTTCTACATCGAGGGGCACAAGAGCAAGATGGACTACAGCGTCGAAGAAACCCTGATCCTGGAAGACTCCCACGCCTATACCTCCGAAGAGAAGGCCCTGATAAAAGCCAAGCAGTATTTCGAAGAGAAAGACGAACTCACGTTGGTCGTGATCTATAAAGCCGTGAAGCTAGGCGATAAATACGGCCACAAATACCTCTTCCGCAACCAGGACGGAATACTGGAAGAGGTCGATAACTGGTGGAGCGACCACTCCTGCTGCTAGAATCCCCTGGCAAACATCGACCAGAACTTATCCCCCAGCTCCCAATATTTGTTCATCGCCGCTCGCGCGAAATCATTCGTGTACTGAGTCAGGTATTTCTTTGCCCGATCGACATCAGCGGCATCGCCGCTTCCCAAGAGGGCCAGCACCTCTTTCTCGACAAGGGGCAGTTCTAAGAAGGCCTTCTCCTCGAACTCACTGACCGCTTTTTCGATGAATCTCCGTGTCGTTCCCCAGCGGACCGTGGCCAGCTTATTGGCGCGCCGAAACCACCAACAGGCCGAGTCGGTCCGGTAGCGATGCTGTCCGCAGATCTCGAAACTGGGTGGGAGCTCCGTGGTCCCGGAGAAGACCGGGATGCGGGGGCTCTGAGCCGGGTTGTCAAAGGAAAACCAGGCGATGCCGCCGATCTCATCCGGCAGCCAATCACGGCACTGCAGAACTTCGGAATAGGAACAGGCGGCGATGGCGATGGTGCGCTGCCGAATCACGGTGTTCGGCTTAACCGTGTTCAACAGCGACATCATGTCATAAGACATCCAGGGATTAGCCACGGCGCTTTTGGACACATCCTCGGAACGGCGCTTTTTTGCGACCAGATTCCTGGTCATGTCCAGGTCCGTCCCCTCATAGGTCTGCCGGTAGAACGCAAAGACATCCCGGACCGAGACTTTTTTCTCCGGCTTGACCGAAAAAGGCAGCTCCTCCGCCTCTCTGCTCAGGTTGAGCGAGGGAGCCAGCCGGCTGAGGATAAAATACTCTCGAGTGGAGAAGGGAGTGCGGCCGCTGTAGGCTTTCCAGAACACGAACTCCTCACCGCTCTCCGGATCCCACCAGCCCATGTCCTGGGCCACCTGGAACACATTGTCCGAAGCCATGTAATAATCCGGATTGTCCAGGTCGAGCTTCCCGATGCGCGGGATATTGGCGGAGACTCCGCAGTGATCGTCCGGGACGCGCTGGGCTGCCCAGACGCCTCCGATCTCCAGGGGACCCTGGCCAAAGACCTCGAACTGCCAGACCTCTTTGGGATCGGCGATGGTGAGGCACTCCCCGAAATCACAGTAGCCATATTCCTTGATCAGCTCTCCTGCCAGCTTGATGGCCTCCCGAGCCGTCGTGGTGCGCTGCAGCATCATGCGCTGGATCTCCTCGATGAGAAATATGCCTTCCGTGTTGCGCAGTTCCCTGCGGCCGCCGATGGTGGTCTCGCCGATGGCCAACTGTTTTTCGTTCAGGCAGGGATAGGCAGTGTTCAGGAACGTGTACGTCTCTCTGACCTGGGGGATCTCCCCCTTGACCTCCACGCGGCGCAGGTCACCGGCAAACTCGTTGTGCAGCAGGCCGCCGTAGATCTTGGTCGTGGCCCCTTCGGGAAACTTCTGACCCGGTTCGATGCGCACCCAGGTCCGGTAGTTGCCATCACAGGAATGAGAGGTGATGACCGATCCATCCACAGAGGCCAGCTGGCCCACCATGATGCTGGTACACGAACCGAATTCCGCCAGGTCCCCAAAGGGAAACCAGGTTCCATCTTCCCCGGTCTGAGTTGAGACACTCACAGAGACAGAGACCAGGAATATCAAGAGAAACAGCGAGTACTTTTTCAGGAATTCACGCCCAAGGCCTATCCGCATTTCAGTCCTCCTATTAGAGAAAATATTTCACATTATGGCCCATCATCAAATGCCTGTCAATTGGAGCTCACTTATCTCCATCCTCACCAAAGACCCGCCCAACCACCCCATGGGCTCGGATGGAGATAAGTTCGCATCTGCAGCTTCGGCAAGGACCGATCCAGCCATCCCATGAGTTCGGATGGAGAATGGTGGCTACGGCAACGGAAAGAATCTCATTCCCTACTCGCCGAAGACCCAACCAACCACCCCTTGGGTTCGGATGGAGGCGGGATCGCCGGTGCAGCATCTGTCAGGGAAAGACATCGGGCATAAATGGAGTGCAGCCTCACCTAATCTGAGGCTGAGGTGAGGGAGGCGCGGTTGAGGAGAGGGGTATTGGAGAGGGAGAAGATGAGCAGGGCGATCCAGATCAGGCCAAAGCTGATCAGGTGGGTGCGCGTAAAGGACTCACCATACACGAGAACAGCAAGCAAAAGCTGCATGGAGGGGGCTATATACTGGAGGAACCCAGCTGTGGACAGCTTGATTCTGCGTACACCGATGGTGTACCAGAGAAGCGGCGTGGCCGTGACCAGGCCGGCCCCGATGAGCAGCAGATGGATGGCTGCCGGGGCAGTGCCTGCAGAGCCATCGCTCCTCACGGCCAGAAGCAGCAGGTACGCCAGAGCCAGGAACGAGAGCAGCCCGGTCTCGGCCATAATGCCGATGAGCGACTCGATCCGGGCGGTCTTGCGGAGCAGGCCGTAGAAGCCGAAGGTCAGGGCCAGGGAAAGCGCGATCCAGGGGATCCTGCCGTACTGCAGCGTCAGATACCCCACACCGATGGATGCCAGCACAAGGGCGGTGACCTGCCAGGGGTTCAGCTTCTCGCGCAGGAAGATCACCCCCAGAAGGACGGTGATCAGGGGATTGATAAAGTAGCCCAGGCTGGTGTCCACGATATGGTCGTGGTTGATCGCCCAGATATAGATGAACCAATTCGATCCGATGATGGCGGCGGTCAGGATGCAGACCCAGCGGTTGCGGCGGCTGCGGAAGGTCCACTTGAATTCGGCCCAGCGCCGCTGCTTCCACAGCAGAAAAGAAACGAAGACAAAGGCCCAGAAGATCCGATGAGCCAGGATCTCTCGGGTCGGAACCGACTGCAGGGCCTTCCAGTAGACCGGAAGCAGACCCCACGCCACAAAGGCGGCCAGCACGTACAGGGTTCCGGTTTGTCGGGCGTTTCGGGTCATAAGTGCCTGGCCGTGCTCCTTTTTTGAGGTCTCAGTATATACAGAAAGGGAAGGGAGATAAAGCAGGGTGTTTTTATAGGCCCTAGAAGTAGTAACGGATCCCGATCCCCCCGTTGAAATAGAGGTCGGTCTTGGGAGTCAGATCGAAAATGGGGGCGAACTCCACAAAGATATCCAGAGGGGCATTCTTGAACATGTAGTTGATCCCCAGAGGGACCCGCACCCCGAACCGGACATCGTTTCCCGTCTTCACGCGCACGCCGATCCCGTAGTACACGGGGAGAATTGTGTCCTCCAGCTCCAGCAGCTTGAAGTTGTGAACGAGGTAGTCCAGGTGTACGTGCAGGGAGTCCTGATGCCCGAAGGACCAGGCTGCTGCCCCCACAAAGGCCGTCTTATAGCCGGTCCAGGCCTTGAAGTTGATCCCCGTGGGCTCCCCCAGGATCACACCCAATCCGAATCCTCGATCCTGTGCAAAAGTCGAGCCGCACAGGCAGAGGACAAACACCAGAGTCAAAAGAACAGGCTTTCTCATCACATCCCTTTATACGGACAGACGAAGTAAAAAGTTGCCATACCTGCAGGCAGCTAGGTGGAACGATTCTGCAGGACGCCATTCAGCGCAATGGCGAGCTTGGCAACCGCACAGCCTTCCGTGTTCGGCACGGTATACATCACATACCAGGCGCAGGCCTCTTTAAGACACTCGACCGAGTCCTTTTCCATCGCAGTGACCAGCTCACCACGCTGTTTGGACGCCATCAATAACAAAGGACAGATTTCTGACATGGGGCCCCCTATTCAGATCATTTTTTTAACGTATCCACAATATATCAGAGTCACGGAGATTATCAAGCTACACCGACCGGGCCTCTTCATCCCTCGCACTTGACTCACTGACCGCCTGCCATGCGCTGGAACAGCGCCTTGATATCCTTTTCCAGTTCAGGATCCTCGGCGATCAGGAGGGAGATATACCGCGCTCCCCCCTCGTAGAACGTGACCCGATCAAAGGGAGGCACCGCCTGGCTCACCCTCAGTTCGAGCTCCAGCTTAGCCCTCACCTTGTTCTCGATGTGGCGCGCGAAGCCTTCCTTCCACTCCTGCCAGACCATGTATTCATAGTCCTGCGCATTGAGCACCTCGCGTAAGAATGCACGGCACCGGGAAACCGCCGCCTTGTCGCCTTCGGCAGCCCTCTCCAGGAACAGGGCATAGACCTCTTCGAAGGTCTCGTCCGCGTAGGGGAAAGGATGGGAGAGCTCCCACATGTAGTTATCGGCGGCCTCGGCTTCTTGCGCGACGCTGAGCCGGGCCTTCAGCTCGAGCTCGCAGGTTGCCATCTGAGCGCAGTGGATGAACTCATGGAAAATGGTCGCGTACCCGGACAGATCATCGAAGACCTCACCGGTCACGACACAAGCCATGGTGTTGTCATAGAAATCCAGAGGAAAGGCTGCACGAACTCCCTCCGGGACGATCATGGGAGGCCTCGCGGTCTTGACCAGCTCATAGAGTCGGTCATTTTCCAGGACATCGAACACATAGAACACCTCACCCTCTACCACGGCAACGGGATAAAGGCCCTCCAACAGGGGATGGAGGTCCTTGATACCGGAGTGGAGCTCCGTGAGCCGTGTGAAGGCCTCCGCGAATTTTACGGATACGGCTTTGTCTTCCTCGGACTGGGCGGCAGCCAAGAGGCATCCCAGGGCGAGCAGGCAGATCGCAATCCCTATTCTTCTCATGGCAAAATCCAAGGCACCCTTATACCTTAAAATCATACAAATTTCCAGCCAAGAAAGCCCTTCGTTGGCATTTTTCCATGTTGATAACTCTATCAATCAGGGAAACGGAGTGTTTCACAATTGCGGTTTTGTTTTTAGTAAATCCATTGTACAATCACCCCACAAAACCTAGAGAACCGAGGAGGACCCATGACATCCATCCCCCGAGTGAAGTGGTACCGCCGAAACTGGGCGGCGATCCCGTGTCTTTTCCTGATATTGTTCCTGCTTCTTCCTCTCCAGAGCCTGAGCAGGGGGGATGCCCAGAGTCGAGCCTATTACCCCGGCAAAGCCGACGACTGGGAGAAGCGCAAACCCGAGGACCTGGACATGGATCCAGAAAAACTGGCCGAGGCCGTGGAATTCGCCCGGACCCACGGCTGGAATGCCCCCAGGGATCTCGAGGTCTCCATCCAGAGCTCGTTCGCCCGCGAGCCTCACGGGACCACCATCGGTCCGGTCAAGGAACGTGGCGACACCAATGGGATCATCCTCAAAGGCGGCTTCATCGTGGCGGAGTGGGGAGACACACACCGGGTGGACATGACCTTCAGCGTGACCAAGAGTTATCTCTCAACGACCGCAGGGCTGGCCCTGGATGCGGGCCTCATTCGGGACGTGCAGGATCCTGTGCAGCCCTATGTGCCCGACGGCACCTTTGACTCCGAGCACAACGCCAAGATCACCTGGCACCACCTTCTGAACCAGACCTCGGATTGGTCGGGAACACTCTGGGAGAAGCCGGACTGGGCTGACCGGCCTCCGCAAGGCGTGAAGTGGGACGACCTCAGGAACCGACCGCTCAGGGAGCCGGGCTCGAGTTATAAATATAACGATGTCCGGGTCAATCTCCTGGCCTATTGTCTGCTCCAGGTCTGGCGGACCCCTCTCCCCATAGTGCTCAAAACCAGGATCATGGATCCCATCGATGCCTCCCCCACCTGGAGATGGCACGGGTACCGCAATTCCTGGGTGCTGATCGACGGGCTCAAGATGCAGTCTGTGAGCGGGGGCGGACACTGGGGCGGCGGCATGTTCATCTGCACTCGCGATCAGGCTCGCCTCGGCCTGCTCTTCCTCAGGCGCGGCAATTGGAAGGGACAGCAGCTCATCTCGGAAGAGTGGATCGACATGCTCAAGGTCCCCTCACATGCCAATCCCGACTATGGCTACATGTGGTGGCTCAACACCGGAACAGAGTCGCTGCCCAGCGCGCCGGAGAGTGTCTTCTATGCAGCAGGCTTCGGCGGGAATTACATCTATGTAGACAGCGAAAACGACCTGGTCATCGCGGTCCGCTGGGTAGGCAACACAGGCAATCTGGACGGAATCGTGCAGCGGGTACTGGTTTCACTCGAGTAGGATCGACACCTGACAAAGGACTGGCTGTCAGGAGAACGTCCCCTAGTATTTCACCGAGCTGCGCTCTTCCAGCTGGCTCTTGAACTTTGTGGCGGCGGCTTTGCCGTTGATGGCGGCCTGCAGATAGGGATTGAACGCCAGAGCGTTGTTGAAGTTGGCCATAGCGAGGCGGTACTCGTTCAGATCCCGGGAACGCAGAAAATACATCAGGTGGACGGATCCGATGTTGTTGTAGGCCATAGCATTGCTCTTGTCGAGTTTCAGGGCGTCCTTGTAGTTGGTCATTGCCAGGTCAAACTGCCCGCTTCTCTGGTAGGCCACCCCCATATAAAGAAAATAATCCGGATTGGTATCTTCCTTGGAGATGCACTTTTTCAGCAGCTTGATGGCCTCTTTATACTCCTGGATCTCCACCAGCATCAATCCCAACCTCGACTGGAGATACAGACTGTCCCTGTTGGCCTTGAGGCCGTCCCTGAGACTCTTCACAGCCTGTTCCTTGATCCCGAGAGAGTAGAACAGATTGGACATGTGACTGTAGGCCGGAAGATAATCCGGTCGTTGGGAGATGATCTCCTGGAGGTTCATCAGGGCCTGATCGTGGCGGCCTTCCCGAAA
>JAUWTO010000348.1 GCA_030614685.1 Candidatus Aminicenantota bacterium
CCTGTGCCCGCGGTCGTTCGAGGCTGATCTTTTGTACGAAGCATGTCCCCGGTTGGGCGATGTGAATGGCGACGGGACCGTGACCCCCGGGGATGCCCAGACAGCCTTCGAGATCTTTCTGGGGAAGATCGCCCCGAGCTCTCTCCAGTTGACCACGGCGGATGCCAACAGTCACTGCCCCTGCGACGGCCTGGAGCACCTGGAGGCCAACAACTGCATCACACCCGGGGACGCGCAGTGGATCTTCGAGCACTTCCTCATGAGGAGGGTCCTCCCTCAGTGCTCGGCGGATTATATCTGCCCCACCGGCGCTGCTTCGGTTTCATCCCGGATAGACATGCCTCTCAACGGGGCTCGAACGGTGTATCCTCTTCCCACTGCCGGAAGACAAGGGGACAGAGTAATGATCCCTGTCATGGTCGACAACCCGGCGGGCATCCGGGATTTCAGCCTGGAGATGGTCTATCCCCACGAGCTTTTAGAGTACGTGGGGGTCCTGAGCTCTCCCCTGACGCATGGATTCGCGTATGTGAGGGGAGAGGAGGGCCTGCCGGGAGTCGTGAGGCTGGAAGGAAGGGGTGAGGAGGGGATCGCGGCTCGCGGCCCCGGATCGTTGTGTGTGGCCGCATTTCAGGTCAAGGAAGGTGTCTATGGGGAGGCTGCCGTGGAATTGTACAGCCTCGCCCAGGATATTTTTGATGCCAAAGCCGGACACGGCCGCTTCCGGGTGGAACACCCGTCAAGCGAATCCGGGAGCCTGACCCTGGGGAGAGCGACAGAGCGGGGGAGCAGGCTGATCGTCCCCGTCAGGGTGACCGATGCTTTTGACCTCAAGGCCTTCGGGCTGGAGCTCAGATACCCCACGGACAAGCTGGCGTTCGTGGGCGTGGAACAGACGGAACTGACGCGCGATTTCGTGTCATTGGATGGGAACGAGGTCGAGGCCGGTGTTGCCCGGGTGGGCGGATTCTGCCTGAGCGGGATCCAGGACGAGTCCCGGGGTGTGCTCGTGCGGCTGGTGTTCGAGGTGAAAGAACCCGGGGGAGAAATCGAGATCGTCGAGGCCACGGATGATTTGGAGGAGTTCACTATCATCAAATAGGTACTCGCCCAGGTATCGTGCCATTCCTTTCCCAGTCCTTGGCATTTTTCTGACAAATTCCTTTGGGATTCCTCTACATTTCTATTGCTGGGATAGAGAACTGGGGAGGTAAAGGGACGGCCCAGTAATTAGCAAAAGGGGGTAATTGATAGCCCAGAACGGGCTAAGATGATACGGGCCGTCCCTGTGTCCATTGGGAAAAAAATATCACAGCTGCAAGGGCAATTCAATTGGACTTTAGTACAATACGGCCAGTGAGTATTTACTCACCGTTGTCGAAATTGTCCTGGGCAATCCTGGAGACCATCTCGATCAGAATCTTGGAGGGAACGAAATATTGATCGCAGCGCGGGCATTTGATCTCTTTGCCTTCCTCCAGATCATAGGGATAGACCCGGAGTGTATCCCCGCATTTCGCGCAGGGGATGGTCACGGTCGATCTTTTGGGCGGGTTCATACGATTCCCCTTAATTTATACGGAGTTATCCAGGATTGGTTCAACCTGAATAATCCAGGTTAAATCCACGCCTTGTACCTGCCTGGATTGCCGGCGTGAGTTCACGGAGCGGGAGGCAAAGTCCAATGATCACGGAGGCCAAGGCCAGACATCTCCCTGAAAAAAGAGGTCCTGGCTTCTTTGCTTGTTTGTCTTAGGTGATTATTCGGTGTCTGCCGGGGGAGCAGTGGGAAGTGGCGCGGCTTCAGCCGCCTTCTCTTTCTTTATCGCGCAGCAGCAGGTCTTGTAGAAGAGCGCCATTATCGCCAGCAGTGCCGCGGCAGCGACGATGGCGATCTTGGTCCATTATATATGTGTTCTGTTCGATACTTCAAGTGGGAATGTTTTTTCTCGATTTCATTTGAGCTTGCCTCCTGACTTGTGATAAGAAGTCTATGATGTTCCGACCCTCGGCTCGGGAGCCGATGGTTCAGGAAGAGACGGAAGAATCAAAGGAAGGTACGCATGGATGTCAAGATCGACGTCAACCTCAATGTCGCCAGCAAATTCGCCGAGGGCAAGGGCAAGGTTCGGGCCCTGGTTTACCTGCAGCAGGGGGAAAAAAAGGACGAATACTATGTCTATCTGGACAGCGGGAAGATGCTCCTGGTCAAGGTCGACATGGATTTCGATTCCCTGTGTGAAGAGATCTTTGCCG
>JAUWTO010000109.1 GCA_030614685.1 Candidatus Aminicenantota bacterium
CCGAACTTCTGATATTTTCATTTTAAATGAACATATTGGTTGTTCGAAAGGATGAATTTCCCAGGCGCAGAGGGCTGAGAGGAATGCCGGGATCACTTCAGGAATGCAAGCCCAAGAAATTAACTCGAGCCCAAAGCCTCGTCCAGGGCATTTTTCAGGTCCTTCGGAATCGGCATGTGGTTAGGCGCTTACATGAAATACTTGTTCTGGTTGTAGATCACATCCCCGAACTCCCGCATGAAGCGCATCTCATCCTCGGATAGGGGGCCCTTGTCCAGCGCGGAGATGTTCTCGTCGAGTTGTTTTTGGTTGCTGGGGGCTGTGAGGCACACATGCACATGCGGATTGGACAGCACAAAACGGTAGCACAGGCCCGCGTCCGGGATCGGCCTCTCCATGGGCCAGCCCTTCTTCGGCCGCCTGGTCAGTTGGCGCCAGCGCGTGGCTGTGTAGCTGATGATCCCGGGATCATGGGAAGCGGTATAAGGAAAAATGTCCTGCTCAGCACCACGGTGGGCAGCGTTGTAGCGGATCATGAGGGTGTCGAGCGCTCCCTCTGCCGCCATTTCGCCGGCGAACTTGCGGTCGTGGCTCGAGATCCCCACATGGCCGAACTTGCCTTCGGCTTTGAGCTCGTACAACTCATCCAGGACCTTCCGAGGGAAATGTTTTGGCTTGGTGACGCCCAGGAATAGGAAGATGTCGATGTAGTCGGTGCGCAGCTGTCTAAGCCGTTTTTCGAGGGTTCTGCGCAGGTTGGGGTGCCCGACCAGCAGGTTGTAGGCCCCTGTGGCGACCACGTTTTTTTCCCGGTCCTGGTTGAGGACATCCCGCATCACGGCCAGCATCTGCTTGTCGATGCCGAAACAGAAGAAAAAATTCAGGCCGCTGTCAATCGCCCGGTATACGGTTTTCTTACCCGGCCAGTAGGTCGCCGAGAGTCCCAGCCGGTGCGTTTTTAGGCCGGTCCTACCGAGGATTGTATGCGTGAATTCGGTGTCCATGCTTGACTCCTTCCTTCACACTCATTAGGAGTTTCTGCAGCGATTTTGTCAAGCCCTTTGATGGTCGGTGTGCTCTGTGTTATCCACGGAAGGCCCAGCGCAGGATGTTGGAGAGTTTGGGCGGTTGGCCCTGCAGCAGGATGGCCATGCGGAAAATGCGTCCCCCGGCCCAGATGGAGAGCAGGGCGAATATGATGACGCCGATGAGCCCCACCCAGGGCTGCCACATGGGGATTCCGACCGGCGCGCTGATGCGCAGCAGCATGAGCATGGGCGTGAAGGGGGGGAACAGCGAAAGTGCGGTCGCAAACGAACTGGACGGTTCCTGGATGACAGGCATGAGCAGGAACATGGGGATGAATACGGGGATCATTGCCGGGAAGGTCAGGTTCTGCGCGTCCTTGGCATCGTTGCAGGTGGCACCCAGGGCCGCCAGGATGGATCCGAACATGACGATGGCCAGCACGAGATAGGCAAAGAACCAGGGCAGGATGTGATACGGGACATAATCCGCCAGGCCCAATCGCTTCATGATAAACACGCCACCTACGACATAGACGGAAGCCGCTGTCATAGAGACGGCCAGGCCTCCCAGCACCTTGCCGGCCATGAACTCAAAGGGTTTGATGCTGCCCAGAAGGACCTCGGCGATCCGCTGGCTCTTTTCCTCCATGACCGACTGCAGCTGAGGCATGGCTCCCATCATGATCATCATGAAAAAGAGGAAGAAAAGGATGATGGGGCCCAGGATGGCCTGGGCTTCACTGCTGCGTTTGGCTTCCTTGATCTGCCCTGCATCATCCAGGGAGACCAATCCCAGCGGGGCGACCTCGAGCCAGGCCAGGGCCGCTTCCGCCTTCTCCGCCTCGACCCCGGCTTCCTCCAGCCGCGCCTTGCGGAGATAGATGTTGATCGAGCTGGATAGCCAGCCCCGGACAGTGTCCAGGGCCGCGTTCTTGGCATAGTACGCCATCCGGGCTGTATCCCAGTCTGTCTCCGGGTGCTTCACGTTGGGGCCGATCTCCAGGAAGGCGTGGATCTCGCCGTTCCGTATGCGGTCGGAGAGCGCCAGCCTTTGCGCTGTGGGATCGGACAGGTCCGGTTCGATCCGCTCGAATACCCAGGCTGCCTTGACTTTTTTTCCGGTCTCCTTATCCATCACCTCTGCATGGTTCCGGGCCTCGGCCGCCCGCATGATCACGTCCGCCACGATGCCCGACTGATCCAGGATGATCACTTGCTTGTCCCGGGTGTCGACCTGACCCTGGAACAGATACATGGCCAGACCGCTCCCTCCCATCATGACGGGCATCAAGACCAGCGCGATGATGAAGCCCTTGGTCCTTACGGATGTCTTGTATTCTCTCTTGGCTATTCGCAGGATCTTACGCATAATGGTTCTCCTTGGCTTCGGGCCCGGCTATACGGATAAAGATGTCGTGAAGGGTGGGTTTGGTGAGTTCAAAGCCGAGGATCCGCGTCCGCGACATGATGGCAGCGAGGATCTTCTGGTGGTCGTAATCCGGTTCCACACGCAGCTCCTGCATGCGGCCGAAGTCCGAGACCCGCTCCACCCCCTCCAGGTCCTTCACGGCCGTGGCGCCGGCTTCGGTTGTGATGCGCAGGGTGTCGCTGCCGTATTCCGCCTGGATGGAAGCCAGTGTGCCGTCCAGGACCTTTTTGCCCTTGAAGATCATGAAGATGAAGTCGCACATCTTCTCTGCCACGCTCATGTCGTGGGTGCTGAAGATGATGGTGGCTCCACGTGAGCGCAGGTCCAGGACCATGTCCCTGATGGCTTCGGCATTGACCGGGTCCAGCCCGGTGAAGGGCTCGTCGAGTATGATGAGTTCGGGCTTAGCGACGATGGTCGCTATGATCTGAACCTTCTGACTCATGCCTTTACTGAGGGTCTCGACCTTCTTATTGGCCCATTCGGTGAGGTCCAGCCTTTCGAGCCAGTAGTCAACGTCCTTGTCGACCTTGTGTCCGCTTTTCAGCTCCCCATAGAACTGCAGGAGCTCGCGGACCTTCATCTTCTGGTAAAGGCCCCTCTCCTCCGGCAGGTAACCGATGCGGTCCTTGACCCTGTCGTTGAGTTTTTGATCGAACACCTTGATATCTCCGGAATCCGGGTAGAAAATGTTCATGATCATGCGCAGAGTCGTGGTCTTGCCCGAGCCGTTTGGGCCGATGAATCCGTAGATACTGCCTTTGGGGACCCCGAGCGAGAGGGAATCGACCGCCTTTACGGAGCCGAAGGTCTTGGTGATGTTTTCGAGCTCTATGACATTCATGTGTTTCTCCCCTGGTATTACGACTGTACCGTCCATTCTATTCTGGGTTTGCGGGAGAAGATCTTAATATATTGTAGTCAGGCTGTCTATGGTTCTCCCACGGTTTCATACGTAGTGCGATCGAAAAAGTTGTAGTGTCCCGGAAGTATATTCGGTTTTCCAGAAATAATCCTTGACAATCCGGTTGATAAATTCTATATTACAGAAGAAATGTCCAGGAGAGGAAGATGAAATTCTTATCAAGGCAGGAGGAACTGCTCCTCCTTTCCATACTCAAACTGAAGGAAAACGCCTATGGGGTCACGATCCGGGAACACGTCTCCGAGGTCACTCAGAAATACTGGTCCATCGGAGCCATTTATGATGTGCTCGACCGCCTGACCAAAAAGGGCCTGGTCCAGACCATCATCGGAGCGCCCACCAAGTCGAGAGGAGGGAAGAGCAAGCGGTATTACCGACTGACCCAGTCCGGTTTTGATGCCCTGCAGGAGGTGAGGGACCTGCAAAAAAAAACCTGGGCGGACCTTCCTAAGACCGTGCTGGAAGAAAAGTAAGACGATGGATCAAAAAAAATCGTGTCCCCCCTGTTCAGCGGCTTGGCTCCTGAAGATGGCAGCAGGAAACGGGGATTCCGATTATGCCCTGGGGGACCTGTGGGAGACATTCGAGCACATCGCTGCCACAGAGGGGACGGTGAAGGCCCGCCTCTGGTTCTGGGCTGAAGTTTTAAGGTCCCTGCCGGGATTTGTGAGAAATTTCTTCCGTTGGAGAACCGACATGTTTATAAATTCCATGAAGCTCATGCTGAGGAACCTGCGCAGGCAGAAGGGGTATTCCCTGATCAATATTGCCGGTTTGAGTTTAGGGATCGCCGTCTTCATACTGATCATGTCCTATGTGGCCAACGAATTGAGCTACAATTCATTCCACACGCGGCTGGACAGAATCTATCAGATCGGGACCGCGGAGAACAACGGGACACCGGTGCCCATGGCAGATTTTCTCAAGCAGACTTTTCCCGAGATCGAGCAGGCGGTGCGCTTTCGAAACAACTTCCATTCCCAGTTGTTCAGATACGAGGGCGGTTTTTTCAAGATCGAGGAGAGCTATTTTGTAGACCCTGAGGCCTTTGATGTCTTCACTTTTCCCCTGATCAGAGGGCATGCGGAGACCGCCCTCAAGGATCCGTTCTCTCTCGTTCTTTCCGAGACCGAGGCGCAGAGGATCTTCGGAAATGCCGATCCCATCGGAAAGATTGTCAACTATGACAACCAGAAGGATTTCACCGTAACCGCCGTGATCCAGGATCCGCCCCGGAATTCTTCCATCAGCTTCGGGGCCTTGTTCTCCATCGAGGCCCTGGATGATGTTACGGATGAAGACGTCAGCTGGGGGCACTGGAACTGCCAGACCTACCTGCTGTTAACCAAGGGGCATGATCCTGGAGCCGTGGAGGAGAAGATCCGGCTGTTTATGCACAGCATCTATACGGACCGATGGGGCATGACAGAGGATCGGATCTCAGAGAACTATGTGTTCAGCCTGCGGCCCATGAAGGACCTCTACTTCGACGCGTTCAGAGGCGGCCGGTATAAACATGGAAGTCTGCAGAATGTCTATATCTTCACATTGGTCGCCCTGATCGTCCTTGTGATCGCATGCATCAACTTTGTCAACCTGACCACGGCCCGGGCATCGGTCAGGGCCAAGGAGGTCGGGGTGCGAAAGGTCCTGGGATCCCGGAGGAGTCTTCTCATCAAGCAGTTCCTCGGCGAATCCATGCTCTTGAACGTCATCGCTACCGGAATCGCCTGCCTGCTGGTCCTCCTGTTCAGGCCTCTCTTCTATGACCTGATCGGCAAGGAGCTGGAACTCGGCCTGTTCAGCAGCCCTGTGCACGGGCTTTTCCTGCTGGCCTTTGCCCTGGGGCTGGGGCTCGTGTCCGGTTTCTACCCCGCCTTTGTCCTCACGGCCTTCCGGCCGGCTGACAGCCTCAGTGGGAAAACTTCGAGGGGTGTCAGGGGGACGGCCTTCAGAAAAACCTTGACCGTGTTTCAGTTTGCCATGTCCATCGTTCTGATCATCGGGATGATCACGGTGATGCGGCAGCTTCACTTCATCAACGACAAGGATCTGGGCTTTGACAAAGACTATCTCGTGTGGTTCGAGGAGAGCAGCAGTATAAGGGACAAGGCCGATGTGTTCCGCCAGAAGCTGGAGGCCTATCCCGGGGTTGAAAAACTTTCCATCTCCAGGTTTACCCGGCCCGGGATCACGGGCACATGGGACCTCAGGACCGAGCAGACCACGGTGAAGTGCACTGTCTTCCTGACAGATGCGGACTTTGTGGAGACCATGGGCTTGAACCTCGTAGAGGGCCGGGATTTTTCCCGGACCATGGCCTCCGAGGCTGGGCAGGCCCTCATCTTGAACCAAACCGCGGCCAGGGCCTTTGGACTGGATTCTCCCATCGGGAAGACCTTGAGCGTTGGGAATTCATATACGATCGTCGGTGTGCTGGAAGACTACCATTTCCAATCGCTGCACCATGAGATAGAGCCCCTGGCCCTGGTCTACGATCCGCCCTCATGCAACATCGCCAACATCCGGATCTCTCCCCATGATATCGACCACACGCTCGCCTATATCGGAAATGTGTGGGAGGAGTTGTCGCCGGATCATCCCTTCGAGTACCGATTTTTCGATGAGAGCTATGACCGGCTGTACCGGGCGGAGGAGAATTTTCAGGCCCTGTTTGTCTATTTTTCACTGATCGCCGTTTTTGTGGCCTGCCTGGGCCTGTTAGGTCTTGCCTCCTATATGGCCCGACAGCGTACCAAGGAGGTCGGTATCCGCAAGGTGATGGGCGCGACCGTGGCGAATATCATGGTGAGACTTTCCAAGGATTTCGCGCGGGTCGTGTTGTACGCGAACATTTTGGCTTGGCCCGCTGCCTGGATCGCCATGAACTTATGGCTGCGGAATTTTGCCTTTCGCATCACCATGAACCTGTGGGTGCTCCTGCTGGCCGGCTCGGGCGCGCTGCTCATCGCCCTCGCGACAGTCGGCTACCAGGCCTTTAGGGCGGCCTCAGCCGATCCCGTGGATGCCTTGAGAAACGAATAGACGTTCCAAGGGGATACGGTTATCCGGGCCCCTGCAAATGCTTCTTGGGATAGTCGATCAACACCGGGATTCCGCTTCCCTCAGCCGCTTGGCCCCAGGATTCGATGTCGAGGTCCACAGCAAAAATCCCTGTGGTTGGAATGTTGTCGACCTGCTCCTTGGTAAGAAGCTCCACCAGCAGGGTCAGTCCCGGATTGTGACCGACCAGCATGAGCTGCTCAACCGAATCCTCGATCCTGTGGAGAATCTGAAGCAGGGTCAGTGTCCCGGCGGCATAGAGTGATTCCGTCCACTGGATCTTTTTCCCAGGGTATTCGATCTGTGCTGCGATGATCTTTGCGGTCTTCCTGGCCCGTTTGGCCGGGCTGCTGAGAATCAGGTCCGGCCGGACGTTCGCCTCCCTGAGCCTCTGCCCCATAAAGGGAGCATCCCGCTTGCCGCGCTTGTTGAGAGGCCTGTCAAAATCGTCCAGCTCCGGGTCCTTCCAGCTCGATTTGGCATGTCTCACCAGATACAGCCTTTTCACCGTCTATCTCTCCACAGGCTCCAGCGACTTTATCTCCTGCCACAGCTCTGCGTAGGCTTGGGCAGCTGTGGAATTCCCGCTGAAGCGGGCCACGGGTTCACGAAAGATCCCCATCTTTTCCACCACCGCCGAATAGGGGATCGTGGTTTTTAGAAAGCGTTTGTCGCCGAGTTTTTCTTCCCGGATCTCCTGATGCATCTTCTTTCGTCGTTCCACCATGGAGAGGAAGGCCCGAATCTTTTTACGATCGAGGTTCTTGGCCTTGAAAAAATCGATTAGCTTCTCCAGTGCGAGCACGGATAGTGTCGTAGGGATGACCGGAACCAGGATCAGATCCGCAGCGTTGAAAATGTTCTCCGAGACCAGGGTGATGTTGGGGGGAGCATCCAGGAAGATGTGGCGGTAGTGCTTTTCGAACGGGGCCAGGAGTTCTTTCAGGCGCTGTTTTGAGCGCTTCATGCCGTCCAGGGTGATGTCCAGGTTGCGGTACGAGATGTGGGAGGGCAGGACGTCCAGGTTGTCATAATCCGTGCCCTTAAGGCTGGATGTGATCTTCCTGCCGCCCTGGAGCATCTTGCCGGCCCTGTGTTTTTTGGAGGGCCGGATCCTGAAGTAAAAAGAGGCGGATCCCTGGGGGTCCATGTCACAGAGCAGCGTGGGAGATCCCTCCAG
>JAUWTO010000127.1 GCA_030614685.1 Candidatus Aminicenantota bacterium
AGCAGGCCATCCATGGTGGAATTGGGGTGGTTGGCCGCGAAAACCACAGGGCCCCGCTCCGGGATGTTTTCGGCGTGCCGCACGTCGATCTTCTGGAAAAATAGTGAGAGGCCCAGCTTGATCACGCGGGAGATCAAGAAGTACAGAAAAGGCATACCCTGGCGTGGTTGTTTTCCCATCCGTTCGATCTGTCCCACAATGTTGCCTCTGGTATAGCACAGGCACTGGAGCAAGTCAAAACAGTGATATTGACTCTGTCACGGTACAGAATTGTGGTATAAATGATTCGAATTGGGGAGGTGAAGCACATAGGATTGTTGACTAATATTCTTATTATGAGTATTTTAGTTCATGTTTAAAGGGGTTACGCGTGCCGCAGGAATGTCCCAAATGCCAGTTTGAGAATCCCGATAACACCAATTATTGCGGGAAATGTGCCACCAGACTGCACTCCGGAGAGGACGAAGTGGGAGTCCGGACTGCGACCCTCGACCAGCTGACCATGAGTCTGAAGACCGGGAGTATCCTGGCGAACCGCTATGAGATCATCGAGCGCCTGGGGATCGGCGGGATGGGCTGGGTATACAAGGCCTTTGACATGGAGGTCAACGAGAAGGTCGCCCTCAAGCTCATAAGGCCGGAGATCGCGTCCAACGCTCAGACGATCAAGCGCTTCCAGAACGAGATCAAGATGGCGCGCAGGATCGCGCACCGCAATGTCTGCCGGATGTACGACCTGGGAAAGGACGGCAACACCCGCTTCATCACCATGGAATATGTCTCGGGAGAGGATCTCAAAAACTCCCTGGTTCGCATGGGGCCGCTCACACCCAGTAGGGCTGTCGAGATCGGCAAGCAGTTGTGCCGGGGCCTGGCCGAGGCGCATCGTCTGGGTGTCGTCCATCGGGACCTCAAACCCCATAACATTATGATCGACAAGCAGGGCAACGCCAAGATCATGGATTTTGGCATCGCCCTGGCCTTGGGAGAGGAGGCACTCACGGATTCAGGGGTCATACTCGGCACGCCCAAGTACTTCTCCCCTGAACAGGTGGAGGGCACGGATCTCGATGCACGTTCGGATCTTTACTCGCTGGGAGTGATCCTCTATGAGATGGTGGCTGGGAGAGCGCCCTTTGAGGGAGATTCCACCATCAGCATCGCGGTCAAGCATACCACCGCGGCCCCCAGGAATCCTATGGAGCTGAATCCCCAGATCCCCCCCGCCTTGAGCCGCCTGATCTTGAAGTGTCTGGAAAAAGATCCCAGGAAGAGATTCCAGTCCGCCGATGAGCTGTGCGGGGAACTGACGTTCATCGAGACGGATGTAGCGACCCGTGAGAAGTCTTCTCTGTTCGGGAGGCCTCTGGAAACCTCACAGCTCCGCCTGAAGCTGTTCCGGTTCCCGGCCATCATCCTGCCTCTCGGAGTGATCCTGATTTTGGCGTATTTCCTGTTCGATCAGCTCTACGTGCGCAGATCCTCAGAGCCTGCTGCACAGGCCAACTCGATGTGGGTCAATTCCGTGGTCGTGCTCCCTTCTCACCTGGATGAACTCAACAGTGAACTCAGCGACTTATAACCTATGGTGACTTGGGCCATAACCCGGAGGCTGACAAAGTTCAAGGACCTCAAGGTGATCAGCTCACGGGCCTGGACAGCAGAAGACCTGAGCCTCACAAACAAGGAGATCGGGGAATATCTTGCTGTGGACAACATCCTCTACTGGAGGCTGTCCCGGGAGGCCGACACCATTTACATCCACATCGAACTGACCAGCGTTAAAGGGGATCAGGCCCTCTTTATGGAGCGGTACACCACGAAGCTCCAGGCCGGGATCTTCGACAGCTCGGATATCATTGCCGGATCTGTGTCGGCATGGCTGGGCGTCGAGCCTGTTCTAGAGGCCTACGCAGAATCTGTGTCCGGGGATTCTGTCGATGTCGAGGCCAACAAACACTATCTTATCGGTCAGCGCTTTGAGTCGAACTTCTACCGCAGGAAAGAGATCCCGGATTTCGACAACTGTGTCCAGAATTACACCAAAGCCGTTGAGGAAAACCCGGAGTTTGCCCTGGTCTACTGGAGGCTGGGCAATGTGTTTGAACACCGGTTTGTCCGCGAAAATGATCCGCTGTACAAGAATCAGATGACCGAGTACTATCAGAAGGCGTTCGAGATCGACCCGGATCTGGCTGAGGCCAACCTGGGGATCGGCTGGAAATACTACAATCTGGAGGATTTGGATCAAAGCTACAGGTTTTTCAAGAGGGCTTATGAAAAAGATCCGAACAACGCAGAGGTCAACTTTCATGTCGGCTCCTTCTTCAGGAGCATAGGCCTGTACGAACAGGCGCGCCAGCATTATGATCGAGCCCTGGCTGTGAATCCGGTGCCGGACGATTATATCTGGCATCAGAACAGGGCGGATTGTTACAGTTGGGTGGGGCGCCAGGACGAGGCGATCATTCAGATGAGACAGGCGCTGGAGCTGGATCCGGATTACGAGCTCTTCTTAAATTATGTTGAGGAACTCATCAAGCTGGGGGAGCTGGAACTGGCAGCGGATACACTGGCTGAGGCGAAGAGCACCTATGGGGAGTCCGACTATCATAGACAGCATCGGGCTCTGCTGTATGCTGTCTCCGGTGACGCAAAAAACGCTCTGAATTTGATTGCCGGGGATGAAGACACATTTCGTTCCATCTTCACCAGCATCTATTCGCTCCTGGGACTGAAGGACGAAGCTATAACCAACATCCAGTACGGAATCGATATGGGATTCGATATCCAGCAGTGGTATCTGTACTCTTATCTTTTTCTTATGCATAATCCTCTCTACGACAACCTTCGGGACGATGCCCGTTTTCAGGAGATCATGCGGAGCCAGCAGGCGGTCTATCAGGAACGGGTGCAGAAATACGGCGATTTCTGAGTAACATGCCCTGTTTAACAGGTTTATATATATAAAGAACATTTAAAGGGGGAAATAATGAAATATGTAATTGGTTTTGTGGTTGGATTATTGATTGCAGTACTTGTGGTGTACTTTTTTATTTGTGAAAAGCCTGCGAAGGGAACAAAGCTTCATGCGGGTGATGAGATTTCAGGTTTCGAAATGATAGTCTGGAAGCCCCTTGAGAAAAGAGAGTGGAGTCCGGATGGGAGAGATCAGGTTCTCAAGATCATCGCGCAGATGGAAGGCAAGTTGGTAAAAGCGTCTGGGAGTGGGAAACTGGAAAAGGATGGAACCAAGGCGATCGGAGACGCGTTCGGTAGGAACGGGACCTTTGTCGGCCATGACGGGGAAACGTATCATGGCGGGAAAAAAATCAAGAAATATTTTGACAAAATTGTCTCCGATCCCGATCGAAGCCTCACGAACATCCAGTTCAAATTGGAAGTGGTCTACGCAGAGGAGTTTGACTGGACAAGGGATGGAAGCGAGGCTGATGATCCTCTCCACCCCATATATTTTGTCATCTCCTGTTCATATTTCCTCGATGGCGTGCGGTATGATCCCCCCGGGAGCACACACTGCGTTCACATCCGCAGCTGTGACTGCGAGATTTAGGATTTAGGCTTACTTCTCTTTATCCATGCGGTACTCGACCGCTTTCCGGGTCTCGAAGAGGAGCTTTGATGCGAGCCGTTCCACCTTCTCTTTGTCGTTCTGCGTGGCGTGCTCTGCCATCCCGGTGACAATCTGGTTGATCTCGATGTCGGCTTCGTATTCGGGGTGCAGGCGCATAGCCATGAACAGGGCAGCGGCACTTACCTGTATGCGGATGACCTCAGAGATCTTCATATCGTACTTGCCTGCCAGATAGTGGACGTAGTCTGCCAGCCATTCCGGCAGCAGGACCTGGAACTTCTCGACCATGCTTCCTCCTCTCTTCAGGATGATTCTCTACTTTTGTAACAAAAGATATGAATTGGTGTCAATTGCACTTTAGTACAATGATTCGAAATGATATTCCTATAAATATTAATAACTTTTTACAGCTTGACACGTAATATGTAATATGAATACTATAAAATATATTATTCGTTACGAATATTATCTGGAGGTTTAAAACCATGGACGTGCTTTCACGGATCGAAGAGATGCTTCTGCTGGCGATCTGGAAGCTGGAACACAATGCCTATGGGATTTCCATTCGGGAGCAGGTCGAGAGGGACACGGGCGTCAAATGGATGTCCGGGGCCATATACGCGCCCCTGAACCGTCTGAAAAAGAGCGGGTACGTAAAGACCTTCCAGGCCGAAGGCTCGGCAGAGAAGGGGGGACGGCCCCGTGTGTATTACCGGCTGACGTCTTTGGGAAAGGATAAACTTGTCACCCTGCAAGAGGTGAGCCAATCCATCTGGCTGGGTGTGCCGGACCTTAAAAAAGAATTCAAGTCATGAGACAGGAAGAGTTCCGCCTGCCACGAGCGGTCCGCATGTTGTTTGGACTCTTTGTCGACTGTGAGATGCTCTCGACGATCGAGGAGGACTTGGCGCAGAGATATGCGGAGGCCGCCGCTGCAAGCGGAACGTCTTATGCGCGGTTGCGGTCTGCGGGAGCGATGCTCTCGCTCCTGGTTTCCTTTGCCATCGAATCATTGCTGTGGAGTCTGACCATGTTTAAAAACTATCTCAAGGTGGCCCTGCGCCGCATCCGCCGCCGTAAGGTTTATGCGTTCATCAATATCCTGGGCCTGTCCATCGGCCTGGCCTGCTTCATGCTGATCGGCCTCTGGGTCGAGGACGAGCTGAGCTTCGACCGCTTCCATGAGAACAAAGACAGGATATTCCGTGTTCTTAACCGGATGGAGGACGGGAGCGCGAGCTATTCCTTGACCTACGCGTTGGGGCCGGCACTCGAGGCGCAGTACGCGGAAGTGGAGGTCGCGTGCCGGGTGTGGCCCTGGTATGGATCCCTGGTGAAGTATGCAGACCGGAGCTTCATGGAGTTCAATATCGCGCTGACCGATCCGTCATTCTTCCAGGTATTCTCATTCCCGCTGTTGAAAGGGGACCCGGCGACGGCCCTGCAGGACCGGTTATCCATTGTCCTGTCGGAAGAGACAGCGCGCAGGTATTTCGGGGACTAGGACCCCATGGGCAAGGTCGTCCACGTGGCCCGGGAGATGAAAGACCTCAAGGTCACAGGGATCATGGCGGATGTCCCTCTGAATTCTCACCTCCAGTTCGACATGGTGTCCCGGATCGAATTCCTGGGGGAAGATCGCCTGGCCCGTTGGGAAGAGTGGTCCGGCCCCAATTACCTGCTACTCCGATCCGGAGTGTCTGCGGCGGACTTCGAAGCCAGGATCTCCGACATCTATAAAAAGAATATTGGTGAGGAGGAGACCTATGTGCCGGTACTCCAGCCTCTGACCCGTGTCTACCTCTATGATTATGCGCGGAGCCTGTCTGGAACTCCGGAGCGAGTCAAGCGGGTCACCCTGTTCTCTGTGGTCGCCGCCTTCATCCTGCTCATGGCCTGCATCAATTTCATGAACCTGGCCACGGCCCAGTCTACCGAACGGGCCCGTGAAGTGGGCATGCGCAAGGTGATCGGAGCCCTGCGGAAGCAGGTGGTGCGGCAGTTCCTGGGCGAGGCCGTTCTGATCGCGTTGCTGTCGCTGTTGGTGGCCCTGGTCCTGGTGGAGTCGGCGCTGCCCTCCTTTAACCAGTTCACAGGGAAAGCCATGGCCCTGCTTTCGGGTGCGAGTGTGTCGCTCGTGCTCATGCTCGTCCTTATCACTCTCGGGACAGGGCTGCTGGCCGGGAGCTATCCCGCCCTGTTTCTTTCGGCGTTCCAGCCGGCCCAGACCCTCAAGGACCGCTCTTCCTCCGGGAGCCGGGGAGCGGCGGTGAGGAAAGGCTTGATCGTGGTGCAGTTCTCCATCTCGGTGTGCCTCATCATATGCACTCTGGTCGTTGCGAGCCAGCTGCGTTATATCCAGAACCGGGACCTGGGGCTCGACAGGGATCACGTGCTCTATTTCTGGAACAATCCGCTCCTGATGATGAAGTTCGATACCTTCCGCAACAGCCTGGTTGCACTGCCCGGTATCCGGCATGTGACATCGGCGGCACAGCTCCCCAACCAGGTGGGGGAGAACATCGGCATGGACTGGGAGGGAAATCCCAGCGATGAGTTGATGTCAGTGGATTACACCGTGGTCGATTTTGATTTTTTTAAGACGTTCGACATCCCCGTTGTACAGGGGAGGGGTTTTTCCCGTGAGTTCCCCACCGACGTGTCCTCGGCCTGTGTGATCAACGAGACCGCGGCGCAGCGCATGGGGCTCGATGATCCCTTGGGGGCCATGCTCTATCTGGCCCATCCGGCCTGGAAGGAGTCGTTCCGTGAGGTCCGCGTGATCGGTGTGGTCAAAGATTTTCATGCTCGCTCCCTTCACACGGCCATCCGTCCCTTTGTCTTCCGCATGTACAAGCCCTGGACCAGCTTAGGTTTCGTCAAGATCGAGGGGATGCAAACCCAGGCAACTCTGGAACGGATCCAGTCCGCCTACGAGGAGGCCGCTCCGGGTTTTCCCTTCAGTTACGAATTCCTGAGTGAGGCCGTGAACCGGCAGTACATGTCGGAACAGCGGCTCGGGAGCCTGTTCAATGTTTTCAGCCTGCTGTCGGTGGTCATCGCGTGTCTGGGGCTGTTCGGCCTGGCATCCTATACAACCGAACAGAAGACCAAGGAGATCGGGATCCGAAAGGTGCTCGGGGCTTCGGTCACCGGAATCATGAGGCTGACGGCGCGGGATTTCATCAGGTGGATCGCGCTGGCCAACGTGATCGCGTGGCCTCTGGCTTACTACGGTATGCACCTGTGGCTGCGG
>JAUWTO010000105.1 GCA_030614685.1 Candidatus Aminicenantota bacterium
CATTGTGAACAAATGCTTCGCCTGGGCCACCGGCTGTAGATAAGAGGGAGTTTTTTCCTTGGATGAGGCACCATCGGACTCATACTTGGTGGCGCTGTTGTTCTCGAATACAGTTCCTTTTACAACTTCTGTTTTGAGGCCGCTGAAGTTGGAGATTACTGCGGCACGCACAACCTCGTTCTTAATTCCTCCCAGGAATTCTGATTTAGCGCCCAACACGACTTCGTTTTTTATTCCCATGAACAGATTTAACACATCCCCGCCGACATCCACCTTGGCCTTGCCCAGCACATTCTCGATCCAGTCTGCCGCCGTGTTTGTTTTAATATTGCTCAAGCTCGTCATATCAATACTCATACCCAGGACGATCTTGGACTCGTTGGTTGGTGAATAGAGCGATAGGGTTCCACCTCCGCTGTCCAGGATAATCTCATTGCCATAGGTGTCTCGCAGCTCGATCTTTTGGCCACCCGCGTCCAACTTGATCTCGTGGCCGCATGACTGTTTGATGTGGATTATCTGGCCGCCGTCCGCGCTCTCCAGGATGATCTCGTTGTTGCCGTTGTCCCGGATCTGGCTTTGGGTCTGGTTGGAGCTCGTCACGGGGCTGGTCGTGGCCGGATTGGTCAAGGAGTTCATGATGACGGGCCGGTCCGGATCCCCATCGACAAAAGTGAGGGCCACCTCTGTGTCCATGTGCAGGGGGAAATGCATGCCGTAGCCGGCGCCGGCATAGGGCTGGGCCATGCGGATGAACTGGGAGGCCTCTCCCCCGCTGTTGCCGCTCAGGTCATAAGGGATTGTGACCTTGTAGCGGCCCTGGTCGTCCAACTCAGCATACTGTCCGTCCCCTCCGGCATCGATCTTGGCATTCATGAATCCGCTGATCTTGGGCTTCTTGGTGATCCGCTCCGGCCGAAAGGCGGTGTCATTGGGAATAGCGAGAAATTCGTTCACGTAGGTAGGAAGCATTTCCTGGGACTCTGACATGAAGGCGAAGAGCCCTCGTTGAGATCCTTTGGATTTGATCTGAGTCAGTACATAGATTATCTCATTCCAGTCGTCCCGGTAGTGCTCCGCCATCTTGAAGGTAAAACCCGCACGGAACAGGCGGCAGTCGCTCTCGCCCTTGAAGACCTTGCTCTGGGCCACAGTCTCCTCGTTGCGGACCTGGGCGATGGTTTCCCCTTCCGACACTTCCTTGTAATGGTCCCCGTAATCATAGAACAAGCCGGGCGCCTCGGAATCAATCTGGCTCTCGGCCTTCAGGTCCCGGGAAGGGTGACGGTAGTTGTAATCCTTCACCTGGTGGAGGCCTGTCACGACCTTGGTCTGGCAGGTGATATCAGGGATGGTCTCCTTCTCACTCAAGGGATCCATGTTGGGATTGTAGGGGAGGTCCTCTGACTGTTCGATGGCAGGGAGTTTTTCGTTGTCGTCGGTGAATATGATCACGTCGTTGTCGTCTTTGTGGTCGAAAAAGTAGAAGATCCCAAAATGCTCGCACCAGCGGTTGATAAAGTCAAAGTTGGTCTCCCGGTACTGGGACACGTATTCCAGGTCCGGATACGACCCGCTCAGGTCGAACTCGAAGTCTTTCGCGGCCAGGCCATCGATCTTCAAAACTTCAGTGACGATCTTCTCGACGTTCATTTCCTGATAGATCTCATTCCGGAAGGTGAGGCCAGTGAGCCACATCTTGGGCACAAGCTCAGCATAATAGGATACATAGCTGGGAGTGCGGCCTCGCTGCTCGAAATGGGATATGATCCCGAAGATCTTAAGCGGATCCTCATCCCCTCTATGCAGGACGAACGTGGCCTTTTTGTTCAGGACATCGACCGGATCCAGTTCGGGATCCTCGGACAGGAGCTCGAACGTGTAGCGGAACAGACGGGATATCTTTTCCTCGCCCTGGAATGATATGACACGCAGGGCATCCTCTTCGAGCTCGCTGCACTGGAGCTCATAAAAGGGCTGGTTAGATGAGTACTTGACCATGCCGACTCCTTATTTCACCTAATCATGTTAAGTGAAGTTGTAAGTAAAATTTCCCTTCTTGTCTTTCCCGATCTTGAGCAGGGAAGGCTCTTTGCCCTCGGTCATGAAGCCCAGCAGCTGGGTGGAGATCTCGGGAGCGATGTTACGGTCGATGATGGCGTCGATGTTGCGGGCCCCGGTCTCAGCCCGGGTGCAGCGTGAGACGATCTCTTTAACGACAGGTTTGCTGTATTCCACCTTCAGGTTCTGGTTCTCCTGAAGGCGCCGCGCCAGGCGCCCGAGTTTGAGTTCTACGATGAGCTTCATGACATCTTCGGCCAGGGGAAGAAACACGATGGGCTTCAGGCGTCCCAGGAACTCTGGGCGGAAGTGCTGATTCATATAGGGCCGCATCTCCTCCAGCAGGGCGTCCGGATCGGTCATGCCTTCGTTGTAGTTGGCGAAGATCACTTCGGATGCCAGGTTGGAGGTCATGAAGATGATGGTGTTGTTGAAGTTGATATCCCTCCGGTCTGCATCCTGCAGCATACCGCGGTCGAAAACCTGCATGAACAGGTCCATGACCGACTGGTTGGCCTTTTCGATCTCGTCCAGGAGTACGACACTGTAGGGGCGGCGGCGCACCGGCTCGCTTAAGGCACCGCCTTCCCCGTACCCTACCAGGCCGGGATCGGCGCCGATCAAGCGGGAGGTGTTATATTCGTTCTGATACTCAGTCATATTGAGGGTTACCATGAAGCGCTCGTCCCCAAAGAGGGCCTCTGCCACGGCCCGTGCCAGCTCGGTCTTACCCACGCCGCTGGGCCCGATGAAGAGGAAGACGCCGATGGGGGCTTCTTCCCGCTTGAGCCCGATCTTGGATCCGCGGATGACGTCCACGACCTGGGAGATCACATGATCCTGCCCCACAACCCTTTTGCGCAGCTCATCACCCAATCTCAGGACGCTGGTCATCTCGTCCTGGGTCATATTTCCAACCGGGATGCCGGTCCAGGACTCGATGATCTCGGCGACCGTGAGGGCGGTCACATCGGCGAACACCTGTGCATTCTCGCCCTGGAGGTCGCTGATTTTCTTGGTGACGGCCGTGATGTCCTTGTCGATCTTCGGGTCCGGCTTGGTCTCAGGATCCGGGGCAAACTTGACCTTGCGCAGCTCCATGAGCTCCTTGATCAGTTCACACTCCTTGGTCCAGCGCTCCTCTCTGGCCGCAATGTCCTTCTCCAGTTTTTCTTTTCGCTTGGCCAGCTCCTTCAGCTCCTCGGAATGGTCCTCGATCTTCAGGTCGTGGTCCATCTGCAGGGTCTCCATCTCCAGTTTTACGGACCCGAGCTGGCTGATTATGAGCTCCAGGGAAGGGGGCTTGCTGGTCAGGGACATCTTGACCCGGGTTGCTGAGGTGTCCAGGAGATCCACAGCCTTATCTGGAAGCTGGCGGCCGGCAATGTATTTGCGCGACAGTTTCACGGCCGCCTCGATGGCCCCGTCCGAGATATGGATGCCGTGGTAGGTCTCATATTTCTCTTTGATCCCCCGCAGCATGAGCATGGCCTGGTCGTCTTCCGGTTCCCCAATATGAATGGGCTGGAATCGGCGCTCCAGGGCAGCATCCTTGGCAAAATATTTATTGTACTCCAGGTAGGTGGTGGCTGCGACAGCCCGGAATTCTCCCCGCGCCAGGGCCGGTTTGAGCAGGTTGGCGGCATCGCTCCCCCCTGCCGATGCACCCGCACCGATGAGAGTATGGGCCTCATCGATAAACAGGATGATCTGGTGGGAGGATTTGGTCACTTCGTTGATCACGGCCTTCAGGCGTTTCTCGAACTCGCCCCGCATCTTGGTCCCGGCCTGGAGGGCCCCGAGATCCAGCGCGTGGATCTGAACACCCTTGAGGATATCCGGCACCTGATCGGCGGCCACCTTGTTGGCAAAGCCCTCCACCACAGCGGTCTTGCCCACTCCCGGCTCGCCCAGCAGGATGGGATTGGATTTCTTCCTGCGGCTGAGGACCTCTATCATCTGGATGATCTCTGAATCCCTGCCCAGGATGGGATCGATTTTTCCCTCCTTGGCCTGGACCGTCAAATTGGTGGTGTAGATATCCAGTACGGTCCCGCCCTTGGGGATCTCTTTGGCTTCATCAGCGGGCAGGGCCTCCATGGCGGCGGCGTCATCTTCCACTGATCCGGTCACAATCTTATAAAAATCAGCTTTCAGCTGCTCCTGGTTGATGGGAGACAGGAGCTCCATCAGGCCGGTGCTGATCACGAGTTCCGATGCAATAAATACCTCGAACAGGGCACCGGAACGGATCTTGGTCTCTTTGTGATGGACCGAGCTTGTGATCCAGGCCTGTCCGAAGAGGTCTGTCAACAGCGGGGAGAGTTTCGGCTTTCCGGGATTCCCGGTCTTCATCTCTTCCAGATTTTTAAGGCAGATCTCCTGAACTCGGCCGGGATCGACGCTGTACTGGCGCAGGATCAGGGGCACGTCTCCCTGCCCGTCTTCTATCAGTGCATTCAGCAGGTGCTCCATGCTGATCTCATAGTGCCCCCGCTTAATGCCCATGCCGGTAGCGGTGTCCATATTTCGGATGATGTGGTTGTTGAGTTTTTGGAGAAGCGACCGTAAATCCTTGCTTTTCATGTTTATCCCCTTATATTGGATCTATATGTGATGAACATCTTCAATTGGCAGACCCGCAGAAGCGTTCATTCGTGTAATACACGTCCACAGTCTCGCTCTTGGGGCGACCCATCCAGAAGCTGACCCCGAGCTTCAAACGCCGGTCGTTCCAGGAAACATGCCCGATGGTGTCGGACTTCAGGGTGAATCGGACATCGTACTCCAATCCGTCGTTCAGATAGAGGGACATCAGTTCCCTCAGCAGCCCGGCCTTATCTGTTCCGGGAGTAAAATCCAGGTACTCTTCGAATTCCAGAGGACCGATTTCGATGCAGATCCGTCCCATCAGGTCTACAACACTCTCGCCCACCGTGCTGAATTCTGACAGGCGGAATGCCTGGTCTCCCCCACCCGATCCCATCCGGGGGCGCTCCGCCAGCTTCACGCGGTGGGGAATGAACTCCCGGATGTGGAAGTCGATGCCGGGATAAAATTCCCTCAGGAGGATCCGAAGCCCCTTCTTGTTGCGCAGGCGGTGACCGAGGATCCCAGAGAGGCGAAAGAGCATCATCTCGTTGATGCGCGTTGGTTTCCGACCGTTCTTCTGTTCGCCGCGCCCGATGAACGAGAACACCCTCATCATGACTTTGTTTTCAAGGCCGAAACCGAACTGGAGGTAATACCGATATTTCTTCCACGCCTGATAGTAGAGCCAGTAGAACCGTGTGTTGAAGAGATCCAGAAAATTCTGCAGCGGCACATTGCCGGGACCGTGGACGCTCTGCTGCATGGCCACCTGTTCGGCATAGCATCTGGGAAGGGGAGAATTGATCCCATAGAGCCCCATGAAATTGAGCACAAAAGTCATGACATTGTCGTCGAATTTGAACGACCGTATATCCTTGGGAGGAAACTCGTAATATTCATGGGGCCGAAACCGGAGCCCCTCCTGATCGAATTTGGCATCATCCCGCCGGGGGTAGAGTCTCTTGCTGATCTTCTCGGCCAGGAAGATGGCGTAGAAAACGGAGTACTCCGGGGAGCGTCTCTCGAGATCCTCGATCAGACGGGTAAGATCTTTCCCAATTTGGGCTTCCATGAATACTCTCGGTTGGTTCCCAGTTCTCCTATGGTCAGGATGACATAGGAGTTGATCGTGATGTACGGGGAGAGGAAACGGTTCAGGAGGGAACCAAATAGATAGATGTCCCCTTCTCCGTTTTCGAACTGGGTCTCGTCGATGTCGATCCGGAACTCGATGCCTCGGATCAGCCCCTGCTGACGCATGATGTATTTGGTCATCGGAGGATGGATCTGCGCGATGGCCTGGATCTTCTTCTTGGCAGGATTGTTGACATCCGGAGACCAGTTATACAGGCTCAACAGGCTTTTCAGGGTCCCGGCATCCGCCAGCGTAGCATAGTTGAGGGAGAGGTGTGAAATAAGGGCCCAGAGAAAATTCTGGCGGTCTGGACAGTCCAACACCTCGGAGGGAGTGGTGAGGTTGGATACGACCACACCCTCGGGGAAATCGATGGTCTGGTTGATGGACTCCGCCTCCAGGTATTTGGCCGGCAGGAAGCCGTTGGATTGGGTGGCTTCCTCGATACTCAGCGTCTCTTTGGGGAAGAGCTCTTCCTCCATGCTGGGGCCGAACAATCGGATGTAGGTCTCTCCCATATCCCCCCGGAGTGGACGGTTGATCAAGGAAAAAAAGCGCTTATACTCGAATTCGGGATCCTGTGTATCCAGAATATCGTAGGACGTGATAGGGAGATATTTGAACATTTCGAGGTTGTCTTCGCTCACACCCCGCACCTTGTTGATGGAATAGATCTCGCGGCTCTTACGCCGGTCCACATCGGGCAGGACATAGTATTCGGGCATGCGCTGGTTGACGATGACCTCTTCGGTGGGCCGGTCAAACAGATTGACGATAGGTGTGCAGTTGAGGCGGATATTCTGAGCGGTCGGTTTCACCTCATGAGACAGCTTGCGGTTGAAAACGATCTTGATCTCGAAGGGATGCCCGTCCTCGGACGCAGGGAAGGCGTCCAGTCCCTCTATAGCGACAAAGAAAAACCGGTCTTGGAAGGCAAAGTATTCCTGCAGCAGCCGGTACCCGGTGAAGATCTGCCTCGCATAGGGGATCACGGCATAATCTTCAGGATCATCCTCAAAGACATCGGAAAGGCCGGGGATCCCGATCTTGAAGGACTTGAGCTCTTGGAACTCCTTGTTCTCTCCCTGGGTTTCCCGCACATACACGGAATCCACATATTGATTCAAGAAGAGAAGCAGGTTGTAACGCAGGAAGTCTGAACCGTACAGAAAGAGTGTGAGGCGCCTCAGGTCCAGAGTCGCATACGACACATTCCGGAAGGGATGGATCTTCAGCACCAAAGCCGAGGCGGCATCGGAAGTATCCTCCACCCCCGCTTCTTTGAGCTGCATGGGACGGATCACCAGATCCTGGGTGGTGCGAAAAACGAACTCGGCGTGTTCTGTTTTTTCCACAACCCTGGCTTTTTCCCTGGGACCGGAGGACACCTTGTATTTTACTTGATACTTACCGCCGGGTGTCTGGACCTCACTGCCCCTCTTGACTTCGAGTGGTTCCTGCACGGCACCCATGTGAGCTCGGGCCTCGAGCACGGCACAGGAGGGGAAGGGTCGTAGAAAATGGGGGAACAACTGCTCCAGGAGACCACCGGTAAGCTCGGGAAATTCATCGTCCAGGCGCTCATGGATGCGGCCTGCCAGGAAAGAGAAGGCCTCGAACAGACGCTCGACAAAGGGATCTTTGCGGTGGCGCTGTGACATCCTCAGCTCGCTCCCGATCCCCTGATGCTTCTCGCCGAACTTTTCCCCCTCCTGCTGGAGAAAATTGTACTCGCGCTCGAAGTACTTCTTGATGTTCATTTCTCGTCCCTCTCCCACACGACCTTGGACCAGCCTGTGGTCGAAAATTCCGTCAGCAGGACCTCTGTATCGGAAAAATCCTTGATGGTCGCATGGATACGCAGATAGATCCGCATGTGGTCCTTCTCGAAACGAGGCTCCTCCACCCTTACCTTTTCGATCCGGGGCTCGTACCTCATGATGATGTCCTTCAGATGTTTCTTAAGGGGGTCGAAGGTGTACCCTGAATCGATGTAGATCTGCATGATGTCTGGCAGGCCGAAATCCGGAAGGTGCTGGACTGAACCTTGGCGGGTCTGCAGGAGAAAGCTCAGGTTCTCCACGATGCTGCGGCGCATCTTCTCCTCTTCGGAA
>JAUWTO010000227.1 GCA_030614685.1 Candidatus Aminicenantota bacterium
GAGCTTGGACTGAAGATTCGTGAGGACTTCCCTGAGCAAACTCACATTGCCCTCCGGAGGCAGGGATCCGTGCCCTACTATTCCAGGATGAGATCTACCGACCTCCTCGGACTCACGGACCGGGCCATTGCCCGCATCCTGTCCCGGGAAGGAAATAATGTGCAAATGACCGGGCTGGTAATCGAGAAGGTGCTCAGGGAAAAGCCTGACCTTATCATCCTCTTCCCCTCACAAAGCCTTTTCGAAGGAAACATGTTCGACAAAAGCAGGCCGAGGGACCGGCTCATATTCATTGAATCATCCTTGTATGAAAATGCTCTTCAACAGGGCTATCACGAGTTGATGGACGTCTCTCTGGGGGGTACGGAAAAGGCTCTTTTGCTCGCGCGGGACTAGAAAAACGCCCTCTCAGTAAACGAATTCCGCGGTTCATGCGTCTTTATTAGGGAACGAAAAAGCCGCCCTGGAGTGCCTCCATGTTTAAAAACTATCTCAAACTGGCCTATCGGAACGTTCTCAGGCACAAAAGATATGCCCTGCTCAACATCGTCGGTCTGGCAGTGGGACTGGCCGCCTGCCTGCTCATGGCAGGCTACGTCATCCATGAGATGAGCTTCGAGAACATGTATCCCCAAAGGGATCAGATCTTCAGGGTCAACGGCCGCATTCCCATGGGAGGGAGGGTCCTCATCAACGCCGTGGTCTGCGCCCCCCTCGGACCGGCCGCCCGGGAATCCATCCCCGAGGTCGAGGAGTGTGTCCGCATTTTGAGGCGCCGCTACATTCCGGTCAGCGTCAGGGACCGGGATTTCAGGGAAGCGAAGATGTTCTTCGCCGGTCAGGAGATGTTGGACGTCTTCTCCCTTCCCTTCGAGAGGGGCGATCCGGGGACCGCCCTGGAGTCACCCTTCACCGTTGTCATCGATGAAGACCTGGCCGGGAAGTACTTCGGTGACACGGATCCAATGGGTAAGACCCTGAGGCTGTCTCTGGGTGAGACGTATGATTTTCAGGTTACAGGTGTGATGCGGAAAATGCCTTCCAACACCGTCCTCAATGTGCCCATGATCGCCTCTTTTGCCACCCTCCAGCAGACCCATGGGGAGAGGATGACGAAATGGGAAGGCTGGGGATCGATCACGACATTTGTGCGTCTCGGCAAGGGAGCGGACCCGAAGGCCGTGGGCGAGAAGATCACCGCATTGGCCCTGGCGCACCTTTCTGATAAAGAGCAAGACGCATCGTACTACCTGCAGCCTCTCGGCAGGATCTATCTCGAAAACGAGATCCTGGGCATGAACAATGACCTGGACAACACGGGCAGCTTCACGCGTATCTACGTATTTTCTGCCATAGCCCTGCTTATCCTGATCATCGCCGCCATAAACTTCATCAACCTCTCCACAGCCAAGATCGCAGGGAGAATGAAAGAGGTCGGCATTCGCAAGACCTGCGGTGCCGTGCGCACGCACCTCATTAATCAGTTCCTGCTGGAATCTCTCCTCCTCACCACGATCGCAATGGGGCTGGGGCTCCTGCTCTTTTCCCTGTTCAAACCCCGGCTTGATGCCTACCTCGGGAAAAGCCTAAACCTGGCTCTGCTGTCAACGCCCTGGATCCTGCCCGCGGTGGCGGCCATGGTGCTGGTGGTCGGCCTGCTGGCGGGCTCCTATCCGGCATTGTTCCTGTCCCGTTTCCCTGCGGCGGTCATTTTCCGATCCGGGGCCTCCCGGGGACCTTCGCGTGCTGGGCTGCGCCGGATTTTGGTGGGAGTTCAGTTTTTCATCGCCAGTGCGCTCATCGTCTGTACCTTGACCGTCCTCAAACAGGTACGGTACTCAGAGACGAAGGACCTGGGTTACAGCAGGGAAAACCTCATTATCTTAAGAAACCCGGATGCGTCCCGTCTCAAGAATGCCTCCATCGTCAAGGGCCAGATCTTGACCCGGACCGGGGCCCTGGCAGCAGCTTCGCTCTCGAGCTTCCCCTCGGCGCAGAACCGCAACATCTCCACCATGCACACGGAGGATAAAAGACAGGAAGAGGGGACGATCCTCCAGTCCCTGGACGTGGACCCGGACTTTGTCCCTACGCTGGGTTTGAAGCTTGTCTCAGGGAGAAATTTCCAGATGAATCGGGGCGACGACATGCAGTCTGTCTTGATCAACCAGACAGCGGCCCGAGAACTAGGCCTTGAGGACCCTATGGGTAAGCTCCTCTATCAAGGCGACAAGGCCTTTCGCGTCATCGGCCTACTCGAGGACTGGAACACGAACTCGATCCACTCCCCCATCCTCCCTACCGTCGTATTCCGGAGCGGTGAGGATGCCCCCGAACTGCTGGTGCGGCTTTCCGGGAAAAAGAATCAAGAGGTCATTTCCCAGATCAGGGAGATCTGGTCCGGCATCCTTCCCGGCCAGATATTCGACTACGTCTTCGTGGATGACCTCCATCTCCGGGCCTATGACGAAGAGAGACGTTTGGCCTTGCTTCTCATCTCGTTCTGTGAGTTGACAGTGCTGGTAGCCTGCCTCGGGATCTTCGGCCTGGCGGCCTACAGTACGGAGCAGCGAACCAAGGAGATCGGCATCCGCAAGGTGTTGGGTTCAAGCGTATCCGGAATCGTCTTCATGCTGACAAAAAGCTATGCCCGCTGGGTGCTGGTGGCGAATGTCTTTGCCTGGCCGGCCGCCTACTTTGTCGTGAACGTGTGGCTGCAGGATTTCGCCTACCGGACCTCGATCGGTTTGGGGCCGTTCCTGTTGGCCGGCATTTTAGCCCTGGCCGTGGCCGTGTTCTCGGTCATCATTCAGACTCTGAAGGCGGCCCTGTCAAACCCGGTCCAGTCCCTGCGCTACGAATAGGTTTTCATTCGTATCGCAGCGAATCCACCGGGTTGGCGTTGGCGGCGCGTATGATCTGCCAGCTGACCGTAAGCAGAGAAATCACCAGGACCGCTATTCCTGTTATGGCGAATGTCCACCAGGCCAGGCCGATCCGATAGGCGAAGTTCTGCAGCCATTGATTCAGGATAAAGTATGCAAGAGGGCAGACGATGAAATTGGCGAGGATCACGAGTATTACGAATTCCCTGGAGACATGCCTGAAGACGCTGGAAACCGAGGCACCCAGGACTTTCCGTATCCCGATCTCCTTGGTGCGCTGCTCGGCTGTATAAGAAGACAACCCGAAAATGCCGAGGCAGGAAATACAAATGGCCAGCACCGTAAAAACGGTCACGATCTTTCCGACACGTTCCTCTGCACGGTACTGGTTGCGGATCGTGCTGTCCAAGAAGTGGTGCTCGAAGGGGTATTCCGGGTATATCGTCTTCCATTTGTTTTCCAAAAATGTCAGTGTATCCGGGATGCGTCGGGGAGCGATCCGGACACAGGCCTGGTAGTACCAATTCGGGTCGATACGCATGGCCATGGGGATGATCGGGTTATGGAGCGATTCGAAATGATAATCCTTGACCACCCCGATGATCGATCCGCTGAGGTCCCAGATTTTGAGCTCTTTGCCGACGGGATCGTCCATCTCCATGGCCCTCACGGCCGCTTCATTGACAACATAGGTTTCCGAGGCATCCGTGGAATACGCCTTTGAAAAAAACCGGCCCTGGGCCATCTCGAGCTCGAAGGTATCCAGATAGTCATAGTCAACCGCCGTCATGACCATCTTGACCTTCTGATCGGTCTTGCCCTCCCAGTGGACATCTCCGAACCCGGCATTCGACATCCACCGGTAGGGAGGGATATCCGTGAGGGTGACATGCAGGATATCCGGGTTGGACAGCAGTTCCGCCTTTATGGTGTCGATGTTCTGGCGGAACCGGGTGCCTATGCCGAAATAGACGATGTTTTCCCGATCGAATCCCACATCGCGCTCTCTCAAGAAATTCACCTGCCTGAAGACCATCAATGCTCCGAGGATGAGTAGTACCGACAGCGAGAACTGCACCACGACCAGCATCTTAC
>JAUWTO010000244.1 GCA_030614685.1 Candidatus Aminicenantota bacterium
CTGTTCTCCGCAGCATAAGGGAACTCGACCTGGGCGGCGTGGTCCTCTTCGACTATGATGTCCCCTCTAAGAGCTATCCCCGCAATATCGTCTCCCCGGAGCAGGTGCGGGAGCTGATCCGGAGCCTACAGTCCGCAGCCGCTGTCCCCCTACTGGTAGCGGTCGATGCAGAGGGAGGGCGTATCAACCGCCTCAAGCCCGAATACGGGTTCATCGATGTGCCCAGCGCCCAGCACATGGGGAAGGCCTCCCTGCAGGAAAGCCGCGCCAGCTACCGGAAGCTGGCCCGACAGCTCCACGGGCTGGGCTTCACCCTCAACCTGGCGCCTGTGGTAGACCTCAACCTCAATCCGGACAACCCGGTCATAGGTTCCCTCGAACGTTCCTTTTCTCCGGATCCTGAAAACGTCATTGCCCGGGCCGCAGCCTTCATCGAGGAGCACCGGTCACTCGGAGTGATCTCGACCCTCAAGCACTTTCCAGGGCACGGCAGTTCCCGGCAGGACAGCCACCTCGGCCTGGTGGATGTGACCTCGACCTTCCAGGACAGAGAGCTCCTGCCCTATCAAGAGCTGATCCGGGCCGGGCAGGTGGATGTGATCATGACAGCGCACATCATGCACCGCAAGATCGACCCTGCCAACCCGGCCACCCTGTCTCCCCGGTTTCTGCAAACGATCCTCAGGCAGGATATGGGCTTCGGAGGCGTCATTATATCCGACGACATGCAGATGGGGGCCATAAGCCGGAACTTCGGTTGGGAAGAGGCCCTGATCAAGGCCTTCCAGGCCGGCTGCGACATCCTGGCTATCTCCAACAACGCCCGGACCTACGATGAACAAGCGGCTGCCAAGGCTCACGGGATCCTGCTGGCAGCGGTGAAAGGGGGGAGGATCCCCCGCAGCAGGATCGATGCCTCTTACCGGCGCATCCTCCGCCTCAAGCGAAAATACTCCCTCGTTAGATAACTCCCTTTCTGTCGAAGACCTGCGTTTCTTGGGGAGGATAGCCATAGCGACCGGCCGGTCAACCATCCCTGCCCCGGTCCTACCAGAACCGGACCGCTACTTGATGACGAGGGTGTCTCTGACCGCCTGCTCCAGTACATCCATAATGGGCAAGGCCTCTGCTCCGCTGGTCACGAGGGTGATGGTCATCCCCAGGGCAGCGGGGCTGACAAGCTTCATTTCTTTGACCAGGACAGGGCGTTTTTCCAGGGTCACGGCATACCCGGAGGCGCCTGCCATGGATACCAGGTCATACCCGACCACCGTGAATTCCCAGTAGAGCTCGTCCTCCTCTCTGCGCAAAACCTCCAGCCGCTGGTCCAGAGCCGCCTGGGGCTGCCAGCCGGCCTGGCCGGGTTCGGCGGAGACGGTGACCCGCATGTCCCTGGCATAGGAAAAAGCCGCTTCCGAGCGCTCCCCCGAGGAAAAGCGGATGACCGTGTACTCCCCAGGGAGATGAATCTCATAGTAGCCCTTGGGATCCTGGAACGGCATCGGATCAGTCTGTGTCAGGAAATCCTGCCGGGACAGCGACGTCTCCCCCTCACCGTCGAAGATGTATTCCCCGGCGCCATCTCCCAGCAGATAGATGTCATCCGGGGTGTCCATGACACCATCGGCCCCTGAGGAACGGATCTCGTAGTAATCCTCATCCGCCTTGAAACGCATGAGATCCCCCCAGCCGTCGACCAGGGGATTCTCAGGATCGTCCTCCTCTTGACTCACTCTCTGGCCAAACTCCTGCTCCAGGAGAGCCAGGAGATCGCTGTGGTTCTCAGGAAAAGAGATGTCGCCCTGGACCGCCAGGACCGAAACCTGGGCCATGGTCACCTTGAGGTTCTTGAGCTTGGCCCGGGTCACCAGCTGCCCCCCCTGATCCGAGAGGCAGGATCTGAAGGCCGCCGGGACGAGAAAAACCAGGGCCAGGACCAGGATCAGGAGGACAGGCAGGGCCCGCAGGAAAAACGTCCTCGCCGGTGAATGCCGGGCCGGACTCTCGGCCATGGTCTGCTCCTTTGTCCTATTGATACGATTCCTGGATGATCTGCCCAAGGAATTCAGACAGGACCCGGTTGAATGTCTGCGGGTCCTCGATCATCAGAAAATGCCCTACATTGCTCAGGAATCGGTTGGTGAAGTTCTCTGTGTTGCTCCTCATCACTCGGAAATAGACCAAAGGCCGGTCCGCATTGATGGAGCGGATGGGGAGGGCCAACTGCTGCAAGGTCTCGGCCGCATCATAGCTGAGGAGCTGCTCCAGGGCGCCGATCGCCATGTCCGCCTCCACCTTTGCCATGTCCAGGATGATGCGTTTCTTCAGTTTCCTAGAGCTGGTGAAGCGAAAATAATTTTCCAGAACATAACGGCGCATGCCTTCCTGAAAATCTGTCCGGAAGGGCTCCAGCGCAGACTCGATCTGTTCGTCGTTGTACGGCCGCAGATAGATATCGCTGAAGGTGTCCGCACCCAACAGCCCTATGACCCGGTCGGGGAGCAGGCGTGCGGCCTCCAGGACAACAGGCCCGCCCAGGGAGTGTCCGATCAGGATGACATGATTCAGGTCGAGCTTCCGGACCACGGCCGCAACATCCTGGCCGAACGCCTCCATGCTCCAGACATCGCGGTCCTTTCCCGAGCGGCCGTGTCCGGCCAGGTCCAGCGTGACGACCCGGTAGTAGACCCGGAAAGACGGGATCTGGGCCTCCCAGTAGGACATGTCTGTACACCAGCCGTGGACTAAGACCAGGGTGTAGTCGCCCTGCCCCTGGCTTTCATAGTAGATGGGGACACCGTCTTCGGAAAAAGCGGGGTTTTTTCCGCCCGCTTCCCCGGCCTCCTCCCGAGGGCCCTGCTGGCAGGCCGCCAGCAGCACCAGCACACACAGTGGGATCAGCAGGTGTTTCCGGACTCTCATGCTCTCCTCCCTTTTCTCTGAATCGATCCCCCAGGGCAGGCTTACTGGGTGATAACCCCGTTGTCCCCGACCTTCCAGTCCCCGTTTTCCTGGACATACAGGACGGCGCGCTGCGTTTCCTGCCCTGTCTCCGCCGTATACTTGAGCTCGACGAGCTGCCAGTCCTCGAGGCTCCGGAACCTCAGCTTGAGCTGCGTCTCTCCGGGCCCGGCGAAATTCTTCCCACGGAACCTCTTGAGCACCTTGAGGTCCTGGCCGTAGTTCTTGAGCAGGACCGGAAACATTCCCTTTTCCTCGGCGTCGCTCTTGATGAACTCCTCTATAAAATCCTGTGGATAGTAGTTCTCATCGATCCTTGTCCACTCGTAGGCCGACGCAGGCGAGCTCCTCTCTCCCCCGGAGAGCGCTTTAAAACCAAAATAGCCGCCGATGATCACGATGTCGACCACCAAAAATATAAGCAGAATCTTCACGATCTTATTCATGACCTCCCCCTGTAATGTTCAGAAATTGCATGCTGATTCCATGGTATTTTCCCCTGCATAAAAAGTCAACTCGGCCGGGTACTTCTGTCCGAACCAAAGACCCTCCCAACCACCCCATGGGTTCGGACAGAAGTACCCGACGTCATAAATTTCATGCAGCTTGGCCCTGCCGTCCCAACCGAAGACCCACCCCTCAATCCCATAGATTTGGAGGGAGGTGCCGGGAACTTTCAGCCAAGGGAGAGCGAATACGGGTTCTGCGAAGCCGGAAAATGTCTGGACAAAAGGGGTGCTAAAAAATGGAGAATTTAACGTACTTCTTGGGATTGGCTTTGATATCGGCCAGGAAAGCATTGAGCTCGGCCAGGGTGAGGTTGAGGCTGACAAAAA
>JAUWTO010000126.1 GCA_030614685.1 Candidatus Aminicenantota bacterium
GATGCCCTGGGATACGAAGGGTATCAGGTGGGAGTCGTGCTGCTCTCTTCGGACACGGTCCGTGTGGATATGTTCATTGAGAATAACCTGCGAGGCCGCGAATTCGAGGTAGGGGCCTCCCTCGGAAAACAGATCCGCAGCAGAGAATACGCAGGCACGCCTAACATTCTCCTGATGTATGACTCCATCAAGGAAAAAACCTCCGAAGGTCTCGCCCTGAACCTGGCCACGCCCCTCATAAACGGAATGGAAGAGTCCCTCGGAACCTGGCCGCCGGCCGCCGGAGTGGGCATGTTCGGCGATTTCCAGTGGAATCCCACCTACCAGTGGTTCGACGACCGAATCGAACAGCAGACTGCCATGGCTCTCGTGCTGTCGGGAAACATCCGTATGGACACCAACATCATGCACGGCTGCAAGCCGGCCAGCGATTACCACACCATCACGAAAGCAGACCACAACGTGGTACTCGAGATCGACGGACGGCCGGCTGTGGAGTTCATCGGGGAAATGTTGGGGCCGGGGGGCACCGACATGAGTTGGGAGGATTACCCGTTGTTCATCACCCTGGGTGTGAACAAGGGCGAAAAATTTGGCCCTTTCAAGGAAGAGGAATATGCCAACCGGTTGTGCATGTCTGTGGATAAGGAACGCGGCGGATTGGTCATGTTCGAGCCTGACCTGATCGTGGGATCCGAGGTCCAGCTGATGAGGCGCAGCCTCGACTTCGATTACATCGGAAATCGTGCCGAGGACCTCCTCAAGCAGGTCGGAGACCGGAAGCCCCTGTTCGCACTCTACATCGACTGCGCAGGCCGCGCCATGGCCTACTGCGGAACGGAACGTGAAGAGGCGGAGGAAGTCCAGAAAGTCATTGGATCCCAAATGCCCCTGCTGGGCATGTACTCGGGCGTAGAGATCGCAAAAGTCGGCCATGATATGCAGGCTCTCGACTGGACCGGCGTGCTCTGTGTGTTCAGTGAGGAGCCATAACGCAAAGAAACAAACAGGAGGGCTTGGAATGGCAACAAAAGTCGGCGTAGGATTCAGCGAGGATTCCAACTCACTTGAGGCGGGGAAAGAGGCCGCCCAAACCGCCATGCAGGAATCCGGGATCGAGACATGTGACCTGGCCATGGTGTTTTCCACCTCCAAACACGATCCCGTCCAGCTACATGCGGGAGTGCGTTCCGTGATCGGCACCTCGGCCCGAGTGATCGGCGGCTATACCAACGGCATCATCACCAAAGACAAGTTGGGATATGACGGCTATCAGATGGGAGTCGCCCTTCTCTCCAGCGATTCGGTGGATGTAGACCTGTTTATGGAAAAGGGCATCGCCGGCAATGAATTGAATGCGGGCCGGGCTTTGGGAGACCAGATAAAAAACAAAGATTTCGGAGGGCCGCCGAATATCCTGCTCATGTATGATTTTGTCAGAGGGAAACCGGCGGAGGGCCAATCCTGGAACATCAACTGGGCAACGCGCCTCATCGAGGGGATGGATCAGTCTCTGGATTCATGGCCGTCGGCCGCCGGTTTCGGAATGATGGGAGACTGGCAGTGCAATCCCACCTTTCAGTGGTTCGATGACAGGATCGAACAGCACACGGCTCTGGCGCTCGTGCTGTCCGGAGGAGTCCGGATGGACACCATCATCATGCACGGCACCCGGCCGTCCAGTGGATATCACACGATCACCAAGGCTGAGGAGAACATCGTCCTGGAGATCGACGGGAAAAAGGCCGTGGATGTAATGGCCGAGCTGCTGGGCCCGGAGGCGTACGAGAAATGGCTTGACTACCCGTTTTTTACCACCTTCGGCATCAACAAGGGAGACAAGTTTGGGGAGTTCAAAGAGGAAAACTACGCCAACCGCCTGGTAAGCGGCGTGGACAAAGAGCGCGGCGGCATCATCATGTTCGAACCCGACCTGAAGGTCGGAACCGAGGTCCAGCTGATGCGGCGCAGCTTTTCCGACTGCGGCTACATCCGCCGATACGCGGAAGACATCCTCGAACGAATCGGGGAGCGCAACCCGTTTTTTACGTTCTACATCGACTGCGCGGGACGCGCCGCAGCGTACAGCGGAATGGAGGGAGAAGAGGCGGAGGAAGTACAGAAGATCATCGGTTCCCGAATGCCGCTGCTCGGTGTTTATACCGGCACTGAGATCGCAAAGGTGGGAGGTGACATGCAGGCCATGGTTTGGACCGGAGTTCTGTGCGTATTCAGCGAGCCGGCCTAGATGCCCATCAAAAAGTCCGACACACAAAACCTCCGCAAGGAGCTCAACTATTACAAACAGAAGCTCGATGAGTTGGCCGGAGAAAACGTCAAACTGGATTATGCCATCTCCGGTCTGCGGCATGAGCTGAAGCAAAAGCTGGAAGGCTTTGCCCTGCTTTCCGAGCTGCAGCAGTCGATAGGATCTCACAAGCAGATCTCCCCGATCTTCGAGGTGACCATCTGCGCTATCAATTCCACCCTGGGAATGGACAGGACACTCGTCCTCGCCCCAGGGGAAAAGGAAAACCACTACAGACCCATCCAGTGGATCGGCTTCCTGGAGGAGTCGGCTGAGAATTTTCCCTCACTCACATTGGAATTCCCGCCGGAGTTTGCCGATGGCACAGGCAAACTGCTGGTGAACAAATCATCGGAAAAAACCTCCCTTGTCTCAAAGCTTCAGGCTACTTTTGACCTGCCGTTTTTTATCTGTGTCCCTGTCATGGTCGATGAGGCCCCCATCGGACTTCTCCTCTCTGGGCGGCTTAAGGAAGTCAAGCCCCTGTATCCCCCGCTGGACCAGGGAGACCTGGACACCTTCCAGGCGATTGCCGGCCTGATCTCTGCCTCCGTCCGAAACATGCGTGTGGCCGTTCTGGAGGAGATGGACCGGCTCAAGACCGAGTTCTTTGCCAATGTCTCCCATGAGTTCCGCACGCCCATAACGCTCACTCTCGGCCCCCTGGAAGGGATGCTGGAGGGCCGCTACGGCGAGGTGGCGGATGCCATCCGGGAACAGGCCAAGGTTATGCTCCGCAACCAGGAGCGGCTGTTGGGACTGGTCAATCAGATCCTGGATCTGTCCAAGCTCGAGGCAGGCGGGATGCAGTTAAAGGCCGCCCGGATGCCCGATTTGAACCATTTTGTCGAAGAGCGAGTCAACCAATTCCGATCCATGGCACGGGATCGGGGAATCGAGCTCAAGCTTGCTTTGGATCCCGCGGTTCCCAACGCGGAGCTTTACATCGATCGGGAAAAATTCGACAAACTGCTGTACAACCTGCTGTCGAATGCGCTCAAGTTTACCAAGCAGGGTTACGTGGAGGTCGCATCCAGCGTCCATCAGGACACCCTGCGTCTGGAGGTCAACGATACCGGCATCGGCATCAAATCCGACCAGATTCCCTACATTTTCGACCGGTTCCGGCAGGCGGACGGAAGCGCCTCCAGAGAGTATGCGGGGACCGGGATCGGGCTGGCCTGGGTCAAAGAAATCGCGAAACTGCACGGCGGGGATGTGACCGTCCACAGCCAGTATGGAAAGGGATCCTCATTCAGCGTCGCGATACCCCTGGGGCGAGCCCACCTCGATCCTGACTCTGTGCTTGACTCATCGGAGGAAGATATCCTCCTCCAGGAAAGCCCTCAAAAGGCATTCATCGTCTCGGAAGGAGCCACCGACCAGGAAGGAGTGGAGGATCAGAATCAACAAGCAGAATCCCTTTATGACGAGGGAAAGCCTACCATTGTCTATGCTGAAGATAACCACGACATGAGAACCTATGTCCGCAGCCTGCTGATGGACAAATACAATATTTTCCTGGCCGTGGATGGAAGGGATGGGCTTGAGAAGAGCAGAGAGTACAAACCGGACCTCATCCTGGCTGACCACATGATGCCGCATATGAGCGGCCGCGATCTCCTGCGGGAGGTACGCAATGAACCCGAGCTGGGCTCGATCCCGGTGGTGTTCCTGACCGCACGCGCCGGTGTAGAAGCACGGGTCGAGAGCCTCGACGCCGGGGCTGATGACTACCTCACCAAGCCTTTCGATGAAGGGGAACTGCTGGTTCGCATCCGGAATCTTTTGCAGGCGCGCTCCCAGGAGCGGGAACTGGCGGAACTCAACCGGCGGCTGGAGGCAAAGGTGGAGGAGCAGATGGCCGCCCTCGTCCGCAGCGGGGAGCTGAAGCGATTCCTCCCCCCGGTGGTCGCGGAACACCTCATCAAAGGCGAGCTTGAATCTGATCAAATCAGTCAACGCAACAAAATCACGGTCCTGTTCATGGATATCGCGGGGTTCGCAAACATGACAGACCGCTTGGAACCGGAGGAGTTCACCTTGCTGCTCAACGAGCACATGCGGGAGATGACAGCCACGGTCGTGGCCCACAGCGGCACGGTCGTGGAATTCTTCGGGGACATCATGATGGCCATCTTCGGGGCCCCACAAAAGAGCGAAGACACGGCCCAAGCTTGGGCCGCAGTGCAGGCCGCCCTGGACATGAAAAAACGGTTCCATGACCTGGCAGTAAACTGGCGTCGCCACGGCATATCGCACGAGCTGAATGTGCGGATCGGCATTAATTCAGGATTCTGTACGGTGGGAATTTTCGGTTCCGATCTCCTGCAGAGCTACACGGCCTATGGAGCTCCCGTCAATATCGCAGCCCGGCTTCAGAACGAGGCTAAACCCGGCGAAATCCTGTGCGGCTTCTCCTCCTATGCGCTGATCCAGGGCCGGGTTCGGGCCGCAGCGCGGGCTCCCTTCTCGCAGGCCGGCATCGCCCATCCCATCGAGGCCTATTCTATTCTGGGGACGATGGATTGAGCCGCAATTGACAATTTCATCCTCAGTTATTATCTTTGTTTTGCAAATCCAAGGGATGTTGGGTCATGAAATGCCCGCAGTGTGAGACTGATAACACCGGCGATTCCCGATTCTGTAAGATCTGCGCTACTCCGCTCCAAAAAGAAAGCCGCGCCTCCTCACCTCAGACCTTAACACTGCAGACCCCTCGAGTGGGCCTTGCTGCGGGAAGCGTCCTGGCCGATAAATATCGGATTATCGAAAAGCTCGGTCAAGGCGGCATGGGCTTGGTCTACAAGGCCGAGGACCTCAGACTTAAACGGACGGTTGCCCTTAAGTTCCTGCCCCAGGAGTCAACCAGAGACCAGGCCGCCCGTGCGCGATTCATGCAGGAAGCCCAGGCCGCATCCGCTCTTGACCATCCTCATATCTGCACGATCTACGAGATCAGCGAGACGGAAAACGACCAGGTGTTTATCGCCATGGCCTGCTACGAGGGGGATAACCTCAAACAAAAGATCGAAAAAGGCCGCCTTCCTCCGGATCGGGCTGCGCAGATCGCAATCCAGATAGCCCAGGGCCTGTCCAAGGCTCATACCGGGGGGATCGTACACCGCGACATAAAGCCCGCCAATATCATGCTCACAGGCGACGGGATCGCAAAAATCGTGGATTTCGGGATAGCAAAGCTCTCCGGTCCCTCAAGGCTGACACAAACGGGAGTCACAATGGGGACAGTGGCCTACATGTCTCCCGAACAGGCGAAGGGAGAAAAAGTCGACCACAGAACTGACATCTGGTCTCTGGGTGTGGTGATGTACGAGATGCTGACCGCTCAGCTGCCGTTTAGAGGGAATCACGATCAGGCGGTCATCTATTCCATCCTCAACAAAGATCCCGAGCCTTTGGAAACTCTGTGCAAACACTGTCCGCCATCCCTTCATGTCGCCATCCAGCGGTCCCTACAGAAAGATCCCGAGGAACGCTTCCAGTCTGCGGAAGATCTCATTGCGGCCCTTCAGGATAAAAAGGAACCCAAAGCTTTCGAGCCGAAACATTTTGATATTGCAATAGCCCCTACAGAAAAAGAACTTCACAATCTTCCGGCACAGTTGACCAGCTTCATAGGACGAAAAAAAGAGATACGAGAGGTCCGAGCGCTCCTGGAAAAAAATCGACTCGTTACCGTAACCGGAAGCGGCGGCAGCGGCAAGACCCGCCTCGCTCTGGAGACGGCAGCAGAACTTGTCGGCTTCTTTCCCGATGGCGTATGGTTCAACGAACTTGCGCCTCTCAGCGATCCAGGGATGGTCATAGAAACGGCTGCGGCGGTCCTTCAGATCAGGGAAGAATTCGGACAGCCTCTGATGCAGACCATGGGGGCCCGCTTGGAAAACCGAAATACCCTGCTTATGTTGGATAACTGTGAACACCTAATAAGCGCCTGCGCCGAACTTGCAGAGGGTCTGCTGCAAACGTGCCCCAACCTGAAAATTTTGGCCACCAGCCGGGAATCCCTGGAAATTCCAGGTGAGGTTGCCTGGAGGATACCCTCCCTTGCCACACCTGGCCCGGAAAATCTAAAGGATACAGAAATATCATGGCAGGATTATGATGCGGTATCTCTGTTCGTTGATCGTGCAGCCGCACATCAACCGGGATTCAATGTCACTCCTGAAAATGCCCCGGCCATCGGCGAGCTGTGTACCCGTTTGGATGGGATCCCCCTGGCCATCGAGTTGGCGGCGGCCCGCGTCAAACTTCTGGGCCCAAAAGCAATCCTCGATCGCTTGAGCGACCGATTTCAGCTTCTCTCCGGAAGTTCACGTGCCGCTCTCCCCCGCCATAAAACCCTCCGGGCCACCGTGGATTGGAGTTATGACCTTCTGCCGGAGCCAGAAAAAATCCTGTTCCGCAGAATTTCCGCATTTTCCGGAGGTTTCGACCTGGACGGTGTTGAAGGGGTATGTGCCGCCGAGCCACTGACCAGGGAAAAAATTCTGGATCTCTTTACCGGCCTGGTCAAGAAGTCACTCGTTGTTGCGGATGCCCAAGACGACGGTTCGGTACGC
>JAUWTO010000320.1 GCA_030614685.1 Candidatus Aminicenantota bacterium
AGCGACAAGACCCACCGCCAGTCCCGAGGAGAGCAGGCTGTAGAAGATGGATTCCCCTAGGAACTGACCCACCAGCCGGCTGCGCACCGCCCCAAGGGTCTTGCGCATTCCCACCTCCTGGACCCGGTCGGCGGAGCGCGCTGTAGAGAGATTCACGAAGTTGATCCCGGCGATGAGGAGGATAAATAATGCGATGCCGGAGAACAGATAGACATAGGCTATGCTGCCGCCGGCGGACAGGTCACGCTCAAAATCCGAGTACAGATGGATGCGGGTCAGAGGCTGGAGCTCCAGCTTCAGCGTGCCTCCCATGGCCTTTAAACGTTCTCCAAGGTGTTTTTCCACCAAAGCCGGAATTTTCGACTCGAAATCCTTGTAATGCACGTTATTATCGAGCTGGATATAGGTGTAGTAACGGATATCGAACCAGTTCTGGGCGGCCCGCGGCTCCTCCTTGAGGATGGTCTCGAACGACCGCAGCATATGGAAGGTGAAATGCGAATTCAGGGGAACGTCCTCAACGACACCGGTGACTGTAAAATCCTTTTCTACTCCGATCTTGAGCACCTTGCCCAGAGGTTCTTCACTGCCAAAGTATTTCTCGGCCATGGTTTCCGTGATCACAACTGAATAGGCAGTCTGGAGCGCGGTCTCAGGATCACCTTTCACAAAAGGAAAGGAGAAGAGCGAGAACAGGGAATTGTCCGCATAGCCCACACCATCTTCCTGGTACATCCGGGTCTGGTACTGCACCGGGGCTCTATTGGGGCGTCCCAGCCGGGCTGCATTCACGACCTCAGGGAAATCCTGGATAAGAGCCGGCGCAGCTGGAGGCATGATGACCGGGGACCGCAGATTTCCCCCTCCTACATTGGCATCCATTATCACGCGGTGTATACGGTCCGCGTTCTCGTGATAGCGGTCAAAGCTGAGCTCGTTCTGGACCCAGAGCAGGATCAGGAGGCAGACCGCCATGCCGATGGCCAATCCGGAGATGTTAATAAAGGAATATCCTTTGTGTTTTCTCAGGGTGCGCATGGCTACTTTAAGATAGTTGCTGATCATGATGATCCTCCAATAGACGACATCTTTTAGAAATATAGGGAGCGACCGCAGAAGGTGACCCCAGTACCAGAGCCGAGCGGCCCAACTACCCCTGTGATGAGCGATCTCCTGGAATTCTTCATCGAAATCACCCACGATGCCGATGTTATCTTCATAAAGCGCGGTGTGCCGGATAAGCCAGGCACCAATGCGCGGGGGAAGGATCCGTCTCTGCTTCATTTCGATCCGTCCTGCCTCATGATCCTGTCTATTTCCAGCGTGCAGGCCACTCACTTCCTTCGGTCAAGAGCATAAGGCGGGATGCCCGACCATAGCTTGTCATGCATCTCGCGTGCGGCTTTCAACGCAATGAGCCCCACCGGGGTCAAGTCGTAGTGAATTTTGGGCCGGCCGCGGCGCTCAGGAGTGGAGCCCCCCAGGCCCTTGGATACATATTTTTTCACGGTAAGCTGGTGGAGCGCACTGTACAGGTTGCCATAGGTGAAATCTCGCCCAATACACTCGGAAACATGTTTACGAATCTTGACGCCGTAGGCTTCGTCCTGAAGCTTCCAAATGGCCAGAAGCAATATTTCCTCGATCTTGGTCAGGTCTTTCATCTTCACCTCAAATATCTCGAATAACTCACGACAGCACAAAAGTCTCCTGAGTCTCGTGAATGATCCGTTTTTTCCTGACATTTACTATGTCATACACTAATAATACGGAATTTCAGTATAAAAGTTGCAAAAATACTCCGAGAGATGAAGATTTTTTCCCATGCGAAAGGCAACCATTTATCCGTATGTTACGTATATACATATGTCCGTGATAAACGGATAAATCACAGCGAGGTGCAGGATGAAAGAACTCACGGTCGCCGAAGAGATCATACTTACGGCCATCCTCAGGCTAGAGGACAACGCCTACGGCGTGGCTATACGCAAGAAGGTGGCAGAGGTCACCCAGAAAGAATTCATATACGGAACGCTCTACAACCTGCTCGACCAGCTTGTCCGGAAGGGCTTTGTGAGCAAGACCCGGGGCATGCCAACCTCGGAACGGGGCGGGCGCAGCAAGATCTATTACGCGCTTACCCCCTCCGGTGTCGAGGCCCTGCAGCACGCGCGCAGTCTCCACAAAAAGATCTGGGAAGGTCTCCCAGACCTGGCCGCCGACAAGGGCTGACTCAGGATGCCGCCGACCGGACCGATCCCACCCCGTTTCACATCCTGGCTTCTGTCACGGATGTCCGGCTACCAGAGCCAGTTCTTCTGGCTCGGCGACCTGGAAGAGGAGTACGCCGAAAGGGTTACGGATCAGGGCTCCCTGCGGGCCCGCTGCTGGTTCCGAAAACAGGTGTTTCGTTCCCTTCCCGCTTATCTGCGCTATTCACTGGTATGGAGCCTGATCATGTTTAAGAACTATTTCAAAACTGCTTTGCGGAATCTCAACCGTTTCAAGGGATTTTCCCTCATCAACCTCTCCGGTCTTGCCATGGGCATGGCCTGCTGCATCCTGATCTTTTTCTGGGTACAGGATGAACTGAGTTTCGACCGCTTTCACCAAAACGCCGATTCCCTCCACCGAGTCTTCTTCAATCCCACAGGGACCGACAGCTACTGGTACCACGGCCCCGGCCCGCTCGGGCCTGCGTTGAAGCGAGAATACCCCGAGATCGCCGACACATGCCGCGTTTTCGGACATGCCCGGAC
>JAUWTO010000035.1 GCA_030614685.1 Candidatus Aminicenantota bacterium
GACGGGAAGGTCCTGGAGCGCAAATGGATCTCAGGAATCAACAAGCCCACCGGCCTGGAGAGAGTCGGTTCGCGTCTTTACGCAGTGGAACGCCAGAACCTGGTGGCGATCGATATTGCAGCCGGGACCGTGACCGAACGGTATCCCATTCCCGGTGCCGTGTTCCCCAACGATGTGGCCGCAGGGCGCGAGGGAGAGCTCTTCATCTCCGACTCGCAGAGAAGCGTCATCTACCGTTTCCAAGACGGCACCATCAAGGTCTGGTTGGAAGACTACCGGCTGCCCAATCCTAACGGACTCACCTGGGACGGCAGCCGGCTGATCGTGGGCACTTCGGGAGACGGGAGCTTCAAGGCCGTCGATCCCAGCGACCGGAGCATACGCACGCTGCTGCGGCTGGGGAGCGGCGCGGTCATGGACGGCATCCAGGCACTGGGGGACGGCAGCTATCTGATGGGAGACTGGAACGGCCGGATCTTCCGAATCACCGCCTCCGGAGAGAAACTCGAGCTCCTAAACACTCAACATGCCAAACTGACCCTGGCTGACTTCGAGTTCATTCCTGAAAAAGGCCTGCTCATCATTCCAACCCTGTATGGAAACCGGGTTCTGGCCTACAGGCTGAGGCTCCCTTGAGCAGGACACTGCTCTCGCATTTCCGCAGCGTCACTTCTTGATGGGCCACAAGCCGAGCCGTTCGGCCTCGGCCCGCATGGCCGGGATGTCGATGACCTCCTCCAGGAGGGAATCTGAGACCAGCTTCCATATCTCGTCCGTGGTCAGGTAGTCGATCTTCGCCTTGCCCTCGGGATCGCTTCCGGTGTCGCCGTCCGCGTCCCGGAGCAGATACAGGATCCGCGTGCGGCCAGATCCTTCGCCCGCCGGCCCCTTGACCCAACCATCGCCGTCATGGTCCACATAGGGATCTTTTTTCATGATGGGGACCAGGTCGTGGAGGGGGGCCTTGATCCTCAGCTTCTGATTCATGCGTTTAAGCACGAGATTGGCGATGTGAGCATGCACGGTGTGTCCGGGATGCACGCCGTCAATGGAAAAAGAGCCGCCCCTACCCCAGCTGCGAGTCAGTCTGGTCCCATCCACGTTCACGCCCCTGTTGAAGAGGTTATTGAGCTTCTTCCCGGTCTTGATGAAGTGGACGCCGGGCTGTGTCTTGGCGATGCGGTTGAAGGCATCGATGCGGGACTTGATGGCCTGATATTCCCGGGAATCGGTCAATGACAGCACGAGGTCGTGTTCCTGCTGAAGGATCTGATCCAGAGACGAGGTCTCGCCGCTTTTCTGAAGGGCATACATACAGAAAAACGTCAGGAGCGACACGCGGCCCCCGAATTCCGGGACCTGATAGCCGCCCCCGCTCAGATAGTAAGCCAAATCTGCGCGGTCGAACAGGTAGCCCACATCACAGTAGTAGGGAAAGGTGCAGAGAAAAATGTCCGTATTCGTCAGGTCCGCCTCGCTGTTCAACCGCAGCATGACGTGGTCATACTGCGCGATAAAGTCCACCTCATCGGTGAGGTTGCGCGAGATGTTGTCGGGAGAAAAGGGAGAGAATGAGATCTCCCCATTGTTCAAGCCGTAGTCGAGCAGGAACTGCAGGCTGTAGTCGAGCTTGGATTTGATCTGGGTATAAGGCATCGGGAGGAATTCCGGATTCCGCCCTCCCAGTCCCAGGGCAGCCAGTCCCGAATCATTGTTGCCCACCCAGAAGCAGACGATGGCGGGAACACCGGCAGCTCGGTTGTTGAGGTGCCAGATCAGGGCATCCAGCTGGGTCACGTCCTCGCCGGCTTTCAGGTTGATGGGATAGAGCACCCTGTCATGCATATCCGTGAAAAGAGGGGGCTCGGCCTTGTCGCACCAGAATTGGGGGCCCTCCTCATTCGTGGAGGCCCCAACCCGCTTGCCATATTCCAGGCCCACCAGGGAAAACATGTCCTCGCCGTCCACGCCCAGGTTGGTGGGGATCTTGTTCGGATTCAGGCGATCGCCTGCGTTAGAAAGGAAGGGCTGCACAAAAAGGACCTTCCTCCCGGCCTTGCGGAGCTTGCTCCAGACCCGATGCATAAAGCCTTTCTGGGTGTTGGCCTTGTTATTTGCGGCATCCATGGTCCCCTGCATCAGGCTGTCCCCGACACCCAGAAGCAGGACCTTGGCCCGCGCAGCCGCCTCAATCAGGATCTGGTCATCAGAGCTGCTATCCTGATCGCTTGACGTCAGTCCTAACGCATGGCCCCTAAGTCCGAGGCAAAGACAGAGGACGGCGATCCAGAAAACTTTTCCTGGGGGCGGGACAGGCAATTGACGCATGCGTTCCTCCTCGAACGGTCTTCCTCTGCAACACTCCTAATGTATTGGGACGAATGTCCGGTGTCAAGCGGAACAGCCTCTCAGGCCTTCGATGTCAATGGACAGGCCCATACTCACACCTTGGACGCCTTGAGGGCGGCCGATATCAGCGCGTTCCAAACCGGCGCAAAAGGAGGAGCGTAGGCGGAATCGAACCAGGCCAGGTCCCGGATGTCCATGCCCGCGAACACAGCCACGGCCGCCGCATCGATGAACTGGACGGCATTGGCCTCGCTGACGGCGACAGCACCCAGCAGCACGCTGGAATCGTCCTCGCACACGATCTCGACCTTGGCCTGCTCAGCGCCCGGATAATAGCTGGCCTTGTCCAGGCGGGCCGCAGAATAGCGCCGCACCCGAAATCCCTCCTTTTCCGCCTCTTCCTGGCTGAGCCCGGTCTTGGCCAGCGAAAGCTCGAAAAACTTGACGATCTGGGTGCCGATGACCCCCGGAAACTCGATGTCCCCACCGGACATGTTGATGCCCGCGATCCGTCCCATCTTGTTGGCGGTCGAACCCAACGGGAAATAGACGTTCCGGTCCAGGAGGCAATGATAAACCGAAGCGCAGTCCCCCGCCGCATAGATGTCCGGCTCGCAGGTCTGGCCGTGCCGGTCCGTGATGATGGCCCCGTTCTTCTTGGTATTGAGAGTGTCCCGGCAGAATCCCGTGGCCGGGGTCGTTCCCACCACCGAGAAGACCACATCCGCCTCAAAGGAGGCGTTGTCCTGCGCAGTCAGCACCAACCGTCCGTTCCGGCGCTCCAGCGAGCGGATCGCCGTCCCTCCCAAGAACTCGATCTCCTTCTCTCGGATCTTCGCGGTCACGGCCTTGCGGATCATGGACGGCCACAGGAAGGCGGGCTCCGGCTGAATGTCGAACATCTGGACCCGAAGCCCCCTACGGAACAGGGCCTCGGCCAGCTCCAGCCCGATGTTGCCGGCGCCGATTATTGCGGCCCGGCGCGGCTTTTTTTCTTCCAGGAACAGGAGCACACGCTCCAGGTCTTCTATGGTGTGAAGATTGAACACACCCTCGAGGGCATAATCGATAAAGGGAAGAACAACCGGCTGTGCTCCCGTACCGATCAGGAGCTTGCCGTAGGTTTCCCGGTATGTTTCGCCGGTGTCCAGGTCCCGGATCTCCACGCTGTGTTCCTGGGGAAAAACACCCTTGGCTTCGTGCCGGATGCGGACGGGTATGCCCCGGGTTCTCTCAAAGCTTTCAGGGGTATTGTGCACGAGCTTTTGAGGTGTGGGGATGTCCCCCGAGATCACATAGGGAATCCCGCAGGCCCCGTAGGAGATGATCCGGCCCTTGCTGATAACCCGGATCTCAGAGTCCGGCAGCCGGCGCTTGATCTGGACGGCGGCGGACAATCCGGCGGCATCCGCACCCAGGATTAAAAAATCGACCATTGGTTCTCTCCTTCCTGTTGGATCGACGGCTGCCGAAGCAGCGGCCCTTCTAATGTAAGAAATGTCCCGCAACTTTGCAACACCCCCCCCCAGAGTCTCTGAACCTGGATAATTCAGGAGTCGGGTTTGCCGTGGATGGCAGAGCATCGGTGGACTCTTTCTAAATCCCCGGGAATAGGATATAGTGAAAAAAATCCCGAGTCTTCTTGGGACTCCCAGGATTGACTCATGTAGTGGGGAGAGAGACATGCTCGAAAAACTTGATCTCAGCAAAAAACTGACAAAGACCGAGTACAAGGAGGCCATGGATCAGCTCGAGATCCAGGCCGGGCACCTGCAGCGCGAGGCACAGCGGCTGGGCATCCCGATCATCATCCTGCTCGAAGGCTGGGACGCAGCCGGAAAGGGAACCATGATCAACCGCCTGGCCCTCTCCCTGGATTCCCGGGGATTCAATGTCCACCCCATCATGCCGCCCAACCAGGAAGAACGCTTCCGCCCCTTTCTCTGGCGGTTCTGGACCAGGATTCCACCTCAAGGGAGGATCACGATCTTCGACCGGAGCTGGTGCGGACGGGTGCTGGAGGACCGCATCAACAAGACGGTGAAGAGAAGCGTCTGGGCCAAGGCCTATGACGAGATCCTGTCCTTTGAACGCCAGCTCAGCAGCGACGGCTACCTGATTATCAAGTTCTTCTTCCACATCGATAAAAAGGTCCAGAAGAAGCGCTTCAAAGACCTGGAGGACAACCAGGCCACGCGTTGGCGCGTGACGGAGAGCGACTGGAAACACCACAAACAATACGAGGACTATATCAAGGCCTACGAAGACATGCTGACCAAAACCCACACCGAGGCCGCTCCCTGGACCATCGTGGAATCTCATGACCGCCGTTATGCCACGGTCAAGGTGTTTGAGACCTTTGTCCAGGCGGTTTCACAGAAAGTGAAAAGCATGGAACAGAAAAAAACCGGTCAAAAGTCGGCAGATGCTTCTGTTCCGGACGTAAAACCCTCTCCCGTATCCATCCTGGACAACGTGGACCTCTCCGCTTCGCTGGATCGGGAAGAGTACAACCAGAAACTGCGGCCGCTGCAGGAACGGATGCGGGAGTTGGAACACGAGATCTACCGTCAGCGCATCCCGGTGGTCGTGGTGTACCAGGGATGGGATGCGGCCGGCAAGGGCGGCAATATCCGCCGCCTGGTGCAGCGCCTGGATCCCCGGGGTTATGAGGCGGTCTCGATCGCCGCCCCCAACGAGATCGAGAAGCAGCATCATTATCTCTGGAGGTTCTGGACAAGGTTTCCCAAGGCAGGGCATTTTGTGATCTTCGACCGTTCCTGGTACGGACGCGTCATGGTCGAGCGCATCGAAGGCTTCTGCACCGAGGCAGAATGGCGCAGGGCCTATTTCGAGATCAACGAGATGGAGGAGCAGTGGGCGAATTTCGGCGCCGTGATCGTCAAATTCTGGCTGCATATAAGCGCGGAGGAGCAGCTTCGCCGCTTCGAAGCCCGTGAAGGCACCGCCCACAAACAGTGGAAGATCAACGAGGAAGACTGGCGCAACCGGGAAAAATGGGACCGGTACAAGGAAGCGGTGGACGAGATGCTCTACCGCACCAGCACACACTATGCCCCCTGGACCATCATAGCCGCTGAATCCAAGCTCAACGCCCGCATCCAGGCGCTACAGACCGTGGTCGATACCCTGGAATCCCGCATCTCGTGAACCGGCATGAAAGATCTCCGCGTCCTGTACATCGAACACGATCCCGGTCAGCGGAAGGACCTGACCGGGATCCTGAAAAATAAAGGCTACCGCGTCACGGTCTCCGCCTCCGGACAAACAGGGCTGCGGCAGCTCGAACGCAGGAGCTTCGACGTAGTACTCTGCGACCTTGATATGCCGGATGTAGATGGGATCCGTGTGCTGGAGAAGACCAAAAAGATCCGTCCCGGCCTCCCCTTCATCCTGCTCTCCTCCCGCGCCTCCATCCCACAGGCGGTCCGCGCGATCCGGAAAGGCGCGTCTGATTTCGTGCTGGAGCCACCCCACCCGGATGAGATCGAGATCACCATCGACAATGCCGTCGAAAAGATGCGGCTGCAGACCCGGCTGAAGAGATCCGAACTGGACCTCCAGGCGTTGATGGAGAATCTTCCGGATATCCTGTATTCGCTCACGCCGGAGGGCAAGTTCCTGAGCATCAGCCCCTCCCTCGAAATGAACCTCGGGTACAAGCCTGCCGAACTCATAGGGCGGTCCGTGCTCGAGATCATCCATCCCCAAGACCGGGACCGCATCGCGGAGCTCCTGAGTAAAAGCCTGAGGTTGGGCAAAGCACAGCTGCGCAGGGCGGAGTTCCGGATGATCACCAGATCCGGAGAGACGCGTCATTTCGAGATCAGGGGCCGCACCGTCGTGGAAGGCGGTCGGTTTGTGCGGGGCGATGGGATCGCACGAGACATCACGGAGCGCATCTCTTTCGAGAAGAAGCTGGAACAGAGCCGGGATGAGCTCCAGGCCATCATGGACTGCTCCCCCTACGGGATGCTCATGGTGGATCCCAACAACCGCGTGCTGACCGCCAATCAAAGCATTGAGACCATGTTCGGCGTCCGGATCGATAGAATCCTGGCTCGCTCCTATGACGATTTTCTGAGGGCCATCCGTCCCTGTTTCGAGGATTTCGAGGGCTTCCTCAGGACCACAGAACAGGTGAAAGGGCTGTACGAAAAGAGCCGCAACCAGGAGTTCGATCTATCCTGGACCAACCGGTTCGGGGTCAAACAGATCAAGCCCGTGGAGCGGATCCTCATCCCTTTCTCCGTCCAGGTTAAAAGCAGGGACGGGGATAACCTGGGCCTGCTCTGGATCTACAGCGACGTCACGGGAATCAAGCGCTCGGTCGATCAGCTCCACACCATCGTCAACGCCTCCCCTCTCCCCATCGTGGTCAGTCGCATCCGCGACGGCAGGGTGCTCTTTGTCAATGACCATATGGCTGCGCTGCTGGGTTACACCTGGGAAGACGTGCGGAAAAAATCCACGGAAGACTTCCTCTTCCGCCCCGAGGAGCGCCTCAGTCTTGTCGAGCAGCTGAGGGAGGTGGGGCATTTTCACGACCGGGAGATCCAGGTCACCAGGAAGGATGGTTCAGTCATCTGGGTGCTGCTTTCCGCCGAGCTCACCAAACTGGGAGAGGACGAGGTCTCGATCACAGGGTTGTATGACATCCATGAGCGCCGGCAGATGGAAGAGGCCCTCCAGTACAACGAGCGCAAATACCGGGAACTGGTGGAATACGCTCACAGCATCATCATGCGCTGGGACCAGAACGGCACCATCATCTTTTTCAACGAATATGCCCAGAATTTTTTCGGATACACCGAGAAAGAGATCCTGGGCCAGAGCCTGCTGAAGACCATTGTCCCGGAAACAGACTCTTGGGGCCAGGACCTGCGGGCGATGATAGCGGACATGGAGCAGAATCCGGAGAAATACCTCAGCAGCGAGAACGAGAACATCAAGCGGAACGGGGATCGTGTCTGGATCTCCTGGACCAACCGTCCCATCTATGGCGAAGACGGCAGCCTCAAGGAGATCCTGAGCATAGGGAAGGACGAGACCGAGCGCAAGGCGGTGGAGCGAGCCCTCCAGGAGACCCAGGGTCAGCTCATCCAGGCGGACAAGATGGCTTCCCTGGGACAGCTGGTGGCGGGAGTGGCGCATGAGATCAACACCCCCATCGGCGCCGTCCACAGCATGCAGGACACCCTGTTCCGGACGCTGAAGCGGATGGAGGAGACGTGCAAACCGTGTGTCGGGGGAGACGCTCAGGACGCAAAAACAATGCGGGCTGCGTTCCAGATGATCTCCGATGCCGAGCACGTGATCAAGACCGGCACGGACCGGGTCATCGACATCATAACCCGACTGCGGAGCTTCGCCCGCCTGGACGAGGCAGAGCTGAAGACCGTGGACATCCATAAGGGCCTGGAGGACACCCTGGTGCTCATCCACAACGAGATCAAGCATCACATCACACTGGTCAAGGACTACGGCCGGATTCCTCCGGTCTCCTGCTATCCCGGCCAGCTCAATCAGGTCTTCCTCAACCTCCTGATAAACGGGAAACAGGCCATACTGGCCCACAAGGAAAGGGGTAGCATCACCATCAAAACCTTCAACCGCAAGGACCGGGTCGTAATTCAGTTCACCGATGACGGCGTGGGGATTCCCAAGGAGAACCTGCACAAGATCTTCGATCCCGGTTTCACCACCAAGGGGGTAGGCGTGGGCACGGGTCTGGGGCTTTCCATCTGCTACCAGATCGTCAAGAATCACAGGGGGGAGATCCGGGCGGTGAGCTCCCCCGGAAAAGGATCGACCTTCACCATCGAGATCCCCATTGACCTGGAAGGCATCCTGGAGAGAGAACAATCGGGGGATTGAGATCCCGCGCTGGATGATATCATGACCCGCTTCCTCAGGCGCCTCTTCGACCTGCGCGAGGGGGAAGGTGTAAAGGCCTCCCTGATGTTCGGATACGGGATGCTGCTCATATCCTCGATCATCATCCTGAAATCCGTGAGCAATTCGCTCTTTATCGAAAGCCAGGGGACTGGAAAGCTTCCCTATGTATTCATGCTGGTAGCCCTGTTCTCCGCAGTCATCGCCTCCCTTTACAGCCGATACTCCAAGCAGATCCGGCTCGGCCGCTTGATCATGGTGAGCTTCGTATTCTCGATCGCCTGTCTGGTCGTCTTCTGGCTGCTCTTCCACCTCCTTGACCCACACGGCTGGTTCTTCTACGCCTTCTATACCTGGGTGGTGATCTTCAGCGTGATCACGGGCAGCCAGTTCTGGTTTCTGGCCAATGACATCTATGATGCGCGGGAAGCCAAGCGGATCTTCGGCTTTATCGGGGCAGGATCCATCATCGGGGGAATCGGCGGCGGAATACTCACAAACCTGCTGGTCCCCGGCCTCGGGACCCGCAACCTGATCTTGATTGCTGTGGGGTTCCTCTGCGCTTGCCTGCTGCTGGTGGCGCTGATCTGGAGGAGGAGCGCCCAGTATTCCTACAAGCGACGGCGGCGGACAGGGGGCCGGGCAGATACAGCTAAAACCACAGAAAACCCTCTGAAGCTCATCCTGGATTCCAGGCACCTGACCTACCTTGCCGGCATCATCTGCGTGGGGGTCTTGGTGGCCAACCTGGCGGACTATCAGTACCGGGTGCTGGCAGAGCGGGCATTTGTGGAGAGTGATGCTCTGACCGGGTTTTTCGGGTTGATGCAGTCGCTCGTCAATTTCGCCGCTCTCGCCATCCAGCTCTTCTTCACCAGCCGCGTTATAAAGCATCTGGGGGTTACGGCTTCCCTATTCTTCCTGCCTCTCGGGCTGCTGGCGGGAGCCTTGGGGATCCTGATTTCTCCGACACTCTGGTCAGCCATCCTCATCAAGCTCAGCGACGGCGGCTTCAAACACTCCATGAACCGCGCCGGGTTGGAGCTGCTCTATCTGCCGATCCCGCCTGAGACCAAGAAAAAGGCGAAAATGTTCATCGATGTATTCCTAAAAAACTTTGCCAAGGGGGTGGCCGGCCTGGTTTTGATCGGACTGACCGTATGGCTCAGCCTGACACTCCAGCACATCAGCCTCGTGCTGATCGTCCTGATCTCCGGCTGGTGCTACATGCTCCTTCGTGTCAAACGCGAGTATGTGGATTCATTCCGTCACGCTATTGAAAAACGCACCATCGATCTGGATGAGCAGTCGCTGAACCTGGAAGACGCCTCCCTGTTAGCCGGTTTCATCAAGGTCCTGGAGAGCTCCAGCGAGCGGCAGATCCTGTACATATTGGGCCTACTGGAAAACGTAAAAAACAAGGAGCTGGCACCCAAACTGGAGCGGTTGATCCACCATCCCTCCCCCGAAGTCCGGGCCGTGGTCCTGAGCATGGCGCTCAAATATCCTGAGATCGATCTCTCGGCGGCGGCCCGGGACCTGATGGAGGATGATAACATCTCCCTCCAGCGTGAGGCGATTTCCTATTTATACCAATCCTCCCGGGATAAGATTGCAGCCATAAAGGAATTCCTGGGGCATCCCAACCAGCGCATCCAGGTCGCTGCCGTGCTGTGCGCGGCCCGTGAATGGAAAGAGAGCAAGGAGTTCCGGAAAGAGATCGCGTTCAAGGAGATACTGCTCTCCCTGCTGCAAAGTGCCGGGGAAGGGGGCGAGGAGATCGAAAAGCGGAAGTTCATCAAGATCCAGGTTGCCGTTGCCATCGGCCAGACCGGGGACAGGGAGTTGAACGGGTTTCTCCACACCCTCCTCCAGGATGAAGATCCGGAGGTGATAAAGGCGGCCGTGGACAGTGTCGGGCTCTCCCCTGACCCGGAGTTTCTGCCGTTTTTGCTCGACAACCTGAACACACGATACCTCCGTAAAAGCATCAGGGAAGGCCTGGCTGGATATGGGGAGGGTGTCATCGTTCCCCTGGCCGATCTTCTCATGGATGAGCAGCAGGACAGGAGGAAACGCCTGACCATCCCTCCGGTCTTGGCGCTGATCGGTTTGCAGAGCTCCGTGGATCACCTCTGGAAGCAGCTGGAGCAGTGGGACCTGGCCTTCCGGAGCCAGAACATACGTGCCCTGAACAGGCTCCGCGTCGGATTCCCCGACCTCAAGTTCGATCCCCACCTGATCAAGGCCTGCATCTTCGACGAGATCGACCTCTATCGCCTGATGCTCCAGTCTTGGATGCAGCAAAATCTGACCCTGAGTCAGGAACATACCGCTCCCGGGAAAGAATACGAGGGCCGATTCAAATCCCGCCAACTGCTGGTTCTGGCCATGGAAGAGAGGCTGGGGGACGGCCTGGAGCGGATCTTCCGCCTGCTCGGTCTGCGCTATCCGCCCAAAGACATGCTGCACGCCTACCTGGGCCTCATGAGCAATGCCTCCCGGCTCCGGGCCAATGCCATCGAATTCCTGGACAATGTGCTCGAATCCGATCTAAAGAGATCCCTGATCCCCATCGTGGAGAGTGCCCGCCCCGAGCTTCTGAAAAACAAGAAACAACCTCTGCCATCTCCGATGTCCGATTCCGAAGAGTCTATCAGGCATATATTGCATGGCGATGACATATGGCTGAGGGCCTGCACCATCTACATGATCGCCATGCACAAATACCGGCAGTTCGAAGACAGCGTCAGGCCGCTGCTCAAGGCGCGGCACCCGATGGTCCGGGAGACCGCCCGCCTCTGCATCCAACGCCTGGATTATTCATAGAAGCTGTCTGCAGCTTTTATGAATAATCCAGGTGAGATTGACGCAGGGTGATATTAGTGGTAATTTCAAAAGAGGGCCACGCCCGCAAAACAGGGAAAACATGCTGACGACGGTGGAGAAAGTCCTCTTCCTTCAGGAGATCGACATCTTCGAATACACCTCGACCGAGGATCTTTCTCATATTGCGGCCATCACGGAAGAGATCGAGTTCCAGCCGGATGAGACCATCTACAAGGAAGGGGATCTTCCCGATGCCATGTACATGGTCATCAGCGGGCAGGTCCGGCTGACACGCGAGGCAGAGGAAGTGATGGTGGCCGAAGCCAAGGACGTCTTTGGCACGTGGGCCCTGTTCGATGATAAGCCGCGGGTCGCCACGGCTACGACTCTGGAGGATACGCAAGTGCTCAGGATCGGTCAGGAGGACTTCATCGACCTCCTGGCCGACTATGTGGCCATAACGCAAAGTATACTCAAGACCATGGTGAAAAGACTGCGGAGGCTGATGACCCGCATCAGCCGCTGAGTCAAGGAGAGAACATGACCGCAGAAGAAAACGCCGCCACCATCGTCATCGTCGATGACGAAGAGATGGTGTTGACCAGCCTCAACTCATTCCTGACACTGGAGACCGCGTATACGGTCAAAACCTTCACATCCGCCAAGGATGCACTGGCCTATATCGAGAAAGAGCCCATCGACCTGGTCGTGTCCGACTATCTCATGCCGGAGATGGACGGGATCACTTTTCTGGCCGGGGTGCGGGACCTCCGGCCCGAGGTGCCGCGGATCATACTTACGGGTTACGCGGACAAGGAAAACGCCATCAAGGCCATCAACAACGTGGGATTGTTCCAATACATAGAAAAACCCTGGGATAACGACGACATACTGATCATCTTCCGCAACGGCCTGGAAAAAAAGAAGCTCATGAACCGCCTGAACCAGAAGATAGAGGAGATCAACCTGGCCTACTCTGAGCTGCAGGACCTGCAGCGGGAGATCGTGAAGACTTTTGTCTAAAACCTGATGGTCAGGCCCGCGGTTGCATTCACGCCCTGGATCGTGGGATTGTCACTGGTTTTAGGGATGCTCAGGTAGCGGACATCCAGCCTCAGGCCCATCACCCGGCTGAACACGAATTCGACTCCGCCTCCCAGGTTCCACAGGAAGTAGGTCGTCTTGTCCGGCGCAGTATACTCGAACTCATAACCCATATCGGTCTCGTAGATTTCGGTCCCCGCGTCCACCAGTGTATCGATCCCCGCGCCCCCCAACACGTAGGGACGCACACCTCCCTGCAGGATCTGATACAGGAGGTTGAGGGTCAGGGCGTAGTGCTTGGCGGAATTGATCTTGACGGTGTCTTGATCTGAGGGATCGGTGAGGGTGACCTCTGTGCTGCCAAAATAGCGGGCGTCCAGCTCCATGCCGAAGCCCTTCCCCAACAGATATCCGAAGCCCGCACCGAATGTCGAAGTGGTGTGGGAAGGTGTCAGGGGAAAGTCGTTGACTCCCTCCTCATAATCGCAGTCGCAGCCGTATTCAAAGACCCGGCTCAGGCCGCCGAACAGGTGAAAATAGACACGGGCTTGATCCTGCTGCGCGGACACCAGCCCCGGGAGGCTGAGGATCAGCAGCAAGGCCAAAGACAGGATGACGGTTCTGTGTGTATTCATAGGGCCTCCTTTTCCAACCCAATTGTCGGCCCTGGCCCTCAAATTGTCAATCTTAAATTTTTCCGCCCTCCCCGGCCTAGTCCTGTGATGCGGCGCCGTAGAAGATGGCATTGAAAAGGTAGCGGAACGATCCGTGGGACTGGGAACGGTACTGGGCCGGGAATCCGATGAGGGTCACCCGTCCCTTGCCGAAAGGCACATCCAGCAGGGCGCTCCGGTTGAAGAGGAGTTCTTCCCCCGTGACCCAACCGCTCTCCAGGGTATGGGCCGGATAACGGAGCACGCTGTATCCCTCCCCAGCAGAAAACACCGGGCTTCGCCGGAAAAAGATGGTGGTGTCCCGGTCATAGCCGAAGGCGATGGGATGGGTCGTGTCGGGGATGACACGGAGCAGGGACCCCGGGATGAAAAACTCCTGGCGCCGCTTGCCGGCGGCCACGTTCTCCACCCCCAGATTCAGGCTCTTGAGCGCGAACTCCGCAGCGGAGTTAAGCGTGACGAGGGCACCGCCGCCCTGGATGAAGGACCGGATGTTTTTGACTCCCACCTCGCCAAGGCCCCCCGTGTACTTCTCCGGCAAGGAACCCTCGGGGAGGCCGTTCACGATCGTACTGTTCGCCATATCGGGAAAAAGGATCACATCGAAATCTTTTCCCAAACCGCCCTTCCGGATCTCGCTGTTGGTGATCCTCTCATAAGGGAACTCGAACTGTTCCAGGACAAAACGTGTCCAACCCTCGTCCATGGATGCGGTCCAGCTCATGTATACACCCAACCGGGGCGGATTGATCCTGTAGACGGGAACGCCGGGCTCGGCGGGGAGGGCGGTGAAGTCAACGTGCAGATCCTGGATGACAGCGTTCAATTCCGTCAACAGGCCGGGTGCATGGTCCACCAGCATGGTCCCGGCTGGAAAGGTGCGGCCGGCCGCCTCGAACTCCCCGGCGCTCCAATGGATGGTCTTCCCCGACTTCAGAAGCCGGTTAAGCGCCACGATGTCATCGTTGGAGGCGTGCCCCCAGGCATACCCATTGGCCCCCTCCCCGGGCGTCACCTGCCCCCGGGGCTTGGGGATAGACGGGAGCAGGCGCGTGTCTGCCTGAAACACCTTGTCCACCTTGACGGCATTCACTCCCATAAGGAGCGGAAGCGTGTGGCCGACAACGTCATAGGGGGTCTTCAAGGGGCCGCCGGGCGTCTCCCGGATCTCGGGATAGACCTGCTGCTCGAGCAGGGTTTTGGCAAAGCCGCCGAAAGGTTGAGCCATAAAGACCAGGTAGGAGCCGGCGGAGTAGGCATGGCCGTCAGCCGTAAATTCGGCTTCGGCCTGATGCACTTCCACACCCCCAAATTTCAGGATGTTCAGCATCTTGATAGCGGTCGCCAGGTCCCGCTGTTCCTTGGGGATCACATACGCATAAGGAGGGCCTGTCCGATTGACCGCCTTGACAAAGATACGGGAATAGTTGCGTACCCAGGTCTCGCGCAGCCCGGCCGCATTGGTCAGGGCCGCCAGGGCCGCAGCATAATCATAGGCCACGATATCGCCCAGAGACCATCTGCCGCCCTTCCAGGGCAGGGGCATGCGGACCGATTCCTCTTTGACATTGGCCCTCAGGCGGTCGGGGGTCACCGTGATGGGGGTTGCGATCCTAACGCTGGCCGCCTCGGTCAGAATCCGGATCCCGCCGTGATAGTGATGATAGGCACGCGCAGGGGTCCAGGCGTCAAAACCGGTGCTGTGCATGACCCCGGCCTTGCCCTGGGCTGTGAGCTCCGTGGCGATAAAGGTCCCCATCATGGCCACCTGCTGGCGCAGGATGGGATCGATGTTGGGCTCGTAGGGATCGACAAAGGGGGGGACAAAAAGCCTGGCTCCGTTGCTCCCCATCTGGTGCATGTCCACGATGACATGGGGATGCCAGGTGTTGTGCACCTTGATGGTGAGCCGGGTTTCCACCTGGGTGAACATGAACCAGTCCCGGTTGTTGTCGTGTCCCACATATTTGTGGTAGAGCCAGGGCATGCGGCTCCCTTCAAACTCGGTACCCAGGTGCTCCCGGTACCAGTCCACCACCATCTCGATCCCGTCCGGATTGTGCATGGGGGTCAGGAGAAGGATGACATTATCCAGGATCCGGCGTATGTTCGGGTCGTCCCGGGAGGCCAAGTCATAGGCCAGCTGCATGGCCATCTGGCTGGCCCCGACTTCGGTAGCATGGATCGAGCAGTTGATCATCACGATAGCCCGACCATCCCGGATCAAACGCTCCGTCTCTTCCTGGCTCAGGCCGCGCGGATCGGCCAGTCTCTGCTGGATCCTGCTGTATTTCTCGAGATCCCGGTGATTCGCCTCGGACGTGATGACGGCCACGATAAAGGGATTGCCCAGGGTGGTCTTACCCACTTCCTCGACAGCGACACGGACGCTGCCCTGGTCGAGCTTCCGGAAATACTCGATGATCTGATCCATGTCCGCCAGCTTGCGGTCAGCACCGGGCGCAAAACCCAGAAAATCCTCAGGTGACGGCATCTGGGCCGGCAGGGCCCCGGCCAGCATAAAGGCCGCTCCACAAACGCACAAACAACGACTGATTCTTCTCACTTCTCCTCCTCTCCCTACCTACTTTCCTCTATACCCCACCCCTTTGGTGATCCAATCCGGCCCGGGCTCGCCCTTGAGATAGAAATCAAAATACTCCTTCATCTTCTTGAACCAGTCGAGCTTGTTGGGATACTTCTGCGGGTGATGGGGTTCCCCCCGGTACTGCAGGAAAATGCAGTCCTTTCCCAGGCGGCGCATGGCCAGATAGAGCTCGATCGCCTGGTACCAGGGAACGGCTCCGTCTTCGTCACCGTGGATGATCAGCAGGGGTGTGTTGATGCGGTCGGCAAAAAAGACGGGCGAGTTGTCGATGTAGAGATCCCGCCTTTCCCACAGCGAAGCACCGATCCGGCTCTGCGACTGCTCGTACTGGAACTGGCGGGCCATGCCGGAAGCCCAGCGGATCCCGCTGTAAGCGCTGGTCATGTTGGAGACCGGCGCGCCGGCCACAGCACACTTGAAAATATCGGTCTGGGTGATCACGAATGCGGTCTGATAGCCGCTCCAGGAGTGTCCGTGCAGCCCGATGGCGCCGGGATCGGCGATGCCCATGTCGACCAGCTTCTGCACACCCGGCACCAGACATTTGGTGGCGGAGAACCCGGGGAGTCCCACGGCAAAGCGGATGTCCGGGAGAAAGACTGCGTAGCCGTTGCTGGCATAGAAGGGGAAATTCGGCCTGTGGTTGATGACGGTCTGATTGAACTCGTAGATCCGCTGGGAGAAGAAACGGTAATAGTAGACAATCACAGGATATCTCTTGCCGGGCTCGTAGTTCCCGGGTTTAATCAGGACACCCTGCAGCGGGATCCCATCCACACTCTCCCACTCCACCAGCTCAGCGCTCCCCCAGGCAAACTCCGCCATCTGGGGATTGGCGTCCGAAACTTTCTGCGGGGAGGAGAACGCGGAGTCGCTCACCCAGAGATCCGGGAACTCCGCATAGCTCTCCCGGGTGTAGATAAGGGTATCGGCCCCCTCGGCCTTGGCCAGGAAGCGGAACTTTTTCTTCTCTTCCAGAAGCGGAATCAGATCCCCTCCTCCGATAGAACCGGAGTAAAACCCCCAGTGCTTTTCGTGGTTGTGGTAGGCGGAAAGCAGGAGCTTCTCGCCGGCGCTGAAATATTCCTTTTCAGAATCCGTTTGGAGGACACGGAACGTGTAATCCTCCCGGCGGCCGCTGCCCCCGGTGATATTGACCGCTTCACCTCCCCTCGTAGGGAAGCGCCAGATATCATATTTATCATAGATCAGGACAGCACTGTCGTCCTGCAGCCAGCCGACCGTTCCATAGGAGGGCACACTGGAGGGGTAGTCATGATCCTCGTTATTGAATGGAACCCCCATATCTTCCGTGAGGGATCGGGTCTTTTTGCCACGCCGGTCATACAGGTGCCAGTGTTGGTCCTGATAAAAAACCACATAACGGCCCCCGGGAGAGAGCGAGCTGCGGTCCTCGAGCTCAGCGGCGACCTTGATGCGTGTCCCTTTTTTCAGATCGACCAGGTAGAGATCATTGACGCCTCCGTACCAGGTAACCATCTTGCGGTAGGGTGCATCCAGGAAGCCGAGGGCCACATCCGGATTCTCATTGGGTTGGACCCGGGGCATGTCCTCATCCGCAAGAGCTACGATCCGCCGGGAATCCGTATGGTACACCGCAGGATAGGTTCTATCCTGGACCCGGCGCCACATGACCTTCTGCTGGGAATTTATGAATGAATCGTTCCAATGCCAGACATCCACTCCACGTTGAGAGAGGATCAGGTCCACGTCCAGGAGATCTTCTTCCTCCGCAACCTCCTTCTCCGGCTGCTTGGCTTTTTCCCTCAGAGCGGCGGGTTTGAACCCGAAAAACAGCCGCCGGCCGTCTTTGCTCCAGCTCAGGCGGTTCTTTTCCGGCAGATACCAGCCCTCGGGGGCGTGATTGTCGAAGACTGCCTGCGCCAGTTTGTCGGCCGCACCGTCCCAGATCCAGATTGAGGCGTCCTGATCAGCAGGGCCGTCGAGAGGCAGGGTGGCCGCCACAAACGCCAGCCGGCTTCCCGTCTTCGACCAGGTGAGCTGGGAGATGTGCGTCATCTCTTTCTGGAGCAGGGTATTCCGGGACCAGCCTTCCTCGCTCAAGCGGATGTGATAGAGGCCGTTGTTCTGGCCGTCCGGATCCGCGACCACAAATGCCAGAAAGCGGGACGAGCTGTCAAAACTGTAATGCAGTACATGCGGGATCTGGATCTCCTCGCCGTTGGTCAGATCGATGAGGATCAGGATGGTGCCCACGACCTTGGGTGTGGGCTTCTTTTCTTCCTGCTCCTCCCCCTGTTTTTTGGGGGCAGACGGCTTATCGGCCGGTTTTTTATCGTCGGCTTTCAGGTGATGGAAAGCCAGCCAGCGCGAATCATCCGAGAACGCAAAGGTCTTCACTTTGGCAAACTCCTGGATCTCGCCCGAGCTCAAGTTCAGGAGGGTCAATCCCTGCTTGGGTTTATCCTTTTTCGCCATGGCCGTCTCCAAGGCCCCGGGTCTGACGATCGTGGCGGCCCAGCCCGCATCCTTGGCAAAGGTGGGCCGTGAACCTCGGGCGATGGAGTACTGTGTGCCGTCTTTGACATGTCTGACGATCACCTCTCCATCTCCCCGATCAGGCCGGAGGGCATAGGCCACCCACAGGCCGTCTTGCGAAATCACCGGAGTCTGGATCTGCCGGAAGCGCATGATATCCTGGTAGGTCAGGGCCTTTTCTCCGGCCCCCAAGGCACCCGATGTCAAGCCCGCAGACAGCACCAAGAGCGCCAGCAAGACAAGCCGCAGGTAAGGTTTTCGTATCATTGGATTCCTCCCGTTTCGAAAGATCGCCGCCGGCTCCCAACAGGCAGGACAGCAGGAGCATTCGGGATGTTTGTTTTGTCTCAAGCCCATGGCTGTGCAGAGAAAATGTTTATATCACAGACCCCTGCGAAGAAGCAACCGCCACAGGGATCCCCGGCAGACACAGTCATTTATGAGAACATTCCGGGGGAAACAACCCAAGCGAACCGTCCTCTGTCCATGAGGCGGTTGAGTGGGTCCCCAGCGAAAACAGAGGCTTGAAGAGCAAATCCTGCAAAGCTGATGCAGGCCAGTCTTTCTCTGTTTGAGCCCATGGGGAAGCTGGACGAGTCCCCGCAAAAACGGGGGGGAAATATGTTGATGCAGGCGATCCTTTCTTTGTCTGC
>JAUWTO010000220.1 GCA_030614685.1 Candidatus Aminicenantota bacterium
CTCCAGAATAATGTCACGGCCATCCGGCAGGCAGGTGCGGTCCCTGTCCTGGCCCATCCCAATTTCACATGGGCGTTCGGCGCGGAGGAATTGATCGGGATCAGAAACTGTGTTCTTTTTGAAGTCCTCAATGCCCACCCCGCCGTCAACAACCAGGGGGATGACTCGCGGCCCAGCACCGAAGAGATGTGGGATCGCGCCCTTTCAGCCGGCAAGCTGATCTATGGGATCGGAACCGACGATACGCACAAGATCGCCACCTATCCCGGGAAATCCTGGGTCATGGTCCAGGCTCCGGAACTTTCCGAGTCTTCCATCCTGGAAGCCCTGGAAAACGGGGACTTCTATGTCAGCACGGGTGTGGTCCTGGATAATTATAAGGTCACGAAGTCCGCCGTGAAAATACGCATCCACCCTGATGGAGAAACGCGCTACACAACCTCATTTATCGGTGAGGGAGGGCGGGTCATGGCCCGGAGTGACTCACTGAATCCTGTTTTCAAGAAGAGCCGAGGCCTGCTGTATGTGAGGGCTAAGATCGAGGACACGAACGGAAACCTGGCCCTCACCCAACCGGTCTTTTTTGATGAATGACCTTTAACGCCTGCGCTGCTGCCTCCCAGATCGCGGATTGGACTTCGGAGCGCTCTAACCGTTTGACTGCGGCGGCTATTTTCGGCTGTACCTTATCTCCCCGCCCACGATCGTATACACAGCCTTTGTCGTCAGAAATTCTTTGGGTTCAACAGTCAGAATATCTTTGTCCAGTACGGTAAGATCCGCCAGTTTGCCGACTTCGATGGAGCCGAGGACATCCTCCTGAAAGGCGCCGTAGGCTGCCCAGATTGTAAAACCTTTTATGGCTTCCTCGATGGTCATCCGCTGTTCTGGGAACCAGCCGCCCTCGGGGTTTCCAGAGGGGTCCTGTCGCGTGACCGCGGCATAGATGCCCAGCATGGGATCGTTAGACTCCACCGGGAAGTCAGACCCGCAGGGGATGACCATATCCGCGTCCAGGAAGGAACGCCATGCATACGACCCTTTGGCCCGTTCCATTCCGACCCGAGCGGGAACCATGCGCATATCCGAGGTGCAGTGGGTGGGCTGCATGGCCGGGATTACGCCCAGAGCTGCGAACTTGGCTATGTCTTCGTCTCTGACGAACTGAGAATGTTCGATCCTGAAACGGTGGTCTGCTTTGGGAAATTCCTGGAAGGCCTTTTCATATGCATCAAGGCACAACCGATTCCCGCGGATGCCGATGCAGTGTGTGTTGACCCCCATGTCAGCCCTCAAGGCCGCCTGTGAGATCTTGGTGATGTACTCAGGTGTGACCCTCAGGAGGCCGCTGTTCTCCGGATCGTCCGCATAGGGCTCAAAAAAGGCAGCGCCTCGTGATCCAAGGGCACCGTCGAAGAAGATCTTGATGCTCCGGACGGAGAGCATGGCGCTGCCGTAGCTTTCGATCCGCTGCTTCCTGAAATATTCCGCGATCTCCTCGACGCTGCCTTCCAGGAGAGCCGCTTCCTGTTCGCCCAGCATCACATAGGCCCGCATGGGCAGCCTGCCTTCGTCGATCAGCTTTTTGTAGATACCGATCTCCCAGGGACTCACACCGGCCTCATGCCACCCGGTAAGCCCCTTCGCAAGGCAGCTCTCCACTGCTTTTAGCAGTTTCTTACTGTATTCGGCTTCCGTTTCTGATGGGAATTTGTCCTTAACCAGGTTCATGGCCTTGTTGATCAGGATTCCTGAGGGCTCGCCATTGGCTTTGCGGTGTATCACTCCGCCGAAAGGATCGGGTGTGTCTATGGTGATGCCGGCGATATCGAGGGCCTTCTGGTTGACGAAAGCGGAATTCCCATCGACCCGGCGCAGGAACACCGGATTGTTTGGGGAGACCTCACTGAGAGCGTCATGTTCGGGAAAGGTCTTCTCTTCCCAGTTGTTCTGATCCCAGCGGCCTCCGATGATCCATTCTCCGGGTCTTGCAGCCTTTGCTCTTTCGGCCACTTTATCGACGATCTGCTGAAAGCTTGTGGCCCCATAGATGTCCAGGTTCATGAGCTCTTCGCCAAGGTTATGCATGTGCGCATGCCCATCGATCAGTCCCGGCAGCACCAGCTTTCCATCGAGTTCGATAACCTCAGTTCCCATGCCGATATGCGCGGCCACTCCATCTTTGCTGCCCACAAAGATGATCCGATCCCCTTTGATCGCCACGGCTTGCTGGATCGAGAAATCGTTGTCGACGGTCGCGACCTTGCCGTTGAAGAGAACCAGGTCAGCCTCTGGTTTTCCGCCGCAGGAGAGGGTGATGAATGTCAAAAATAGCAGGACTAAAGCGATTACCCGATTGTTACTCATGACGCATACTCCGGTTTCAACAGCTTCCCATTTTTCCCTTTTCGGTATTTCAGGCATACTCATTGAAAATCATAGTGCAATTTTACACAAACTGCCAGAGGATCCGGTTTTAGGAGAGCGGTCAGCGCCTCCGCATGAACGCATATACCGACAGGTGGGGCGTGTGTTTTCCCTCTGTCTCGATCGTTCTCAGTTCCTCCACATCAAAACATGGCTCGAACAGCTCCCTCATTTCGTCCTCTGAGGAAAAGTAGAGCTTCGTGTCCAGCGAGGTTGTTCTATATTTGCCCGATCCTCCAAAATTCGGGTTTTTTTCACTGAAACATACTGAAAGGTAGCGTCCCCGTGGATTGAGGATTCGGGCCACGTTTTTCACATATGTATGTCTCTGTTCCGGGTACACGTGATGCAGCAGGTGCCAGTCATAGGCAAAGTCGTAGGTGTCTGTGATCTCGCTCAAGCTTCCGAGTAGATCTGCGACAAGAAAACGGCAGCGGATCCCAACTGCCTCGGCTTTTGTTCTAGCCGCCTCGATGGCAGAGGAGGCGAAGTCAATGCCCGTAAGATTAAAACCCCGACCGGCGAGATGCAGGGCATAATTTCCTGTTCCGCATCCCAAGTCGATGGCCTTGCAGGGTCTGATCTTGTGCCTCTCGATCGCTTCGATCAGGGCATGGGGCGGACCCTCCCGGTTCCAGGGGATGTCCTTCGGGGCCTTGGTGCTGTAGATCCTCTCCAGCTCGTCCTGATGTGTCATGATGTGCCCTTTATTTTACTATGAAATTTCCGAAAATATCTCAAATATCACCCCTAGGGGTGATTGTTTTTGCGCTTCCGCGACCTAGAATGTAGATAGTGGAGGCACAAATGGATCCCTTCAGCATTCAGGTCAACACCATTGACAACGGTTTTCTCTTCACCGTACGCAAGAACGGCAGCCGGAAAAAGACGTTCTATGCCGCGGATGTCCTCGGAGGCTTGGAAGAGGCCTGCCAGACGGTCGTGGGATTCAAGGTCCGGGTCCACCGCGAGAGCCTGATCTTCGACGATTCCCGACCTGAACAGCAGAAGTGCTGAAATCGAACACCAGGGCGGGTAATGTCAGGCTGGATGGGCTCGCCGATCTTACGTGCTCCCTGATCTGAAACCTGCCCCCGTCTCCCACCTTTATCGTATACATCCCTTCCCGGAAGACCTTGGGCCGGAACCGTGTGCCTTTGATACGCAGGGTGTAGACGACCTCGCCGCTCGCTTCTTCGAGGACCTGGACGATGGGATCGGTCAGTCCCCTGACCTCCAGCTCGGGGAGGAATCCTTTCGCCGCCCGGCCGTAGTTGTCCTGCTGCTGGATGGTAACGGGCCATCCCGGATACTGTTTCGTGCCGGGGACCGTGACGTCGACATTGCGGGGCCAGCACTCAAAAGTGATCTCCCTGGTCTTCTTGTGGAAGCGGATCAGGCCGAAACCGGCCGCCCGTGTGGTGAGCTTGTTTCCCCCGTTGCGTTCCTGCGAGGGGTTGGCCACAGCTGTTAAGGTGACCATGTTGCCCAACCCGTCCAGGAACTCTCCGGTATAGGCGGGCGCGCCCGGCGCCCGGTTCCTGCCCGGCTCCAACGGATCCCACCAGCGCAGGTAGAGGTTGGCGATGCTGGGCACGCAGAACGAATAGACGGCGTCGTTCCAATCCTCGATGCC
>JAUWTO010000057.1 GCA_030614685.1 Candidatus Aminicenantota bacterium
CTGCTCTCAACCTATGGTCACCAGGCTTTTTTCCAACCTGTTCTGGAGCCAGCGCGGCAACTACCTGAGCATACCGACCGACTGCCCCCAGCGCGACGAACGGCTGGGGTGGATGGGAGACGCCCAGATCTTCATCCGTACGGGAAGCTACAACCAGGACACGGCGGCATTTTTCCTGAAGTTTATGCGGGATGTCGAGGACGCCCAATCCGAGGCCGGTGCGTTCCCGGACTTTGCCCCCCGCCTCAATGATGAGAACCTGATGCGGTTCGAAGGGGCGCCCGCCTGGGGGGATGCGGGCGTCATCATCCCCTGGACTCTCTACCGCGTATACGGCGACACCCGGGTCATCGAGAGACACTGGGACGCTATGGAGCGCTGGATGGACTATCTGCGGGATATGAATCCGGATTTCATACGGACTCAGGGAGTGGGCAACAACTACGGAGACTGGCTGTCCATCCGGGCCGACACGCCCAAAGACCTGCTGGCCACAGCCTACTGGGCCCATGACGCGCATCTTATGTCCCGGATGGCTTCAGTCCTGGGTCAGGATGAGAAGGCCGCCGTATATGCAGACCTCTTCCAGAAGATCCGCGGCGTGTTCCAGGCCGAATATGTGGAGGAGGACGGCAGGCTCAAAGGAGAGACTCAGACAGGATATCTCCTCGCCCTGGCCATGAACCTATTGCCCCCGGAGCTGAGAGACGCAGCAGCCGGCCATCTAGCTGCGGACATTGCGGGACGCGGGGGGCATCTGTCCACGGGATTTGTGGGCTGCGGTTTCCTTAATCCCGTGCTGACCGAAGCAGGGCACACAGAAACGGCCTACGGGCTCCTCCTCAACGACACCTTCCCATCCTGGGGCTACAGCATCCGGCAGGGAGCCACGAGCATCTGGGAGCGGTGGGACGGCTGGACAGAGGAAAAGGGGTTCCAGGATCCGGGTATGAACTCCTTCAATCACTATGCCTTCGGGGCCGTGGGCGAATGGCTCTACCGCTACGTGGCAGGCATCGACCTGGATCCGGACATCCCGGGCTACACGCGCTTCCGGATCCGGCCTTTTCCCGGCAGCGGCCTTACCTCGGCCAAGGCTGAATACGACTCCCTCCACGGCCTGATCAAGAGCGGCTGGGCATCGGAGAACGGGGGCATGACACTGGAGGTTACCGTGCCAGCGAACACGAGTGCCGTCCTGCACGTCCCCTGCGCCGAGAAGGACCGGATCGAGGAGGGCGGCGCACCGGCCGCAGAGAGCGAGGGCGTGACATACCTCCGGCAGAATGGGGACCGCACCCTGTACGAACTCGCCTCCGGCTCCTTCCGCTTCACCTTCCCGTGGAAACCAAAACGCTGAAAATTGAAAATGGGATCCCTTTTTGATAGGCTGTAGGATGAGGAATCTCCCGCACAGTATCGAAAAATGAAGAGAGCATCGATCGCGGCATGTGTCGTTGGACTGCTGTTCCTGAGCCTGGGGCTTCAGGCAAAAGAAACCAATGTCCGTTTCGGCCTGAAAGGATCGATGAACATAACTCGGAACTGGGATTCGGAAGGTCTCTCAGACTCTGGATACTCGACCGTCATCGAGAACAAGACCACATTCTCGCTCGGGGTCCTGGCCTCGTGGCGGCTGAGCCGGCGCTTCCATCTCCAGCCTGAGATCTATTACATTCGGAAAGGATCCAGACAAAACATCAACGTGGACGGGCTGCCCATCGGGCCTATAAGGGTCACGTACAGCATGGGCTACATCGAGATCCCCGTGCTTCTGAAGGCGTATATTAAAGGGGATCGGGAACTGCTGGGGACTCACTTGGTTACCGGCCCCTATCTTTCTCTCCTGGCCAACGACAGCTACACAGTCAAAAACACGTATCTGGGCGAATCAACAGAGGGTATCACCGGCTTGCAGAGCATAGATTACGGCTTGATCTTCGGCCTGGGGATGGATGTGAACAGCGTGGACACTCGGTTCGTCTTCGGTTATCGATTTTCCCTGGGACTCGCCAAGCTCGAACTGCCGACCGGACCAGGGCTCCCGTCTCAGACGACGCGCAACCAGTGTCACATGTTCGTGCTCGAGGTCATTCTTTAGGCCCGCACGAATAAAACCTTCCAGGATCATTTCGTTCGCCGGGAATTGAACTCCAGAAGTTCTGAAAGAATGCGGCGATGGCGTTCCTGGATCTTGAGGACGGCTATGGCCCTCTCCGCAGGATGACGGATCTGCCGGACCTGCTCCTGCACCCTATCCCGGATCCTGTACCGGTCCACCAGGCCTCTCACCTCTTCCACCATCTTCTGGTCGACCTCGGCACACCCGAAAATCCGGCCCAACCTCGTCTTTTCCCGAGGACCGGCCTCCCTGAACAGGTGCCATCTATACAGGGTCTTCTTGTTCTCACGGATGTCCGAGCCAACAGGTTTCCCCAGCTCAGAAGGATTGCCGAAGAGACCCAGTTCATCGTCTTTGAGCTGGAAGAGCAGGCCCATATGCTCTCCAAATACCTCCAGGCCGCGGCGCATAGCGGGGCTGCCGCCTCCCAGTTCACATCCGGTCATCAAGGGGAGCGAAAAGGAATAGCGGGCCGTCTTGTAGCGATAGAGGTCGAGGATCCCCTGCGCCGAGGCGCGGGTCCCGGAAGTGCCCAGATGCAGGTCCTGCATCTGGGCCAGCCCCACATAACATAACTCCTTGGACCACATCTCCGTCACAGAGTCCCGGATATCGCTCTTGACCTTCAAGCCAGAGAGGAGTTCGAAGGCCAGGAAAAAACCTATATCCCCGGCACAGATCCCCATCCCCTCGCCATAGTGTTCAGGTTCTGAGATGCCGGATCGTTTCCCCTTTCGCGTGTACTGATAATGTACCGAGGGGGTCCCGCGGCGCAGGGGATCACGGTCGATGATATCGTCATGGATGAGGAGGGCGGCCTGGATGAATTCTACGGTGGCCGCAGCACGCAGGGCTGTCCGTGAGATCCGCTTGCCGCACATCTCGTAGCCCAGCATCACCAGCCCCCCCCGAAGCATCTTACCGTTGTTGACAAAAGGCTGAAGCTTTTTCAGCACATCGAGCCCCCAGGTGTTGATCCTGGAGAACTCCGCCTCTTTCGAGCCCAAAAAGTCATCTATATAATCGCCGAGTTTCTCTTTACAGCGGTCAAAATAGTCCATGGTTCTCCCTACCCTTTCCGTCATCCCGATTTCTCTCCGGTCTCCGAGATCTTTTTGTGTTCCAGGAGGGCAACGACTTTCTCTATCAGATAGAGGGGGGTCGATGCACCTGAGGCCACAAAGACATGGGAATGGGGAGGGATATCCAGGTCGCGAACGGTCTCCGGATCATCGACCAGGTGGACCGTGGCCTCTTTGCCGCTCGCCAGCTTGAAGAGGTGGCGCGTGTTCGCGCTGGTCCGGGATCCGATGATCAGGATGTAATCGAAATCGTCGGGTATATTTTCCACCTCTTCCTGGCGTTCCGTGGTGGGGCGGCAGATGGTATCAATGAACTTCACCTCGGGCACAATGCTCTTGATCTTCTCCACGATGGCGAGGGCCTGGGCCCGGATAAAAGTGGACTGGACAACAATGCCGACCTTTGCGATGCCCACAAACTTCTCGGCAGTGATCTCCCCCGGAGAGCGCACGATGAGCGCCCCAAGCACCTGCCCCGCGATCCCCCGCACCTCGTCGTGTCCCTGCTTACCAATGATGACCGGGAAATACCCCTCCTGGACCAGTCGGACGATCTTCTTATGGATGACCGTGACCATCGGGCAGGTAGCGTCGATGACATCCAGGCCCCTTTGCTTCAAGTCATCGATCAGCTTTTTCGGAGCACCATGGCTCTGAATGATGACGCTCGATCCGTTCTGAATGCTGTCCAGCTCACGGACGATCCGCAGTCCCTGATTCTTGAGGTCATTGATGACATACTCGTTGTGTACGATCTCTCCCAACATGTAATAGGTTTTACCCGGATTCTCCTGGAGCAGCTCCTGCACCAGAGTCAATGTGCGTTTGACACCAAAACAATAACTGATGTTTTTAGATAGTGTGATGTGCATCGACCATCCAAGTCGCGGCTGTCTTCCTGGCGGAGGATTTATCATAGCGGGACTCTATATTTTATGCAAGGATAAGTCAGGCAAATTAAAACATCGGATAGGGGCAGCTGCTGGTGATTTTTCAGCGCGGCCAGAATCGGCTGGATGCCTAGAGGCCCTGTTGCTTGATGAGCGCCTGCTTCTGGAGCTCTTTGACATGGATCAGCATTTCGCTCAGTTTGTCCAAGACCACTCTCGCCTTGAGGTTGGCAAGCTTGCGGTTGCCCTCCTGCTGAGAATGAAAGTGCAGGTTCAAGAGAGCGAAAATTTCTTCCTCGCTCATGATACTGATGAGGAACGGGTCCTGCTTAAACTCCAGTTGGCAGGCCTCCAAGTCCTGGCAGTGCGCCAGGATCTTGTTTCTCTCCAGGAACTCAGCGCGCCATGCCCTGAACTCCTCTGAGGCATACTGGGGCAGGGGCCCCATCAGCTTCTTGGCGTTCTTCAGCGCTTCCTGGAAGGCGGCTTCTCCCGCTTTTGCCAGGTTGCGGGCCCGGTAGTAATCACCCGACGAGGCGGCCATGTCTTCGCGCAGAAAATTCTCGAACAATCGAATAGATTCGTCCAGGCTGTCCAGGCTTTTCTGGACATTAGGATAGATGTGAGCCTCTTGTTCATTTGGCATGGCCCTTCCTTATTTTATTAGATTTAGTCGGGGGTCTCCCCCTTATAACGATATATTAATGACCTTCCGGTAATTCCGGGCTATTTTATTTTCTGAAGAATGACCTCGATGGCCTTTTCGAGCTGGGGGTCCTCGCCGCGCAGGTCGTGGTTCAAGTCGTTGATGACCAGGATGTCCGGCTTCACGCCTCCGCTGGTTTCCAGGTCCTCCCCCTCCAGGGTGTAGCATCCCCAGAACGGCAGCCGGAAAGATCCCCCGTTCATCAGCCGGACACTGGTGGTGAAGATCAGCCAGCCGTAGGTGGTGTTCCCGACGATGGTCCCCCGTTTCAGGGCCTTGAATCCGCTGGCTGTCATCTCGCCGTCACTGAGGGTGACCTCGTTGGTGAGAAGCACGACCGGCTTGTCCGCGAATCCGAACGTGGACTGATTGCTCTCTGTGAGTCCCCGGACCTGCCACTTGGCGTACACCGGCTTGGTCAGGGCGGTGAGCACCCGGTCGTGGACATTGCCGCCGAAGTTGCTGCGCAGGTCCAGGATGAGACCCTTCCTGGGCACGGCATCCCGTTCGAGTTCCAAAAGGAACCGCTCCAGGTCGCCGCGTCCCATGGCCCGCATGTACAGGAAGGCGACGCTGTCCCCGGTCTTTCCCTTGACATAGGCCCGGCGGCCGTCGATCCACTCCTCCAAGAAGAGCCGATTTTCCGCCCCGGCCGAGACGGGCTTGACCGCGACCGTGACTTCATCGCCTTCGGCCTGTTTCTTGAAGGTTAACTTCAATCGTTTGCCGACCTGGCCATTGAATCGTTTCCAGAGGTTCTCTGACGCCATTACCGGCTGTCCGTTCACTGCTACCAGGGTATCTCCCGGTGACAGCTTGTCACGCTCAGCATAGAGGGGACCGTCCTTCACGATCCGCTTCAGCCGGACAGCGTCTTCGCCGAACTCCCAGTCGGCACCCACATGGGCGCTGGGCTCCGGGGCCTGTGTCCCCCTGGGGGCTCGGATCCCCGTGTGCGAGGAATTGAGATGGCCGATCATCATGTTGGCGTAATCGTAGAAGTCCGGGTCTTCCCGGACCTGCTGGAGGACGGGACGGAAATGCTGGTACAGTCCTGTCCAATCCACCTGATGCAGGTTCTCATCATAATAATAGTGCTGCAGCGTGTAATAGAGCTCTCCCAGCATCTGCTCATAATCCGCTACCTTGTCCACGCGGATCTTCGTGTTGAAGGACACGGAGGCGGTCTGGCTGCGCTTGAGTTCGATCCGGCCGATCCGGCCCGAACTCAGGTAGTAGAGGTACTGGTTTTTGGCGTCCACCTGCAGGTTCCGGGGATTCCGGACCTGGGGCATGAAGGGCTCGTATTGGCCCATCTTTTTCTTTTCCAGGCTGGTCTTCCAGAGGTGGCTGCGGCCGTCCAGGTTGGAGGTGAAGATAATGGTCTTGGGATCGGCCGGCGAAAACACATATTCGGTCTCGTCGCCGCGCGTATTGGCGATCCGTTCGGTCTGGAGGTCGATGTCCTGCATGTCGATCGCGATCTCGGGTTTTTCCGGCTCCTTCTTCTCAGGTTCTTTTTTATCAGGCTTGTCCTCTTTTTCCTCGGCGAATAATTTATCGAATTCGTCCTCCGGAAACTCGGGCTTCCTGGCCTCCAGGAAGACCCGGTACAGGTCATACTTGCCCGTGAACTCTGGGAAACTGTGGCCGAACCGGTTGGATGCGAAGACGAGGAACTTCCCGTCCGGGGACCACAGGGGGCTGCCCTCATCGTAGGCCGTGTTGGTCAAACGGATCTTCTCCTTGCTTTGGATATCCAGGGCAAAGATGTCCATATTGGTGCCTCTTTCGACCACGAGAGCCAGGTATCGGTTATCGGAGGACCAGACGGGCTCCTCCGCGCTCCGGCCTCCGAAATCGGACTCGATCAGCAGCGTGTCACGTTCGTTGAGGGGATCGTAGAGCCTCAGCTGGCGCTTTCCCCGGTAATAGGCGATCCATTTGCCATCCGGGGAATACTTGGGCTGAAATTCGTCCTCGTCATTGTCCGTGATCTGCAGGGGCTTCTCATCTCCCAGTGCAGAGATCAGATAGAGGTTGGGGCGGGCGTCCGCATCCGATACATAGACCAGCTTGGTGCTGTCCGGATCCCAGTCCAGGTCCCGTTCTCGCCATGGCGTCCGCGTGATGTTGCGTGCGTACCCGCCCTCGCTGGACAGGACAAAGATGTCGCCACGCACCACTGCCGCGACCTTCTTGCCGTCGGGAGACACTCGGTACTCGGAAACCGGGCGGTTCTCCTGGAAAATGAACCGGTTACCCTTGGGCTCCGCAGGGGCGTCGATGGAGATGGCTCGGGACTCTCCGCTGTTCAGGTCGGTGAGCCAGAGCCCGAAATCCCGCTCAAAGACCGCTACCGGTGCAGCCGCGGCCAGTGACAGCCACAGGACATCGTTCTCCTCGAAACGGGTCAGGGGCTGCAGGTCGGAACCGTCTGCCTTGACAGACCAGACATTATTATTGCCCAACTCTCGGCTCGAGACGAAGTAGATCCGCTCGCCCGCGGAATCCCAGTCCGGCCAGAAGGCATTGAACTCGTCTCCAAATACCTGGCGGGCATCCCCTCCGTCGAGGCTCCGGGCCCAGATCTTCGCCGAATTACTCCCCTTATAACCACGCCTCCACCAGGAGTTGTTCTCCATTCCCAGGGAAAAGACCAGACGCGTTCCGTCCGGGTGTATCCGTGCATAATGGGGCCAGCTCCAGTAGGTATCCAGCACCGGCATGGCATTCCCGCCTCTCCTGGGGATCTTGAAGATGCTGGAGGAAGAGGAGCGGCTGGACCGGAAATAAACCCACTCCCCGTCAGAAGAAAAATCCGTGGCCAGGTCCGATCCGGTGTGGAATGTGAGCTGAACCGGAGTCCCGCCGTCGGCCGGGACGATGTACACATCGGTGTTCCCATGGCGATTGGAGGTGAACGCCAGCCAGCGGCCGTCCGGGGACCAGACCGGTTCGCGGTCATAGGCCACATGGTCGGTCAGCCGCATCGCCTTCCCACCCCGGGCCGCCACCATCCACAGATCTCCCATGTAGGAGAAGGCGATCCGGCTCCCATCCGGTGAGACAGCAGGATATCGGGCGCCGATCAGGCGCTCGGCGGCATCCATCGATACTACCGCGGCCAACAGGATCATCACAGTACACAGTACTAAAATTGAGGCACGTTTCATGTCCAGCTCCTTTATCGAGGCACCCTCATCCGGGTGCCAAATCAATCAGATTTATGGAAACCTCTCACCAGTGATCCGATCCCTCAATATGCATATTTGGGTGTCACGTAGAAGGAACAGTACGCAACGTTCGGGATCGCCCTGCACACACGCTGCTCGAGCTCTTTGCTCAGCCGCTCGAAATCCGCTTCAGGAACGGCATCGGCCGCATTGAGGTCGGCTACGATGATGATCCTCTGTTCCGAATGGGCGATCACGCGGAAGTCATGGTAGCTCAGGAATTCCGGCATGCCCTGAACCTGAGCCCGGAACTTGTCCTCCACAGCCTGGATCTCGGGCGATTGATCCATCAGAGGATCCGTATGGCACACCACCTCTCCGCCGTATTCCTTGCGCAGCATGGCCTCGCAGTGCTCGGTGATCTCATGCATCTCAGCGGGCCCGTATTTTTCCGGGACCTCCACATGAGCGGAGAGTGAGTAGAGCGAGCCGTAGTCATGCACAATGATCTCGTGCACCCCTTCCACCCCCTTCACAGAGCGGACGGTCCTGCGGATCCGGCCGATCAATTCGCGGCTGGGGGCCTTCCCCAGGAGCGGGACGAGGGCCTCCTTCCCGTGGGAAAAACCGAGGTAGAGGAGCCACAGCGCGACCATGAGCCCGAGGTAACCATCTATTTCCGGACGGTGGAAGTAGTGCCCGGCCACCAGCCCGCCGATCACAGCCAGAGACATAACGGCCTCGATCCGGTGGTGATGGGCGTTGGTCAGGATGGCATGGGAATCCACCCGCTTCCCCAGGTCGTATACGAACTGGGCCACGATCTGTTTGACCAGGATGGTCGCCAGGAGTATCCAGATGAGGGCTGGCCAGTAATGGACGCCGTGCGGTTCCAGGACCCTGTGGACCGAGGTCTCGGCTAACTGGATGCCGGAGACGAACAGAAAGATCGACATGATGAGGGGGGCCACGTGTTCCATGCGTCCATGGCCGAAGGGGTTCTTCTCTGTGGCCGGCCGCGTGGTAACATGGAAGCTGATGATAAGGACCACGGAATTCAGCAGGTGGGAGAGCAGATGAAAGGCGTTGCCCACAACCGAGACCGACTGGGCCTTGATCCCCAGGTACATCTTGATCACGAACAGGACCAGGATGGAACACACCGAGACCCAACCGGCCAGAAGTCCGTACTGGACGCGGACCTTCTTGTTGTCCGTCTGCTGAAAGTCCCGGATGAAGACGCGGATCAGTTTGTTGTTGAGGTTTTGCAAAAGCTTCATGGCAAGCTCACAGGATTCACGCTCCCGAAAGGAGACTAGTGTTTCAGATATGACTCCAGCAGCGGATCCTCCCGGACCCGCAGGAAGCCCTCATAAACCTGGCCGTCGACCTTCAGCTTGAGGTGGTAGATGCCCGAGGAAGCCGCAGGCCCGCGCAGCTCCATTCCGAAGAAGCGGAAATTGGGAGCGTACGCGGAGAACTCGCGCATCAGGTCTCTACGGATGCGGTTCCACTCATTCGGCGTCGAGGCGTCCTGAAACTCCGCATACAGCTCTTTCAGCCGCTTTTTCCCTTCCGGTGCTACGCTCTCTTCCAGCTGTTCGAAGATGCTCTCCATCCGTTTGGTATAGGATTTCTGCTGGGACTTGGTGGGAGCAAACTGCAGGTTCCAGAAGAACCGATTGATCCCGGGGGACGCATCCGGCCGGGCCGTGTAAGACTTCTTCCCGACCAGATCTGTAATGACCAGCTCGGGTTTTTCCCGGGGTTGTTCCCGGAGATAGAAATCCACCACGGCCGTGTTCTGCACCTGAGGCGGAGAATTGGGAGGTTCCACTTGGGCCATGGTTTGAGGATTCCGGCCGATGAAGAGCTGATGCCCCCGGGTACCGCCCCGGCTGACTCCCTTCCACAGGGTGGCGGCAGGGCCATCGAACAGGTATGCCGGCTTATGCAGCACATCGCTGTTCAGCTGCTGCAGCGGCTTGATGTTGTCCAGGATCCAGGCCCCTCGGCCGTGTGTGCCGGCGATGAGGTCGCCGCTCGGGTGGATGAGCAGATCATGGACAGCCACCGTCGGCAGCTGATTGTCGAGACGCTTCCAGGCTTTGCCGCCGTCCCAGGATACAAAGGCGGTGAACTCGGTCCCTACGAACAGGAGCTCCGGGTTCTTTAAGTCCTCGCGGATGACATATGTAGAGTGTCCTGCCGGAAGATCGGAGGTGATGTCCTCCCAGGTCTGGCCAAGGTCGCGTGTGCGGAACACAAAAGGCCGAAAATCATCACTGCGGTGCCCGTCAAATGTCACATAACAGGTCTTGAGGTCGTGAGCGGATGCCTCCACGCAGCTCACCCAGATGCCATCCGGAACACCCGGGATCCGCTCCCTCAGGTTGGTCCAGGAAGCGCCGTCATTTTGAGTGAGCTGGACATTGCCGTCGTCGGTCCCGGCCCAGATCACGCCCGGCTTCAGGGGAGATTCCGAAAGCGTCACGATGGCGCAGTGAGTCTCGGCGCTGGTCACATCCCGTGTCAGACCACCGCTCTCCCGATTGGTCTTGACCGGATCATTAGTGGACAGGTCCTTGCTGATGATCAGCCAGGTGTCACCGCGGTCGACGCTCTTAAACAGGAAATTGGCACCATAGTACAGTGTCCTCGGGTTGTGTGGGGATATGATGAAGGGGGTGCTCCAGTTCATGCGCAGGGAGGGATGGGCGGCATCTGGCGCCTTGGGGATCGCTTCTTTCCAGTTGAGCGTGTTCCGTGAACTGGGTGTGATTCCGACGGACACCTGCCGGAACACAGCATGATTGCGCCGCATCCGGCCTCCCTGGCTCTCGGAATAGACGGTGGTCCAATCCATGGGATCGACGGCCGTGAAGAAGCCGTCCCCGCTGTGGAATTTATACCAGTTATCGTTGGTGATGCCCACAATGTCCCGGCTGTTGGAGGGGCCGCCCCAGACCCCGTTGTCCTGCAGGCCTACATACACGCTGTAGGGGTCGCGAAAATCTGCCGAGATCTTATAGATCTGAGATATGCAGAAGTTGTCGAAAAAATTGTAGTGTTCGCCGTGATCATGCGTGATCGAGATCCCTTTGTCGTTGCCCACATAGTAGCGGTTCTGGTTTTCCGGATCGAGCCACATGACATGAAAATCCCCGGCAAGTCCGGGCATGCCCTCTTTAAGGGTCTTGCCGCCGTCGTCGGAAACCATGGCCCGCGTCCCCATGACATACACCCGATCGGCATCAACGGGATTGATGAAGATCTGGCTGTAATAGAACGGACGCACATTATGGCGGTTGAGATAGGCCCAGGTCTCCCCTCCGTCTTCTGAACGGTAGATGCCGGTGCCCAGCTTGGTCATATCCTCGTAGTCTTCCGAACGTTGGCGCGGCTGGAAGCCATGTTCGATGATGGCCATCACGATACGGGGATCCTTACGAAAAACGGCGATGCCGATCCTCCCGATATCGCCCTCAGGGAGTCCGTTCGTCAGCTTTTGCCACGTACGGCCGGCGTCCATGGACTTGAAGAGCCCGCTGTTTGGGCCGCCGCTGTCGAAGCGGTAGGGCCGCCGCAGCCTCTCCCAGAAGGCTGCGTAGATCACGTCGGCGTTCTGAGGATCCAGCAGGACGTGGGTGCACCCGGTCCTGCCATCGTCAGGCAGACCTCCGGAGAGCCGCTCCCAGGTCCGTCCCCCATCCGCTGTGCGGAAGAGCCCCCGCTGGCCGGTGGGCCCCCAAAGGTGCCCCTGGGCCGCAGCATAAACGATATCGGGATCCGTGGGATGGGTGGCGATCTTAGCGATGTGGTGAGTGTCTTTCAGACCCAGGTTCGTGAAGGTCTTTCCCCCATCTGTGGACTTGTAGATCCCATCGCCCCACCCCACGCTGTTGCGGACATTGGCCTCCCCTGTCCCGACCCAAATGATGTCCGGATCCTGCTGGAACAGCCCCACGGCGCCTATGGAGCCAGAGCCGTAGCGATCAAAGATCGGCTCCCATGTGGTCCCGGCATTGATGGTCTTCCAGACACCGCCGGAGGCGGATGCCACGATCACGACCCGATAGTCCATGTCCAGTGCCTGGATATCGGAGATGCGGCCTCCCATGTTGGCAGGCCCTATGTTGCGCCACTCAAGGTCCTTCAAGAGGGCATCCCGTGGCTCCTCTCCCGAATATCCCAGGGAACCCAGGAGCGCAAACACAACCACGAGGGTTAGGAAGCCGCGGCTCGGCTTGTTGCTTTTATCAGACATGGCACCTCCAAGACAAAAAGCGAATCACAGCAATAGTCCAGCTGACCTGGATTACACTTACGAATGATCCGGGCCAGGTACAGATAAGATATATGTCTTTCGACAGAGATGCGTCAAGGGAAAATTGCACAAATGGACACAGGGTGGGGGCGGCGCACACTTCTCCCTGTGATCAAAACAGATCGGTGATGACGCGAATACTACCCTTTAGTGACGTTCTTTGCGACCAGGCCGCGCTCGTTTTCCTCGACATCAAAGGTGACCTCGTCACCTTCGGCGAGGGTCTTGAACCCGGCCATGCTGATGGAAGAGAAATGCACGAACACATCCTTGCCGTCTTCCCCGGCGATGAAGCCGTAACCCTTCCGTTCGTCAAACCACTTAATAGTCCCTTTAGCCACAGCAGGACCTCCTTAAAATAAATACCTTACCCAAGGACTCCGGTCTCCACCTCGCTAAAGGGAGCGATCCTTTGCGATGAAACAGACCCCAATCCAGATCGGGCCTTTGACCATACCGGCAAGACCAACGCCTCATCGAGGGAAGCAGCGATGGGGCGGGAGAAACAGAAAAAGAGGAAACTGATAACACGGGGAATCACTCTTGAAGGCGGGAATGGTCCTGGGTAAAAACTAACATCTGCAAAACCTGGACCAATTTTTAACACAGCAATTTGCGAA
>JAUWTO010000285.1 GCA_030614685.1 Candidatus Aminicenantota bacterium
CAGTAGGGATCACGCGAGGCATTGGCCATCATGGAGGAACGCCAGTCTCCTCCGATGGAGACATCCTCCCCCTTGGGGGAGATCAGACCGTTGTGGCAGGAGATGCACTGGTCCGAGGTGACAAATAGCTGAGGGAGAGGAGCAGGCGCGGCTCCGATAAATAGCAGCGCAGCCAGCGTCGGCAAAAGTATATGCTTTAATTTCATTGTTCTCTCCATCCTTCGAAGAATCCCCCGTCAAACCAGTCCCAGAGTATGTAGGCCATAAACTGCACAGGCCGCCCTTCCCTGTCATTGATGGGTATGCGCACGCCGAAATTGAACATGATGTGCTGGCGCCTATTGAGGGTTATCTGAATTTCCGGCACCACATCCCAGTGAATCTTCGCCCCTCCTGCAAGCTCTCTGGCTGTGAGAAGCTCGATCATCGGCGACCAGGACCGCCCCCAGGGACCGGAGGTGAATGTGCGCCCCAGAGCCATTCGGAGGAAGGCCTCTTTTTCCACCTTATCACTTTGAAAGGGAAGCTCCAATCCCAGCTGGGACTGGAAGAAAAAGTCGGAGGGAAGAATCTGGCCGTAGGTGAGGAAGGGCTCCAAAACAAAGGTGCCTTTTCCGAAGCCCCGGGTCTCATCGCCGGTGGGCAGTATCAATTCAGCCGTGCCGCTGAAGATGGAACCGCGCTCGCCGCTGTGATAGAGGGCGCGCTTGACCGCAAGGGCGATGTCTCCGAGGTTGGAGCCCCAGTCGGTCCCGCTGCCCGGCTCATTGGGATCCTGCATCTTGTTCCATCCGAAGGGGAAGACAATTTCCCACTGGTTGCGGGCCCCGAATCTCTGCTCATAAACGATTTTGTTGGTTATTTCATTCCAATTTTCATCAGCAGCCACGCTCACAACCAGCTCGTCCTCGGGAAATGCCTTTCCTGTATAAAGCGCCCGGGGGAAATTCAGCTCTCCCCGCGGCCAGTTCTTATTCGTACAAAGGGTGTTGATGTAGCGGACGGTCAGCTCCAGCTCTTCCACCTTGAGCACCCCGCCGAAGGCAGGCATCAGCCGGGAAAACCCTCTCACAGGCCCCCCTTGGTGAGCGATGGCCACCCAATCGGCCCGCGGCTCGCGTGAGGCGAAGTCGCAGTTGGTAAAATCAGGGATGGGCGTATCGAAACCGACGCGGCTCTGCGGCTGCCCTTTGCCGTCGGCACCGTGGCAGCTGGCGCAGGCCTTCAGGTAGATTTCCCTTCCGGTTTTCAGCTCTCCGGAAAGATCCGATTGAGGCTCGGCAAAAACAGGCATCAACAGGAAGGAAGCTCCCACCGCCGCCAACATGATCCGGAGAGAGAGCCTGGAAAGATGTTTTAGGTTGGATGTCATTTTGCATTCCTTTTGTTAACAAGAAACCTTGATTTAGAATATAACATTCCCCGCAAAATCCATCAAACGTATTCATAGGAATTTAATCCATGATCCGGCCTCTATATCAGGGACATCCGCCGGGGCCGGCACCGCCCGGTCCAGAACTTCAGCAAAATTCTGCCGGGCTTCTGAATATGTGTAGGATGTCAAGACATCACCTCCCTGACTACCACCCCAGATTTAATAGCGGCCCTGATCAAGGCTTTGTCCAGTGATAATGAGGGTTCCCGAATGGAGGCCCCGAGCTGTGAAAATTGCAGAATATTCCGGTGTCTGGGGAGTGGATCCGTAGGTTTCAATGAGGGTGGCAAGGGCCGCCGGTTCCCCGCTTTGGATCAACTCCTTCAGCCGGGAGTGGATGTTTTTGAGCTGGGGATGCAGTCGCATGTCCGGTTTCAGAGCTCGAATTTAGATAGCCGCAGTCCCTCGGGGACCGGGGCCTTTTCCTGGTAGATATCCCACAGATAGGCGCGGGCCTCACCCAGTTTATGGAAGAGGAAATGGGATTCATCCGCACTCTGGGTCCCGATGACCTTATCGTCCGCGTCCACCAGCAGCAGCTTTTGGGCCCGGCTCATGATGCCGGCCGTGCCCACGCTGCAGATGGCCACGATCTGGTTTTTCGCCGACCTCTGGATCAGTTCGCCGTAGGTCATGTCTCTCTCCTCCACCTTGATCCCCATCTGTTCGAGGACGGTACAGATACCGAGGATGGTGACGGAAGGCAGGATGAGCGGGCTTTCCGGGATCTTGATCACGACACCGTCATCCAGGGCGAACAGGCAGCAGGAGGAGTCCCATTCGGTGACCTTGCGGGTTTCCAGGGGGGCGGACGGATGGTCGTCCAGGAATAGGGCAGAGGCCGCCTCCGGCAGGATCGTTCGGGCCTTGTCTACGGCCTTGACGCTCATGAGATAATTGATTCCCAGCTTGAGGCAGCCGGTCCCGTTGACGCCGACGGCCCGCACCATGTTGGGGACCACAACCCCGCTGAACGGCTCCCCCAGGTAGCGGTCATACCGGCAGGCCACGGCCCGGATGGCAGGATTCCCGGGAAAGGTCACGCCGATGGACTGCTCCTCATCGAACGTGAAAGGGCGCAGATAAACCTGGGCCCCGAGATCGGCCATCTCTCCCAGGAAGGCCGTCATGTCCGGATCCTGAAAAAAACGCAGGAAAATGCCCTCCAGTTCCTCAATCTCGGGGACCAGACCCTGCTGCGCACTGCTCATGTTGAAGGCGATGCCGCGCCTGAAACGCTCCAGGTTTTTGTCCAAACTGAGGAAGATGACCTCCAGCTTCCCCTGATCGCTGCGTTTACAGAAGAAGCGGATTCCCTCGAATGCCAGAAAAAGGCCGTAGTGGATGGATCTCGAGACGGGAGACACCTTGGCGTCGGCGTCCAGGATCTCAAAAGACTTGTCTTTTAAAACATAACGGAGCTGTTTTGCGGCCCATTTGGTGCCCTCGAATCCTGCCATGGTACGTTTCCTCCAGGTCATTATGAATGGATTATGATGAAGGACCAAGATACCATATTTTCGCCGTTTTTTTAAGAGGGAGCCGGTTCTCTTTTGTTCGCGGCTAAGACCCGCCCATCCACCCCATGGCCACGAACAAAAAGATCCTAATCCGATGTCTCCTTGTTGGGAAGGACCCACCCAGCCACCCCATCGCCACGAACAGAAGGAACCGGACTCAATGTTACTTTCTTTGGCAAAGATTCAATACACGGAAGAGAGGCGCTCTTATGTTTATGGACAAGGAGTGAACGATGGGATTTGTGCAAATCACCAGAGGGAGGTTCCTTTTCGTTTATGGAC
>JAUWTO010000307.1 GCA_030614685.1 Candidatus Aminicenantota bacterium
CACCACATGCTCCTTGTCGAATCCCAGTTGTTTGGTTTTCATGAATCTGATCTGTTGATAGACCATCAGCGTCCCGATGATGAGCGCAATGGAGATGGCAAACTGCGTGACCACCAGAACCCGGCGGAAATTCCGGTTGGATCTGCCGGTCCGGAAGGTCCCCTTCAGAACCCGGACCGGATGAAAGGAGCTTAAATAGAAAGCCGGATACGCACCGGCCAGGAGCCCGTTCAACAAAGCCGCCCCCAACAAAGCCAGGACCAGCCAGGGCGCATCAAGAAAATTCAGGGACAGGTCACGCCCGACCAGGCTGCGGAAGGCAGGCAGGATCAGAGACACAAGCCCCAGCGCCAGGAACAGGGAAAGCAGACTATAGAGCATGGACTCGCCCAGAAACTGGCTGACCAGCCCGCCGCGCACAGCTCCCAGGGTCTTGCGCATGCCCACTTCCTGGACCCGGCTGGATGACCGGGCGGTGGAAAGATTGACGAAATTGATGCCGGCGATGAGCAGCACAAACAGCGCCACCCCGGAAAAAAGATATAAGTAGGCGATGTTGCCGCTGGAGGAGAGGTCGCGCTCCAGATCCGAATAAAGATGGATGCGGGTCAAGGGCTGAAGGCTGAGCGTCAGGGTTCCCTGCATGGCTTTCAGCTGTTCTCCCAGGTGTTTGTCCACCAGGGCAGCGAGCTTAGACTCGAATTGGTCGGGCTCGGCATTTTCAGCCAGGAGAAGATAGGTGAAGAAGCGGATATCGAACCAGTTTTCTTTGAGCTGGGGCTCCTCATTCAGAACGGTCACAAAAGACTGCAGCATATTGAATCTGAGATGAGAGTTGGTGGGCATCTCCGCCACCACGCCGGTGACCGTGTATTCCTTTTCTCCCCCGATCTTGAGCACCTGGCCCAGGGGATCATCAAATCCAAAATACTTTTGAGCCATGGCTGCGGTGATCACCACCGTGTAGGGGGCCTCCAGTGCGGTTTGCGGATCGCCCGCCAAAAAATTAAAGCTGAAGATCCGGAACAGGGAATTGTCGGCAATTCCCACCAGACGCTCCTGGAACAATTTGTTCTGATACTGGACCGACTGCCGCCTGGGGCCCCTGAGCCGGGCAGCGCTTATGACCTCGGGATAATCCTGAACAATCGCCGGAGCAGCCGGCGCCATGATGGCTGCTGTGTGCAGACTGCCGCCTCCCACCTCGGCATCCAGGATGAGGCGGTGGATACGGTCCGCGTTTTCGTGATAGCGGTCAAAGCTGAGCTCGCTCTGTACCCAGAGCAGGATCAGGATGCACACGGCCATGCCGATGGCCAGTCCAGAGATGTTTATAAAGGAATATCCCTTGTGTTTTCTCAGGGTGCGCATGGCTACTTTCAGGTAGTTCTTTATCATGATGATCCTCCAATAGATGATGTCTTTGATAAAGATGGGGAGCGAACGCAGCAGATGGCCCCAATACCAGAGCCGGGCGGCAAGACGTCCCCGGGCGCGGGCAATCTCCTGGAATTCCTCATCGAAATCACCCACGATCCCGATGTTGTCATCGTAAAGCGCCGTGTGCCGGATAAACCACGCACCGATGCGCGGGGGAAGGTTCCGTCTCTGCTTCATTTCGATTCGTCTTGCCTCATTATCCTGTCTATTTCCAGCCTGTGCAGGTCACTCACTTCCTTCGGTCAAAAGCATAAGGCGGGATGCCTGACCATAGCTTGTCATGCATCTCGCGTGCGGCTTTCAAGGCCCTGAGGCCCACAGGGGTCACGGCGTAGTGAATCTTGGGCCGGCCCCGGCGCTCGGGCGGCGAATCCCCCGTTTTCTTTGAGACATACTTTTTCACCGTTAGCTGGTGGAGCGCGCTGTACAGGTTGCCATAGGTGAAGTCTCGCCCGATACCCTCAGAAACATGTTTACGGATTTTGACACCGTAGGCTTCGTCCCGAAGCTTCCAAATGGCCAGAAGCAATATTTCCTCGATCTTGGTCAGGTCTTTCATTTTCACCTCAAAGCTCCTTATTACTCTCGATCGCCTCCCGGTCCCCAAAACCGGCCCTGATTTTACTGAATTTCAGTATGTTATACACTAATTATACGGAATTTCAGTAATAAGGTTGCAAAAATACTCCAAGAAATGGAGAATTTTTCCCCGTGCAAAAAGCAACCATTTGTCCGTATGATACGTATATACATATGTCCGTAATTAACGGATAAATCAGAACGAGGTGAAGGATGAAAGAACTCACGGTCGCCGAAGAGATCATACTGACGGCCATCCTCAGGCTCGAGGACAACGCCTACGGCGTGGCTATACGCAAGAAGGTGGCGGAGGTCACCCAGAAGGAATTCATTTACGGCACGCTCTACAACCTGCTCGACCAGCTGGTCCGGAAGGGCTTCGTGAGCAAGAACCGGGGCACCCCCACACCGGAACGGGGCGGCCGCAGCAAGATCTATTATGCGCTGACCCCCTCCGGCGTCGAGGCCCTGCAGGACGCGCACAGCCTTCATAAAAAGATCTGGGATGGCCTCCCGGACCTGGCTGCTGATAAGGGCTGACCCAAGATGCTGCCAACCAGACCGACCCCGCCCCTTTTCTCATCCTGGCTCCTATCGCGGATGTCCGGCTACCAGAGCCAGTTCCTCTGGCTCGGCGACCTGGAAGAGGAGTTCAGGGAGAGGGTCACAGATCAGGGCTCCCTGCGGGCCCGCTGCTGGTTCCGAAAGCAGGTGTTTCGTTCCCTTCCCGCTTATCTGCGCTATTCACTGGTATGGAGCCTGATCATGTTTAAGAATTATTTCAAGACTGCTTTGCGGAATCTCAACCGTTTCAAGGGATTTTCCCTCATCAACCTCTCCGGTCTGGCCATGGGCATGGCCTGCTGCATCCTGATCTTTTTCTGGGTACAGGATGAACTGAGTTTCGACCGCTTTCACCAAAA
>JAUWTO010000001.1 GCA_030614685.1 Candidatus Aminicenantota bacterium
ATCATCCCGCGCCTCCTCTATGTCGAGCCGCGGACACAGAAAGAGATCGTGCTCGAGCAGGAGGTGCCTTTCTACAAGAAACAGAAGCGCATCATCTTCGAGAACAACGGATTCCTGGATCCTACAGATTTCGAGAACTACATTGCCCTGGACGGATACAGAGCCTTATCCAAAGCCCTGTTCGAGATGACGTCCGAGGAAGTCATCGAGGAGATTATCGCTTCCGGATTGAGAGGCCGGGGCGGCGGCGGATTCCCCACCGGCAAGAAATGGGAGGTCTGCCGGCATGTCCGGTCCGATACCAAGTATCTCATCTGCAACGCCGACGAAGGGGACCCCGGGGCTTATATGGACCGCAGCCTGCTGGAAGGGAACCCTCACAGCATCATCGAGGGCATGATCATCGGAGCGTACGCCATCGGGGCCAGCGAGGGATATATCTACGTCCGGATGGAATACCCGCTGGCGGTCAAAAACGTCACACTTGCCATCCAACAGGCCCAGGAAGTCGGCCTGCTGGGCGAATCCATCCTCGGATCGGAGTTCAATTTCGACATCCATGTCTTCAAAGGGGCCGGCGCGTTCGTGTCGGGGGAAGAGACATCGCTGATGGCCTCCATCGAGGGCCGCCGGGCCTTTCCGCGGCAGCGCCCGCCCTTCCCCGCGGAGTCGGGACTCTGGGGAAAACCCACCAACATCAACAATGTGGAGACCTGGGCCAATGTGCCCCCGATCATAAGCCGGGGGTCCAACTGGTATGCCGGGATTGGGACCAAGGACAGTAAGGGAACCAAGATCTTCTCTCTGGTGGGGAAGATCAACAATACGGGCCTGGTGGAGGTCCCTATGGGGATCACGCTCAAGGAGATCATCTTCCAGATCGGGGGCGGCATCAAGGACGGCAAGAAATTCAAGGCTGTTCAGACCGGGGGGCCCTCTGGAGGATGTATCCCGGCGGACATGCTCGACCTCCCCATAGACTTCGACACCCTGACCAAGGCAGGATCCATCATGGGTTCGGGTGGGATGATCGTCATGGACGAGGACACCTGCATGGTGGATGTTGCCCGGTATTTCCTGCAGTTTACGCAGGAGGAATCCTGCGGCAAATGCGTCCCCTGCCGCGTGGGAACCCGTGAGATGGTGAACATCCTCACCCGCATCACCAAAGGCGAGGGGCAGGAGGGGGATATCGAGCGCCTGGAAGCCCTGGCTAAGACGATCCAGGAAGGCTCGCTGTGCGGACTGGGCCAGACCGCACCCAATCCAGTCCTCACCACCATCCGTTATTTCCGGAAGGAGTATGAGGATCACATCCAGAAAAAGTACTGCGCGGCCCGGGCCTGCAAGGAATTGACCGCCTATTACATCGAGCCCGAGAAGTGTGTGGGCTGCCTCCTCTGTAAGAAAAGCTGTCCTGTGGATGCCATCGAAGGCGAACGCAAGCAGGTACATGTCATCGATCAGGAGCTCTGCATCAAGTGTGGGGCGTGTTTCGATGTGTGCCCTCCCAAAGTCAGTGCGGTTGCCAAACTGACAGGTCATAAGCGAGATCGATTACTCAAGGCCAAACACAAAGCAAGCACGAAAAGAGTGTCCCAATGAAGATAATCATCGACGGAAAAACAATCGAGATCGAAGGGAAAAAGACCGTGTTGGAGGCGGCAAGGGAGAACGGTATCAGTATCCCGTCTCTCTGTGATCATCCTCGCCTGATCCCGTTCTCCGGCTGTCGACTCTGCCTGGTCCAGGTGAAGGGCAGCAGGCGGTACCTTCCCGCCTGCAGCACCGAGTGCGGCGAGGGCCTGGAGGTCAAGACCCGCACTCCCCAGCTTGTCCGGCTGCGCAAGCAGATCCTGGAACTGATCTTGAGCGAGCATCCCAATGCCTGCCTCATCTGCACCGAGAAAGTAAACTGTGATGACCATAAATCCACCATACGCAAGGTGGGTGAGGTCACAGGCTGTGTGCTGTGCCCCAATAACGGACGCTGCCAGCTTCAGGATATCGTGACCGAGATCGGCTTGGAAAGTGTGGGGCATCCTTCTGTGTATCGCGAGCTTGAGGTGCGGCGCAGCGATCCATTTTTCGACCGGAATTACAACCTCTGCATACTCTGTGGGCGCTGTGTGCGCATCTGTCGTGAGGTGCGGGGGCTTTCTACACTGACATTCATCCAGAGGGGTCCCAACACCGTGGTCGGGACCGCTATGGATGAGTCCCTGCTTCGCGCGGGCTGTCAGTTCTGTGGGGCCTGCGTGGATGTCTGTCCAACCGGGGCGCTGACCGAAAAGAGCATGAAATACGAGGGGCTCCCGGAACAGACTGATCAGACCATATGTACGCTGTGCAGCCTCGGGTGCCTCATGGATGTCCATACACGTGGGAACCGCATCCTGTACAGCCAGCCTGCCGCGAACGGACCGGTCAACGATGGTCAGGCCTGCGTCAAAGGGCGTTTCTTTCTCAAGGAAGTGGTGCACAATCCCAAGCGGATCACCCGGCCCATGGTGCGCGAGAACCAGGAGTGGGTCGAGAAGGGGTGGGAGGAGACCCTGGCTTTCGTAGCCCGGAAGCTTAAGACCTTTAAGTCCGGAGAGATGGCCCTGGTCGAGTCGTCCCAGGCGTCCTGTGAAGAGGGATTTGTGCTGCGGAGCCTGGCAGGCGGGATCCTCAAGACCGGGAACCTCATCAGGCCCCATGTACAGGCCCCTGTGAGCGTGTACCAGCGCATGATGGATAGGGCCGGAATCCAGCCTGGATTGAATTATGATGCCGCCGCCATTGATGGTGCGGAGACGATCGTTGTGTTAGGGACTGACATAGCGGCCACCCAGCCGATCATCTGGCTTCAGGTCCTGGATGCGGTCAAATACAAGCGTGCCGAGCTCATCGTTATCGCCTCACCTGAGTTCTCGTTCAGCCGCTATGCCGGGACCTGGCTGCGGCATTTTCCCGGCAGCGAAACGCCAGTCCTGACCGGGATCTCGAAGCTCATTCTGGAACGAGAAGAGGAGGGGAGGGCCGGACGGGCGGCGGGGCGCGCTGCCTTGGCCGCAGACCTGGAGGGATGGAGCCTTAAGGATGTTGAGAAGGACACAGGACTCACCCTTGAGGCCATCCATAAACTCACAGAGAAGCTTTCTTCGCCCGGCCCGGTAGCGTATCTTTTCGGCGCGGAAACAGCCTCCCGGCCGGATGGGGAAGCCGTCTTGACTGCGCTCTGGAACCTTTCCCTGCAGACAGAGGGCCGCCTGATCCCCCTGGGCATGGAGAGCAACGAGCGCGGGCTCATGGAACTGGACAGAGACGGGGACGGGAAATGGACCGCTCTCGAAGAAATTCAGCAGACGATCAAGGACCGGAAGATCAAGGCGCTGTATGCGGCGGGACCGATCAAGCTCCCTCTTAAAGCCAAGCCACAGTTCCTGGTGGTGCAGACGCCCTATTGGGACGAAATGGCCGAGGCCGCCGATGTGGTGCTGCCCACCGTGAGTTCGGCCGAAGAGGACGGGACTTTTGTGAACACCGGCGGCCGGATCCAGCGCTGCACACCGGTTCTGGAACCTCTGGGTGATACCCGGCCGGGGTGGTGGATCCTGAATCAACTGTCCCGGAAACTGAAGAGCCAGGTCACCGAATATAAGCGCACCTCAGACATCTGGAAGGAGATACGGAAGGAGGTCGATGCGCTGAGCGGGGTGACTGCGGCCTTCCTCAAGGAGGGTGGAGATCTCTTTGTGAAGGAGTCCCCTGCGGGGGAGCCGGCCTATATTCCCCCGGGTCAACCGGGGAAACCACCTCGTCCCACGAAACAAAGACCCTTCCTCTGGCTCAACCTGGCCAACCTGGATTCCTACCGGGGGCTGGTCTTCAGCCGTGAGGATAAGGGCTTCCGGCTGTTCCGAGACGAATCCCGAGCCCTCCTGCATCCTGAAGATGCGAGCACCCTGGAACTGAAGGTCGGCGATGAGGTCATCCTCGAGTCTGCCGCAGGCAACTTCTCCTGCAGAGTGCGTTTGGATGACCGTGTTGCCCCGGGCAGTGTCGTGACCGCCCTGGCTCCATTCCGGTTCGCAGACAATCGGGCCTCTCATGTGCTCACGGTGAAACTGAAAAGAGGATCATGATGACCAAGATAATTCGCAGAGAACGTTTGGTGCCCAACATTCATCTCCTTGAGGTAGAGGCGCCTGAGATGGCGCGCCGGTGCAAGCCTGGCCAGTTTGTCATGCTCATGCCGGACGAAAGGGGAGAGAGGATTCCTCTGACGATCGCGGACTGGGATGCAGAAAAGGGCACGGTCTCGTCTGTCTTTATGGCCGTTGGGACTTCCACCCAGAAACTGGCGCTCCTCAAAGCTGGCGATGAGCTGCCTGTTTACGCCGGCCCCCTGGGCAAACCGGCGGAGATCGAGAAGTTCGGAACGGTGTTGTGTGCAGGAGGCTGCTACGGGATCGGAGCCATATATCCCATCGTTCGCGCCTTGAAAGAGGCCGGCAACACGGTCTATACGCTGATCGATGTCAAGGCCAATTTCCTGATGTACTGGGAGGAGCGGCTGAAGAGATACAGTGATGAGTTCTTCGTGTCCTCCCGCGACAGCTTTTTCGACTGCAAGGAGTACATTCCGAACGTGCTGGAGAAGGTCCTTCAGAAGTCCAAGCTCGACCGGGTGATCTCCATCGGGTGCACCTATCTGATGTACACCTGCTCCGAGGCGACACGGCCCAAGGGAATCAAGACGATCGTCAGCTTGAATCCGGTCATGGTAGACGGCACCGGGATGTGCGGCGCCTGCCGCTGCACCATCGAGGGCCGCACCAAGTTCGCCTGCGTGGATGGTCCTGATTTCGATGGGCATGCCGTGGACTGGGACGAGCTGTTCTACCGGCGGAAGTCCTACTTTGAGGATGAGATCCGATCGATGTGTTACTGGGAGAAAGAATCCCTGTTAAAAGAATAATCTCTGGGAAAGAATAAACATGGCAGATAAAAAAACAGAGCTATCGCCCGAACTCAAGGCACGGCAGAAGGCGGGATTCATTGAGGAATGGCGCAAGGAAATGCGCAAGGCTATTCCGGTCAAAGAGCGTATGAAGATGCCCCGGCAGAAGATGCCGGAGAGGGAAGCGGATGAGCGGAACAAAGACTTCGAGGAAGTCAACCTGGGATTGAAGGCCAAAGAGGCCGTTATCGAGGCCAAGCGCTGCCTCGACTGTGCAAATCCTCAGTGTGTGGCCGGCTGTCCGGTGGGGATCGATATCCCTACCTTCATCAAACTCATCGAGGCCGGCAAATTTTCCGAAAGCGCGCGTAAGCTGAAGGAGACCAACAGCCTGCCCTCGATCTGCGGGCGCGTGTGTCCTCAGGAGACCCAGTGCGAGGAGGTCTGCAACCTGAAAAAAGCCACCGGTGTGCCGGTGGCCATCGGCAACTTGGAACGTTTTGCATCGGATGTGGAGAGGATGGAGGGTGATGTCTTCATCCCGAAGATCCCGCCCTCCACGGGACACAAGGTCGCGATCCTGGGCGCGGGCCCGGCCGGCTTGACTGTGGCCGGGGAACTGGCCAAGAAGGGGCATCAGATCACCGTGTTCGAGGCGCTGCATATGGCAGGTGGAGTGCTGGTGTACGGGATTCCCGAATTCCGGCTGCCCAAAAAGATCCTGGATGCCGAGATCGACTATCTGCGCAAGCTGGGAGTGGAGTTTCGGATGAACTTCGTGGTGGGGATGACGGCCACCCTGGATGACCTCAAGCAGGAGGGATACGAGGCTTTTTTTGTGGGGACGGGAGCCGGGCTCCCCAACTTCATGCGGATTCCGGGAGAGAACCTCATCGGGATCTATTCGGCCAATGAATACCTGACCCGGGTCAACCTGATGCGGGCCTATGATTTTCCCAAATACGACACACCGGTCTTCCCGGGCCACCGCGTGGCGGTCCTGGGCGGCGGAAACGTGGCCATGGATTCCGTGCGAACGGCCAAGCGTCTGGGCGCGGAGTTGGCGGCCATCGTGTACCGGCGTTCACGCGTGGAGATGCCCGCCCGTATTGAGGAAGTGCATCATGCCGAGGAAGAGGGGATCGAGTTCCACTTCCTCACAACACCGACCCGATTCATCGGGGATGAGAACCACAAGGTCAAGGCCATGGAGTGCCTGCGCATGGAGCTGGGAGAACCGGACTCTTCGGGCCGCCGCCGGCCCGTTCCCATCGAGGGATCGGAGTTCATCATGGAAGTGGACCTGGTCGTGGTGTCCATCGGCAACAGCCCCAATCCGCTCATAGGCCAGACCACACCCGAACTCGAGATCGGGAAATGGGGCAACGTCGAGGTGGACTGGGACACCATGGCGACCAACATGGAAGGTGTCTATGCTGGAGGTGATATTGTGCGGGGCGGTGCCACAGTCATCCTGGCCATGGGTGATGCCCGTGTGGCTGCCGGCGAGATGCACAAGTATCTCAACGGCAGCGGATAACATGGAGCGCTGCCGCCGTTCAGCCTGCGCTTGATTCCGAAGTATGCCAGTTTAACAGTCGATAAACTACTTCTGAAGCCTTATGATTCTGAATGAGGGAGGGCGATCGTGAGTTGGGTGGATGGTTATAAAGAGAAGCTCGTCACCGCCGAAGATGCCGTGGCGGAGATCAAGAGCCACGACCGTGTGTACATCAGCGGAAACGCCGCCACCCCCTATGTCCTGATGAATGCCCTGGCGGCACGCCGGGATGAGCTCGAAGGAGTGGAGCTGGTCCACGTGCTGCTCCTGGGCCGGGACCCCCTGGGCATACCCGAGATGGAGGGCCATTTTCGGCACAATTCTTTGTTCGTTGGCCCGGCCGACCGGAAAGCCATCAACGAAGGCCGGGCGGATTATGTACCCATCTTTCTCCACCAGATCCCCAACCTCTTTCATTCCGGCCAGATGCCCATCGACGTTGCCATGATGCACCTGTCACCTCCCGATGAACACGGCTTCATGAGTTACGGGGCCGAGGTCCTGTCGTCCAAGGCTGCTGCCGAGAATGCCAAGATCGTGATTGCCCAGGTCAATGAGAAGATGCCCCGCATCCTGGGGGATTCATTTATCCACGCCTCGCGTGTCCACAAGGTCGTAGAGATGTCAGCCGACCTCCCCGAGCTGCAGAAAAAACCATTCAGCGACGTGGAGCAGAAGATCGGGGGTTACATCGCCGACCTGATCGAGGACGGGGCGACTCTTCAGCTGGGCATCGGAGGCATCCCGGACGCGGTGCTGGCGGCATTAAAGGACAGACGTGACCTGGGAGTGCACACCGAGATGGTCTCCGATGGTGTGATCGAGGCCATCGATGCTGGAATCATCACCGGGACCAGAAAAAATTTTCACCCCGGCAAGATCATCCTGACCTTCATGCTGGGATCCAGGAAAATCTACGAGTTTGCCCACAACAATCCCATCTTCGAGGCGCATCCCACCGATTACACCAACCACCCCTTCAAGGTGGCCCAGAATGACAACATGGTCGCCATCAACTCCGCCATCGAGGTGGACATCACGGGGCAGGTATGCTCGGATTCCATCGGGACCTATATCTACTCCGGGTTCGGGGGACAGGTGGATTTCATCCGGGGCGCGGCCCACTCCAGGGGTGGCAAACCGATCATCGCCCTGCCTTCGACCGCCAAAAATGGGGAGGTGTCCCGGATCGTACCCTTCCTCAAGAAGGGCGCCGGTGTCGTCACCACTCGGGCCGATGTGATGTATGTGGTCACCGAATACGGCGTGGCCTACCTGCACGGCAAAAACCTGAAGGAGAGGACCGAGGCCTTGATCAACATCGCCCACCCTGCTTTCCGGGATGAGCTTCTCAGAGAAGCCAAGGAGCGGAACCTCATCCAGTGAGACAATCCAACCTGTTCAGGGATGCCCAGGGGCACATGGGGACCGACGAGTCCGGTAAGGGGGACTATTTCGGCCCCCTGGTTGCTGCCGGGGTGTACGTCCCGGACGGGCAGGAGGAAGTGCTGCGGGAATACGGTGTCCGGGACAGCAAGCGGGTCTCTGACAACCGGGTGCGTGAGCTGGCGGAAGTCGTCACGCAGGGCTATCCCCATTCCATTGTGGCGATCGGTCCGGAAAAATACAACGAGCTGTATTCCAAGTTCCGGAACCTGAACCGCCTGCTCGCCTGGGCTCACTCCCGCGTGATCGAGAATATCCTGCAGGAGGTTCCCTGCACTCTGGCCATCACAGATCAGTTCGGGGATAAACTTTTCGTCCAGAACGCTCTCATGAAGAGGGGGCGCAGCATCGAGCTGATCCAGAAGCCCAAGGCGGAAGCGGATATCGCGGTGGCAGCCGCCTCCATACTCGCACGGAGTGAATTCCTGCGCCGTCTTTCCCTTCTCTCCAAGGAGGCGGGCATGGAGCTCCCGAAGGGCGCTTCCTCCATGGTCGAGGAAGCGGGTGTGGCTCTGGTCCGGCGTTATGGTTCGCAGGTTCTGGCCAAATTCGCGAAGACGCATTTCAAAACCACAGGGCGCGTCCTCGCCTCTGCACAAACCTCCGAGTGATGTATTGATAGATTATATATAGATGGGGAGGGCGGTATGGCGATTCAAACGAAGCGGCTCTATTTCGACGATCCCTATCAGGCCGATTTTGAGGGCAAGATCCTCGACAGGCGTACACATCAGGAAAAACCGGCTCTGATACTGGACCAGACCTGCTTCTATCCGGAGGGTGGCGGCCAGCCCGCGGACAGAGGGACCCTGTCCGGAGTGACCGTGTTCCATGTTCTGGAACAGGACGGGGAGATCCTCCACATCTTGGAAGATGAAATCCCGGGGGACACAGTGAAAGGAGTCATTGACTGGGACACCAGGCTCGACCACATGCAACAGCATACCGGACAGCATGTGCTGTCCCAGTGTTTCCATAGACTTCTGTCCGGGAAGACCCTATCCTTCCATCTGGGTGAAAAGCTGTCCACCCTGGAGATAGGCCTTCCCTCGATCACCGATTCGGATCAGGATCGGATCGAAACCTGCGCCAACCGGGCCGTCTTCCAGAACCGGGAGATCAAGACCTATTTTGTGGAGGGATCGGAAGTCTCCAGCGTGCCCCTGCGGCGGCCCCCGAAGAAATCCGGGCGCATCCGGGTGGTGGAGGCCGTAGGCTTCGATTATTCCGCCTGCGGCGGGACGCATCCGCACCGGACGGGTGAGATTGGCCTGATCAAAATCCTGAAGCGGGAAAAGATCAGGAGTAACCTGCGCTTTGAATTTGTCTGCGGGAACCGAGCTCTAGAGGATTACCGCATGAAAAACCGGATCCTCACGGAGGTTGCAGCGAGATTTTCTGCGGGCGAAGCAGACCTCCCGGCTGTCGTGGACAAGCTCCTTTCCGAGCAGAAAGAGAGCGCTCGGATTATGAAAAAACTGCGGAGTCGGTTGATCGAGCAGGAGGCGCGGGAAATGGTCAGGGACTCGCATGATCCGGTCATCCTCGAACAGTTCAAAGAGCGGACAGCACAGGATGTGCGCCAGCTGGCCCTGGAGGTCATCCAAAGCCCGGGCCGCGTGGTGCTGTTCGGGCTGCAGTCCGGAGAACGGGCCCATATGGTCATGGCCCGCTCTGAGGACATGGCGATCGATCTGAGGGAGCTCATCCCTGTTGTCTCTCCCGTGCTGAACGCCAGGGGCGGCGGTCGTCCTTCCCTGGTGGAGCTGGCAGGGGACAGGCCGGAGGCCCTGACCGAGGCGATGAACGCCGCCCGTCAAAATCTGAAGATCTGACTCAACCCCCCGAGCTGGGTCCGCCCGTAGGGTAAAGAGTGTCAACAATTTTTATTAATAGGTTTTAGAGAGAGAGTTGACACTCTTTATGAATGACTCAGGTCATTCGTGGCGGAGACAGACCATCGGATCGGTCTTGGCCGCCTTCCTCGCCGGGAATATCCCGAAAAAAAGGCCCACGGAGACGGAGACGCCGACTCCCAGCACGACCGACCAGGCTGTCACAGAGGCGGGAAGGGGAGTGACGGCCCTGACCAGGAGGGCGATCAGGAATCCGATCAGAACCCCCGAGACCCCTCCGAATCCGGTGAGGAACACAGCCTCGATCAGGAACTGTTTGAGGATGTCTCCCGAACGGGCCCCTATCGCTTTGCGGATGCCGATCTCGCGCGTCCTCTCCTTGACGGTGACCAGCATGATGTTCATGACCCCGATGCCGCCCACTAAAAGACCAATGGACGAGATAACGACCATGACCATGTAGGCCGCTCCTGTCAGCTGATTATAGAGATCGATGATCGTGTCCTGACCGAACACGGCGAAATCATTGGGTTTCCCGAATCCCACCTTCCTGCGTGCGCGCAGGAGATTGATGATCTGCTCTGTCGCTTCCTCGTAGTTGCTGCGGTCGACCGGAGCGGCAAGGATCTCGAGGTTTTCCAGGGCATAGGGGAAGTGTTTCATGAGTGTGGTGATGGGAATCCCTATGATGTTGTCGCGGCTCTGGCCGAACATGCTTCCCCGCTTTTCCAGGATACCGACAACCCGGAATTTTTCCGCTCCAATGCGTATGTCTTTCCCGAGCGCGTTTATATGCGGAAACAGTGTTTCGTTGATATCCGCCCCCAGGACACAGATCCTGGCGCTGTGCTCGACATCCGCCTCGGTGATGAAACGTCCTTCCTGGGCATTGTAGATCGACAGGACCTGGGGCCAGGCAGAGTTCATGCCCAGGATGATCGTATCGAGGGTCTTGGTGTTCCGGTATTTGACAGCGACGCTTTCAAAAAGATCCACCGAAAGGTCCATGGCCACCGCTTTGACCGCAGGGCATTGCGCGCGGAGGGCCTCGACATCCTCCAGTGTCAGGTCTTTCCTCTGCCTATCATCCTCCGAGAGGTGCCCGATCTGAATCCCAGGCTCGTACTTGCTGACGATGATGATGTCAGATCCTGCGGACTCCAGCTCGCTGAGAAACGTCTTGTTCAAGCCCTGGATGACCGAGACCATGGCAATAACGGTCATGACCCCGATCATGATCCCCAGCAGAGTGAGGAACGAGCGCAGCTTGTGGGACCGGATGGATTCCACGGCCATCCGGGTGATCTCCTGTGCGATCCCCGCTCTCATAGTTCCGTCCTCAAGGCCGTAATGGGATCGAGCTTGGCCGCCTTGTTGGCAGGATACATGCCGAAGAAGAGCCCAATCGATGCAGACACGCAGATGGCCACCACGATGGAGGCCGGGTTGACACTGGAGGGCATGGAGGTGATGGCCGAGACGATCCGAGCCAGTGTGAATCCCAGGATGATGCCTATGGCCCCGCCGAATGTAGACAGGGTGGCGGACTCGACCAGAAACTGGAAGAGGATGTCGTTGCGCCTCGCGCCGATGGCCATGCGGATCCCGATCTCTCTGGTTCGCTCCGTGACCGCCACCAACATGATGTTCATGACCACGATCCCGCCCACGAGCAGGGCCAGCGAAGAAATGGCGATCATGGCGAAATAGATGCCGGTGGTGGCGGACTTATAGATGTCGATGAATTGATCTGATGTCCGAAAGGTAAAATCGTCGGGCTCGCCGTAGGGGACATGCCGCTTGGAGCGGAGCAGCGTTCGCACCTCATCCTGGGCCAGCGCCATCTTCTCCTGAGAGACGGTGTGGATATTAATGTTGACACTCTGCCGGGTCCCGTAGAGCTTCTGGAACGTCGTGATGGGGATCCGGACGAAATTGTCCTGGCTGAAGCCCAGGAGTTTTCCCTTGGCCTCGGCCACGCCGATGATCAGGAAATTGTGGCGCCCCACCTTGAGGCGCTTGCCCAGCGGGTCCTGGTAGGGGAACAGGGTGTCCCGCACATCGGACCCGATGATGCACACATAGCGGGAGCGCTGTTCGTCCTCCTTGCGGAGGTGGTACCCACGCTCTAGCTCCATGACACTTCCGATGAGGTGGTCCTGATGGGTCACTCCATTAATGGACACGGCCTTGAGATATTGATTCCTGTATTTCACGGACCGGCCTGTAGACAAAGTGGCTCCGATAAGTTCGCAGTGTTGGCAGCGGCGCTGGAGCAGCCGCATGTCCTCGATGGTCAGGTTTTTGCGCTTCTGCTGTTTCCTCATCTCTTCGATGGAGATGCTTATCATGGAGAATTTGGCCACGGAGAAGTCGTTGGCGCCGAAAAAAGCGAACTTGGTGTACACGTAGTCGTTGAGTCCCTGGATGATAGAGACCACGGCGATGATGGTCAGAACACCGATGATGATCCCCAGGAGGGTCAAGAAACTCCTCAGCTTATGGCCCCAGAGAGAGCCCATGGCCATGGAGATGGATTCACCGAGGTGGATGCGTGCCATTCTGTACCCTTATTTGTCCATCCTATATTTTACACTAACAGGTACGGGAGAGGAATAAAAAGGTTATGCCGGTTTCAGTGTCTCTGAGGAAGAATGGCAAGACGTCGATAGCCCATCCATTCGGTTGATGATTTGAATTGAAGTATGTCTCTATGATTTGTGTGCTCACCGAAAAACCTTAAGTAAACCCTTGATATTATATGTATTACGTGAAATATCGATATTTTTTATGAATTATTCAGGTAAAATAGGGAAAGGAGGTGACGATGAGTGAAAGCAGACCATCCGTCAGGGATGAGCTCGCCGTACCCTGTGTTTATTTCAAGGAGAGTGGGAAGGTGAACACACGCCGCACCCTGGAGATTGCGGCTCAGCGGGCCCGGGAACTGGATGTGGACCAGGTCCTGGTGGCCACCACAGCGGGCGAAACCGGTCTGCAGGCGCTGGATTTCTTCCCTGGAGAAATCCTGGTGATCGTCACACATTCCACGGGTTTCGTCCGGCCCGATGCTCAGCAGCTGTCACCGGAGGTGCGTCGAAAACTGGAGGGTGCCGGGGCTCAGGTGCTGACCTGCCAGCATGCCCTGGGTGGGATCAACCGGGCGGTCCGGAGGAAGCTGAACACCTACCAGTTGGACGAGATCATAGCCTACACCTTGCGCATCTTCGGACAGGGGACCAAGGTGGCGGTGGAGGCGGCACTGATGGCCGCGGATGCCGGCAAGCTCAGCACGGTCCGGCCCTGCATCTCCATGGGGGGAACCAGCGAAGGCGCCGACACCGCGCTGCTCCTGAAAGCGGCGCACGCGCAGGACTTCTTCGACCTTCGGATCATGGAGTTCCTGGCCAAACCGCATCTTCCCTTCTGAGGCCTCCTTGATGCTCGTCAGGCTTAACAAATACATCGCCCAGTCCGGGACGTCTTCACGCCGCGAGGCCGACCGGCTTATAAGCGATGGAAAGGTCAGAGTCAACGGTCGGATAGTCCGGACTCTGGGGCAGAAGATCGACTCAGACAAAGATGTGGTCGAGGTGGGGGGCAGGACCATCCAGCTCCCCGTGGACAAGATCTATCTGATGCTGAACAAACCGCCCGGCTGCCTCGTGACCAGGAAGGATCCGTACCACCGCCCCACGGTCATGGATCTTGTGCCCCCTCTGGCTTCAGGCATTTTTCCTGTCGGGCGGCTCGACCTGGACAGTGAGGGGCTGCTCCTGCTGACCAACGACGGCGAACTGGCCCACCGGCTGATGCATCCCCGCTACGGCGCCAAGAAACTGTACAGGATCAAGGTGAAGGACAGGCCTGCACAGGCAAGCCTGGACACGCTGAGACAAGGTATTTATATCGACGGCAAAAAGACGGCCCCGGCGCGGATAAAGCTCGTTTCTCTGGGAGCCAGTCACAGCTGGCTGGATGTGGAGATCCATGAGGGGCGGAAACGGGAGGTCCGCCGGCTGTTCGAATCCCAGGGGCATCCCGTCCTGTTGCTGAAGAGGCTGCAGTTTGCGGGACTGTCTCTGGGGAGGCTGGCTCCAGGGGCCTGGAGGGTCCTGTCGCCCACTGAGATCCGGGCACTCAAAAAACAGGTTGGGCTCTAGTCCTTTTTGTTCTTGTCGTTTTTCTGATCGAAGGTCTTCCAACTGGCCGCCAAACGGTGCATCTCCTGATCCACCAGATAGTGGACGGTGTCCACCTCGAATGTCCCGTCTTTTTTCCTGCGTCCGGCCTTGACGCCGGTCAGGATCTCGATCCCCTCATCGATGGTTTTTATGGGATAGACATGGAAAAGGCCGTTCTGTACTGCCTCGATCACATCCTTGCGCAGCATCAGGTTGCCCACGTTCTGATGGGGCATGATGACGCCCTGGGTACCGGTCAGCTTCCTGGCTTTGCACACATCGAAGAAACCCTCGATCTTCTCGTTGATGCCGCCTATGGGCTGTATTTCACCCTTCTGGTTCAGCGACCCGGTGACCGCGATATCCTGGCGGAGGGGCAGCTTAGAGAGACTTGATAGGATTGCATATACCTCGGTCGAGGAGGCACTGTCGCCGTCCACACCGGAATACGCCTGCTCAAAGGCGATCGAGGCAGAGAGCGAAAAAGGTTTGTCCTGGGCGTATTTGCCGCGCAGGTATCCACCCAGGATCAGGACCCCTTTGTTGTGGGTGCGTCCACTCAGATCCGCCTCCCTCTCGATGTTAATGACTCCCGCCCGGCCCACAGAGGTAGCAGCCGTGATGCGTGTGGGCTTGCCAAAGGAAGCCTCCCCCTGCATATAGACCGAGAGGCCGTTGACCTGCCCCACCGTGGACCCTTTGGAGTCGATCATCAGGGTGCCTTCTTCGATCATCTCCTGGATCTTGTCTTCGATTAGGCTGACGCGCTCGAAGCGTTCCTGGATGGCTTCTTCGATGTGGACACGGCCGACCAACTTACTGCCATCCTTGGTGGCCCAGTAGTTGCCCTCCCTGATCACATCTTCCAGGTGGTGAAACCGTGTCGAAAGTTTCTTGTGCCGGCCGGCCAGCCGGATGCTGTACTCCAGCAGGACGGCCATGCCGTACTTGTCCACGGGCAGGAGCCCGTCCTCTTCCGTGATTTTTTTGACGAAATCGGCGTATTCCAGGAGAGTTTTCTTGGTCAAAGGGGTCACCGAGTCGAACTCGGCTTTGATCTTGAAGATCTTTTTGAAATCCTCGTCCTTGTAGAACAACAGATTGTAGAGATGGGAGTCGCCGATCATGATCACCTTCACGTTGATGTCGACGGGTTCGGGCTTGAGCCGTGCGGTGGAGAAGAGGAAGAGAGACGCGTAGTTCTGGATCTCCAGTTTCTGGTTGCGCAGCGTGCGCTTCAGGGACAGCCAGACACCCGGTTCGAGCAGAGCATCCAGGGCGCTGATGACCAGATACCCCCCATTGGCCTTGAGGAGTGATCCCGCCTTGATCTTGGTGAAGTTCGTCTGCATGAACCCGAACCGGTTCATGGTGGACTCGATCGATCCGAACAGGTTGACATAGTTGGGATTGGTCTCCATGACCACGGGGGCCTTCTTCAGGTCCGAATTGTCGATGATCAGGTTCACCTGGTACGATGTGAATGGATCGGGGGGGTCTTTGGGCTTTTGTTCCTGCATCTGGGGCCTAAACAGACCTACGTTCGTGTTGAGGTTTTCCTCCACGTGGGCGAGGTATTCCCCGATCTTGTCGAATGGGAATTTTTTTCGGATGTCATCGATGGCCTGCTTTATGATCGGCGCGAGGGAGCTGTTGTCCCAGTCCTTTAAGAGCGCCCTTGTCTTCTCTTCGGTTTCTTTCATGTGCTTGAAGACCTGCTCGAGCTTCCCGGTCAGGTCTTCGTACTTTTTATGCAGCTTTTCCAGTCCCGCCTGGGGGAATTTTTTTTCTCTGGTTTCGGCTTCCAACTTGTCGAAGGGGGTGGGCTTGCCTTCGATGATGGGGATGAGGTCAGGTTTGACAAAGGTCCCGATCTGGACTTGGATGACGGAGAAACCTTCCTTGGCGACCTCCTCTTCGAACTGTTTCAGGACCGCTTTCTGTTTGTTCTGCTGATTTTCGATAATGCGGTCCCGTTTCTCCGTGTAATAGGGGCTTTTCAGGAGTTCGGGTATGTTGATTTTGAGGATTTCGATAAGCTGTTTCATCTCTCTCTGAAACAGCGCTCCTTTTCCCCCCGGCAGTGTGATAAGGGTGGGCTCATCCGCGGCTTTGAAATTGTTCACATACAGGATGTCATCCGGCTTGAACTTGGTCTTTTCGATCTTGTCCAGGAATTTTTTAATGGTGGTGGTCCGTCCCGTACCCAGCATCCCGGTTATGAAGATGTTGAAGCCGCGGCTCTTGATGTCCAGGCCGGTCTGGATCGATTTTAGGGCCCGTTCCTGGCCGATGATGCCTTCGCAGCTCTTGCATTCCTGGGTCGTGTCAAAGGGCAGCAGGTCAGGCTTGATTTGCTGATAGAGCTTGTCAAACGGGAGTTCTTTTGCGCGGGGAGCGTCCTTCATCCCAACCTCCTTCGGGTATGACGAATTGATGAGCTAATGATTATAACAGAAAAACCTTGGAACACAAACGCCGCCGACAGGGGCAATTTGTGCGTGCAATGTGGAGAGGCATTTGTTAAGATAAGTGAACCCGAATTGAGTCTGAGGAGGGAGGACGAGTGAGCGACGTACGTATCGAGAAGGTCGACACCAAGAAAGACTTGAAGAGATTCATCAAGTTTCCCTGGGTGGTGTACAAGGGGGATCCCAACTGGGTCCCGCCCATGATCCTGGACGTCAAGGAGAGGCTGGACCGGGACAAGAATCCCTTCTTCGAGCATGCGGAGATGGAGCTGTTTCTGGCGTTCAAAGACGGGGTCCTGTCAGGTCGGATCGCGGCGATTATCGATGACAATCACAATCAGGCCCACGATGAGAAGGTGGCTTTTTTCGGGATGTACGAAAGTGTTAATGATCCGGATGTGTCCGGGGCGCTGCTCGATCGGGCAGCTGCCTGGGGACAGGAACACGGGATGAACACCCTGCGGGGGCCGATGAACCTCTCCATGAATGACGAGTGTGCGTTCCTGCTGGAGGGCTTTGATTCCCCTCCGGTCATCATGATGACCTACAATCCTGCCTACTATCTGGATCTCATGGAGCAGGCCGGAATGGTCAAAGCCAAGGATCTCTTCGCTTTTTACATGCACAAGGATCATGTTCTCGCCCAGAAGGTGGAGACCATCGTGAAGAGGGTGCAGAAATCCACCAACATCACACTCCGGACCGTGAATCCCAAAACCCTGGACGAGGACGTGGAGAAGATCCGGTACGTCTATAACCACGGCTGGGAGAAGAACTGGGGCTTCGTGCCCTGGACCGATCATGAACTGGATCACATGGCGGTCCAGCTGAAGCAGTTGGCGGATTGGGACATCGTCATCCTGGCGGAACACCAGGGAAAGCCGGTGGGTTTTGCCTTTGGACTTCCCAATTATAACGAGGCCCTCATCAAGATGAATGGACGGCTTCTGCCCTTCGGCCTTCTGAAGCTCCTCTATTACAAGCGCAAGATCACGGGAATGCGGGCCGTCGTGTTCGGGATCCTGAAGGAATACCGTATGACCGGACTCAGCTACATGCTGTACTGGAAGCTGGAGAAAAACAGCGTGGAAAAGGGCTTTACCTGGGCGGAGACTTCCTGGCAGCTGGAGGACAACGATGCCGTCAATCACTTCGTGTCCTCCATCGGCGGAGAGGTCTACAAGAAATACCGCATCTTCGAAAGAAAGATCGAAGGCTGAACACACAGCACGAGGAGGAGCAATGGCATTCAACAACCTGATCACCAAGGTCGAGAGTGGCATCGGTTGGGTCATCATAAACAGGCCGGACAAGCTCAACGCCCTGAATCGGGAAACCGTGAACGAGATGACGGAAGCATTTCAGGCGTTTCTGGGTGACGGAGAGGTCAAAGCCGTGATCCTGACAGGCTCTGGTGAGAAGGCGTTTATTGCCGGAGCAGACATCAGAGAGCTGGCCGAGTTGGATCTGGATTCCGGGAAGGACTACGTCCACAACGGCCAGGAACTGACTCAACTGATGGAAGGCTTTCCCAAACCCGTGATCGCCGCGGTCAACGGCTTCGCCCTCGGCGGCGGGACCGAGATGGCCCTGTCCTGTCATATCCGCATCGCCTCGGAAAATGCCAAGATGGGGCAGCCTGAGGTGAAGCTCGGCCTCATCCCGGGATTCGGGGGGACCCAGAGACTTTCGCGCCTGGTGGGCAAGGGCCGTGCCCTGGAGCTGATCCTGACCGGAAAGATCATCGGTTCCCAGGAGGCTCTGGAGATCGGGCTCGTGAACCGTGTGGTGCCGCAGGAAGAGCTCCTGTCGGTCTGTGAAGCCCTCGCCCGGGAGATGACGGCCAACGGGCCGCTGGCCCTCCAGTTCGGTATAGAGGCCGTAAACTCCGGTTTCGACCTCCCTATGGAGGAGGCCCTGCAACTGGAGGCAGACCTCTTTGGGAAATGCTGCGCGACCGGGGACAGCAAGGAAGGCACCAAGGCGTTCCTGGAAAAGCGGAAGCCGGAATTTCAAGGCAAGTGATCGGGAGATACCCATGAAAACATATGAAGGAAAGCTGCAGGCCAAGGGATTGAAGATCGGCATCATCCTCAGCCGCTTCAACCAGTTCATCTCCGAACGGCTGCTGGAAGGCGCCCTGGATGCGGTGCGCAAACTGGGAGGCGAAGAAGACGATCTATCCATATTCAAGGTTCCCGGGTCTTTTGAAGTGCCGGGAGTCGCTAAGAAACTGGCGCATTCCAAGGAATTCGACGGGCTCCTGTGTCTTGGGGCCCTGATCCGCGGAGATACTCCCCACTTCGAGTATCTGAGCGCTGAGGTCACCAAGGGACTGGCACAGATCGCCATGGAAGAGGGCGTGCCCGTTTCCTTCGGAATCCTGACCGTGGATACCATCGAACAGGGCATCGAGAGGGCTGGGACCAAGGCGGGTAACAAGGGCTACGATGCCGCGTTTGCACTGATCGAAACCATCAACCTGGAAAAGGACGCTGGTCTGAAATGAGACCTCGCTTCTCAGATGGGCACTAGAAGAAACGCCCGCGAGCGAGCCCTCCAGATCCTCTTCCAGTTGGAGTTCGACGACACCCCCCCTGACCTGATCTTCCCGCCATACTGGCAGGATAAAGACGTCATTGAGGACGAGCGCCTCCACTGCGAGAGCCTGGTCGAGGGCATCGCGTTAAACAGGACCCGGATCGATGACATCATCCAGTCTGTCTCCCAGAACTGGCGCGTCTCCCGCATGGTCCTGGTGGACCGCAACATCCTTCGCATCGCCACCTACGAGCTTTTCTGGGGTGAGAAACTGGCGCCGGGGATCGTCATCAACGAGGCCATCGAGATCGCCAAAAAATTCAGCGGAGAACAATCCGCCACCTTCGTCAACGGGATACTGGATGCGGTGCGCCGCAGGTCCGATGAGATCTTGAAAACGTTGAAGGAAGAAGGCCATGAGTGAAAAAAAACCAGAGGACAAGAGCGGAGACCTGAGCGAACAGGAGGTTGTGCGCAGGGAAAAGATGAGGAATCTGGCGGAAGCCGGGGTCGATCTCTTCCCTCACAAGATCGCTGTGACCCATTCTATCCAGGAGATCGTCTCCGCGTATTCCGAGAGCAGTGGAGAGGACCTGGAGGCCGCGGGCGTCCACGTGGTCATACCCGGTCGCATTGTTTCGATACGCAAGATGGGCCGGGCTATGTTTTTCCACATCAAGGACAGTGAGACCAAGCTGCAGGCCTACCTCAGGGCGGATAAGATCGGCCAGGGCAAATACGAGCTTTTTTCCTCCATCGATATCGGGGACATGGTGGCGGTGGAGGGCGATCTCTTCAAAACCAGGACAGGGGAACTGACCATCCTGGCTCAGGACTGGACTTTCCTGGCCAAATGCCTCCACCCCCTTCCCGAGAAGTGGCACGGCCTGCAGGATGTGGAGCTGCGGTTCCGCAAAAGACACCTCGACCTGATCGTCAACCCGGATACGGCCCGGATCTTCCGCCTGAGGAGCCGGATCATAGCCGGGATCCGGGAATACTTCAACGGCCGCGGCTATATCGAGGTGGAAACCCCCATGATGCATGCGATCCCGGGCGGGGCACTGGCCAAACCCTTCCAGACTTTTCACAATGCCCTGGGCATGGAGCTCTTCCTGAGGATTGCCCCGGAGCTCTACCTCAAACGCCTGACCGTAGGGGGCATGAACAAAGTCTATGAGATCAACCGCAATTTCCGGAACGAAGGGATCTCGACCGAACACAATCCGGAATTCACCATGCTGGAGTTCTATGAGGCCTATGCCGATTACAACGATATGATGGAGATGACCGAGGAGCTGATCCATGACCTGGCGGTCGAGCTGCTGGGGACCGACCAGCTGACCTACGGGGAGCATACCATCTCCCTCAAGCGGCCGTGGAAAAGGATCAAGTTCATGGAGGCCCTGTCCGAATACAGCGGCCTGGCGCCTTCCCGATTCGACAACCGGGACAGCATCATCGAACTGGCCGTAACCCTGGCCGGGGAAGGGGCAGCACCGACCTACGGAAAGGCCCTGGACGTTATCTTCGATAAACACGTGAAGCCGCATCTGGTCCAGCCCACCTTTGTCATGAATCCTCCCAAAGAGATTTCGCCCTTGGCCAAGGCATCGCCGGATAACCCGGACGAGGCCCAGCGCTTCGAACTCATGGTTGCCGGCATGGAGATCGCCAATGCCTTCAGTGAACTCTCTGATCCGGACGAGCAGCGGAAGCGCTTCGAACAGCAGGCTGAAGCCAGGAAAAAGGGTGATGAAGAGTCCCATGTGATCGACGAGGATTACATCAACGTCCTGGAGTACGGGCTGCCGCCTACGGGGGGAGAAGGCGTAGGGATCGACCGGCTGGTCATGCTGTTCGCGGACAGGAAGTCCATCCGTGAGGTCATCCTGTTCCCGCTCCTGAGGCCGAAAACCTGAATTAGCTTGACGGGATAATCGGGAAAACTTACTCTGTAGCAAACGATGTCGTACGAATGGTTCATCGCCCGCCGCTACCTGACTGCCAGGCGCAAGCAGGCGTTCATCTCCGTGATCACCTCCATCTCCACCCTGGGGATCACCATCGGTGTCATGGCGCTGATCATTGCCATCGCCCTCATCACAGGTTTCCAGGACGACGTGCAGGATAAGATCCTGGGGTCGACTGCGCATGTCATGATTCGCGACTGGTCCGGAGACGGACTGGAGGACTACGAATCGCTCGCTGACCGCGTGGCTCGGATGGACGGCGTGATTTCCGCGACACCCGTGGTGTATGATTCCGTGATGATCATTGGCCCTTATCAGAGCCAGGGCGGCGGCCTGCTTCGCGCCATGGATTTTGAACAGGAACTTCCTCTGTCGAGCTGGCTGCGGGAGCTGGAGCGGGGCGAGCTGCCGGAGAGAGGTGCCAGGCGGGAGGGAATCCTCCTGGGCCGGGACCTCGCCTTCAGCGTGGGAGCCGCTGTCGGGGACGTGGTCACGGTGATTTCACCCTCCAACCGGTTGTCCCCCCTGGGAATGTCGCCCAAATTCACCCGCATGAAGGTGACGGGGATCTATGCGACCGGCCTGTATGAGTGGGATTCCACCACGGCGTTGGTCTGGCTGGATGCCGGGCAGAGGATCTTTGGCTTGGGAGACAGGATCAACCTCATCCAGATCCGGATCGACCAAATTTTCGATGCGCCCAAGATCCGGGACCGGATCCGGGAGTTTCTGCCGGAAGATACCCATGCCATGACCTGGATGGAGATGAACGAATCGCTTTTTTCCGCTTTGAAGCTGGAGAAGCGTCTTATGTTCTTCACCATAACGCTGATCGTGATCGTGGCGGCCCTGAATATCATCGCCACCCTGATCCTCATGGTCATGGAAAAGACCCGCGACATCGGCGTGCTCAAGGCCATGGGGGCCTCTTCCCGAAGCATTATGAGGATCTTTTTCATGCAGGGCTCGATGATCGGTGTCTTCGGCACGATCATCGGGACTGCGTTGGGACTGTTCTGGTGTTTCCTGGCCAACACCTTCGAGCTTATCAAGCTGCCTGTGGACATCTACATGATCGCCTTTGTCCCTTTTCGCATCAAAGTGCTGGATCTCCTGGCTATCGTCGGTGTGGCCCTGCTGATCAGCTTTTTATCCACGCTGTTTCCCTCCCACCGGGCGGCCAGAGTTGATCCCGTGAATGCCTTGAAATATGAATAATTCAGAGACGATCCTTCAAATCGAAGACCTGGGCAAGGATTATCCGCTCCCCAAAGGGACCCTTCGCATTTTCGATGGCCTGAGCTTCCAGCTGCAGAAGGGTGAGCTGGTAGCGATCATGGGAGTGTCCGGAGTGGGAAAGACCACCCTCCTGAACCTGCTGGGCCTGTTGGATTCGCCCTCGCAGGGCCGGATCCTCCTGGACGGCGAGGACATCTCCCGCAAGTCCGAGGCCGAGAAAGCCGAGATCCGAAACCGGAAGATCGCTTTCATCTTTCAATTCTATCATCTCCTCCCGGAGTTCAACTCGGTCGAGAACATCAGCTTTCCGCTCCTGATTCGAGGTGTCAAGCGCCGCGAGGCACAGGAGAAGGCGCGCTGCATGCTGGCGGAAGTCTCGCTCAGTGACAAGGAGCTGCTCAGACCCGGGCAGCTTTCCGGTGGGGAACAGCAGCGGATCGCCATTGCTCGGGCTCTGGTCAGCGAACCGGCGCTGCTCCTGGCCGATGAACCGACTGGCAACCTGGACTGGCGCACAGGAAAGAGGATCCTGGAGCTCATCCAGGATCTCCACCACAAGAAGGGCCTGTCTTCCGTCATCGTTACACACAACGAAAAGGTGGCGGAGTTTTGTCAGCATGCCTATCTGATGGAATCCGGGCGGCTGATCAGGATCTGACCGGCTGCACCCCCGGTACACCGGTGAAACTTTTTGCCCCATACCTCAGTTATAGTAACGTGAACCGACATGTCCTTCCTGCAGATGATTTTAATCTATTGTTATCAGTAGATTACACTGCGGTTGTTTCAGCGCTCCTGGGGAGGCTGTCTTTATTTTTACCGGGGAATATGGTATAAGGGAATTGCAATGAAAAGGATTATTCTGTGTCTGATCTTGTGCCTCATGCCCCTTCTTGTCTTCGGGCAGGAAGTGATCGAAAAAATAGAAATCACGGGCAACCAGCGGGTAACCAAGGAAACCATCCAGTATTACCTCTCGTCCCGACCAGGTGATTTTTACAGCCAGGACCTGTTTCGTAAGGATTTCAAGGTCCTGTGGGCGACCGGATTCTTTGCCGATATCAGCATTGAGGAGTCGGACGGACAGCATGGCAAGGTCATCCTCATCATCGTGGAGGAGAATCCCATCATCAAGGAGATCACCTTCAAGGCCGGCAAGAAGGTCAAGGAGAAGGATATTGTCAGCAGGCTGAAGGAGAAGGATGCATATATGCTGCCCTATTCCTATTACAGCCAGCACAAGATCCGCCGCGCCGAGGAGGTGATCAAGGAACTCCTGGTGGAGAAGGGCCTGCCCGCCAGCAAAGTCGAGGTGGTGGCAAACTCCAGGGATCAGAATGAGATGGATGTTGTCTTCGAGATCGACGAGGGCCCCAAGATCCGCGTGGGAGCGATCACATTCGAAGGGAATCCCAAGCTCTCCGATGCCACCCTGATGTCGGCCTTTTCAGCGAACAAGAAGCACGGGATCATCCCCTGGGTCACGGGAAAGGACTCGTTCAAGATGAACGCCGTCGCCGATGACCTGGCCAACCTGAAGGCCAAATTCCAGGAATATGGGTATATGGAAGCCACCATCGGTGAACCCCGTTTCGAGGATATGGAAAAGACCTCGATCTTCCTGAGAAAACAGCCCATGAAGCGGATCATCGTCCCTGTAGACGCCGGCTACCGCTATACCGTGGGAGAGGTGGTCATCGAAGGCAACCAGTTTTTCACTGCTAAATTCTTGCGCTCCTTTGTCAAGTTCAAGAAAGGCGATGTCTACCGCTCCGGCGTGCGTGAGGAGGCCCAGGAAAAGATCGAGGAAACATACCGCGACTGGGGGTACATCTATGCCCAGGCCCGACCGATCGAAAAACTTGATCCCAAGAACAAACAGGTCAACGTCGCCTTTCAGGTGTTCGAGGGAGAAGTGGCCTACCTCAACCGGCTGGAGTTCAAAGGCAATACCTTTACCAAAGACAAGGTGATCCGCCGCGAGATGGGTATGCGAGAGGGCGACCGCTTCAGCTTTGCCATGTTCAAAGACAGCCTTCTGCGCCTGAACCAGCTCGGCCTGGTGGAGCTCCAGGGCGATCCAGATATCCGGCCCAATCCTGAAGATCCCACCCAGCTGGATGTGGACATCAACCTCACCGAACTGCAGCGGAACAACATCCAGTTCTCCGCCGGGTACAGCGGTTATCAGGGCACGTTTGTTTCAGTCAGCTATTCGACCGTCAATTTCCTGGGCGCAGGGGAGAAACTGGAAGCGTCGGTCCAGTATGGAAAACTCATCAAGAACTACTCCTTCGGGTTCACCGAGCCCTACCTTTTCGACCTGCCCCTCAACCTGGGTTTCCGGGTCCACGACCAGTCCATGATCTATACCGGCCTGTTCAATCGCCGCAGCCGCGGCGTGAGCCTGAATTTCGGAGCCCGCCTCAGAGGGTATATACGCGGCAGCCTGGTATACAGCTACGAGAACCTCAACGTAAGCGAGTATGATGGAAGCGGAGGAGATTTTTACAATCCGATAAACAATCCCTATGGCAGCGGAGCGTCGGGTTATTACGCTAATCCGTATTATTCGTACGGGAAGTACAACATCAGCTCGATCACACCCACACTCTACCGGAACACGGTGGATAGCCCTCTGACTCCCAGCAGTGGGGGGCTCTACCTGGCCGCGGTCAAGTTTGCCGGCGGTGTCCTGGGTGGGGACGTGGATATGATCAAGCCCCGGTTCGAGATAACGCGCTATATCCGCACCCTCGGCCGCCAGGCTATCGGGCTGCATGCCGAGTACTCCTTCATCAAGCCCCTGGGCACCGGAGTACAGGAGGTTCCATTCTGGGAACGTTTCTTCCTGGGAGGGGAGCGGTCGATCCGTGGCTATGAGATCTATACCATCGGACCCCGTGACGAGGACGGCGTCAATGTCGGCGGAGACAAATCTCTGGTGTTCAATGCCGAGTACATCATCCCCTTGAGCGGGCCCTTGTACACGATCCTGTTCTTCGATGCCGGCAACGCCCTCTCCCAGTTCCAGGCTTTCAGGCTCGACAACATGTACACTTCCGCGGGCATTGAGATGCGGATTTTTGTTCCGGCATTAAGAGTTCCCTTTCGTTTGATTTTTGCGTATAATAACCGCTTGATCTATCGAGGAGACTCGAACTATAACTTCAGGTTCGCCATCGGAACTACGTTTTAAGCGCCTGGAAGGTATTTTACGATTCAAGGAGGAATGAGATGAACCGATGCACAACCAAGCTCATCATAATGGCACTGATGATCGCAGTCCTGGCTTCCAGTGGTCTGGCCCAGCAGATCATCAAAATAGGCGTGGTAAACTCTCAAGAGGTGCTGGAAAAGTCGGCGGAAGGCATCAGGGTGCTGGCCCAGCTCCAGGACAAAGATAAGAGGAATCAGGCCGAACTCTCCCGCAGAGACCAGGAGATCCAGGGGCTCCAGACCAGGCTCAACACGCAGAGACTCACCCTCACTCCCGAAGCACTCCGCAATTTGACTACGGACCTGCAGCGGAAGCAGACCGAGAGAAATCGGTTCTATGAGGATGCCGGCCAGGAGATGAACGAGCTGGCCGACCGCTTGTTCCAGCGGATCCAGAATGAATTGCTCCCCATCATCGAACAGATGGGTAAAGAAAATGGCCTTGATGTCATTTTTGATCTGGGAAAGAGCGGGGCGATCTATTTCAGCCCCAGTGTGGATATCACAGCGGACGTCATCCTAAGATATGATGCCTCAAAAGCCCCCACAAAAAAGTAACACTCCTGTCTTTGACATAGAAAAGATCATGGGGATGCTTCCCCATCGTTACCCCTTTCTGCTCGTCGACCGCGTTCTGGAGATCGAACCGGGAACGACCATCGTGGCCCTGAAGAATGTGACCTGTAATGAGCCTTTCTTTCAAGGGCATTTCCCGCAGCATAAGATCATGCCCGGCGTGCTGATCATCGAGGCGATGGCGCAAGCGGGAGGAATTCTTCTGTTCCATTCGATCGAGGAGCCTGAGAAAAAGCTGGTGTTCTTGAGTAAGATCAACAATGCAAAGTTCCGCAAGCCTGTGGTCCCGGGTGACCAGTTGGAATTGCATGTCACCCTGCTGAAATTTAAGAAAGGATTCGGTCAGATCGAGGCCAAGGCCTATGTCGACGGCCAGGTCGTGGCCGAATCCGAGATCATGGCGTCGGTGATCAAGCTTGAGGACCTGCATGCCAGAACCTGAAACCCGGATCGATCCCTCGGCCGTGGTGCATCCCCGGGCCAATCTGGATCAGGGGGTCCAGGTGGGTCCCGGCTGCGTGATCGGTGAATTCGTCTCCCTGGGAAAGAACACGCGCCTGGATGCCCATGTCTACCTGACGGGGCATACTCGGGTGGGTGAGTCCTGCCGCTTTTTCCCCTACTCCTCGGTGGGCACAGATCCCCAGGATGTCGGCTACCAACAGGAAGAAACGCGGGTCGAGATCGGGAACCGCAATCTGTTTCGCGAGTTCATGACCATCAACCGAGGGACGCCCAAGGACGTGGGGATCACATGTATCGGAAGTGACAATTATTTCATGGCATACTCGCACATCGCTCATGACTGTCAGGTGGGTGATCAGATCGTGTTCATGAACTGTGTTACCCTGGCGGGGCACTGCCATATCGATGATTACGCGCAGATCAGCGGCTTTGCCGGAATTCACCAGTTCTGCCGGGTCGGCAAGTATTCCTATATCGGAGGATATTCCGTTATCACCCAGGATGTCCTGCCTTTCAGCAAGGTGGCGGGGGGGCGGCCTCAGCTCATCTACGGCCCCAATGCTATCGGGCTGAGGAGGCTAGGATTCTCGCGCGATCGGATCAGGGCCATCAAGGGCATGTTCCAGCTTATCTTTTTTTCCGACCTGAACACCACTCAGGCTGTGGAGCGGATCGAAAAGGAATTCCCTTCCGGTGAGGACCGGGAAGAGATCGTCTCGTTCATTCGCGCATCTCAGCGGGGGATCGTAAAAAAAACGTCCGACGAATGGAAAAAAGACTTGGCGTGATCGCCGGTTCCGGCGAATCCCCCTACCTCATACGAGCCAAAGCTCGGGACCAGGGATATGCGTGTGTGACCGCTGCGATCCGGGACGAGGCAGATCCTTTGCTTGAAAAACAGGGCGGCCCGCTGACCTGGTTCGGTGTGACCGAGGTCTCGGAGATTGCCCGGTTCTTCAAATCCCATGGGATCACGGAAGCCGTTTTCGCCGGGAAGGTCGATCCCCGGCGCATCTATGAGAAGAAGAAACTGGGAACGGTCCTGCTGCGCATATTGGAACGCGGCCGTGACCGGAGCGCCGAGTCCGTCATCCGTGCTGCGATGGATTATTTTGCCCGCCAGGGGATCCACTTCATCTCGCCCGAACCATTCTTTGCGGACGCGATGTGCCAGCCGGGTCTGTTATCCCGGTGCCAGCCCCAGCCCCCCATCGAGGCGGATATCGAATGGGGGTGGGAGCGGGCAGGGCAGCTGGCCGATGCGGATGTGGGTCAGTGCATTGTGGTCAAAGACAAGGCCGTGGTGGCGGTTGAGGGCATGGAGGGGACGGACGCGGCCATCCGGCGTGGAGGAGAGCTGGCCGGGGAAGGGGTTGTGGTCATCAAAAGGGTTCGGTCCCACCAAGACCCGCGCATCGATCTCCCGGCTGTCGGGCTCGAAACAGTTAAAAGCCTGGTGGCCGCAGGGGGGAAGGCGCTGTGCTTCGAGGCGGGGAAGATGCCTTTTTTTCAGAAGGACGCCGCCCTGACCCTGGCGGACAGGCACGGGATCGTGGTCCTGGCCCGCACGTGATTCCCCTCCGCTCACCGCTTTGGATTTGGCTGGATTGTGGTATAATACTCCTCCGAACAACTCGTAGAAACTGAGGGCATAAAAAAGATGGATAAAGTCCGGATCGGCATCATCGGCGTTGGATACCTGGGTACCCAGCATGCCCGCATCCTTTCCTATCTGGAGGGTGCGGAATTAAAAGGAGTGGCTGATATAGATCTTAAAAAATCCATGGTCATCGGGAACCGCCACGGTGTGTCTTACTGCCAGAATTTTACGGATATGCTCGATGAGATCGATGCGGCCATCGTGGCCACCCCGACTTCCGAACATTTTACCATCACCGAGAGGCTCCTCAAAGAGGGAAAGTCGGTGCTGGTGGAAAAGCCCATGACCGACACCGTCGCCCAGGCTGAGAAACTGGTCAGCCTGGCAAAAAAAAACAAGCTCGTCTTCCAGGTCGGGCACCTGGAGCGATTCAATCCGGCCGTGGAGGCCCTGCAGGACCTGATCTCCGAACCCAAGTTCATCGAGGTGCAGCGGCTGGGTTCATTCTCGGCCCGCTCCCTGGATACCAACGTCGTGCTGGACCTTATGATCCATGATCTGGACATCATCCTCGACCTGATCCAGGATGACGTGAAGGTCATCCGTTCATCCGGTATCCATGTGCTGTCGGAAAAGTTCGATATCGCCAATGCACGCCTGGAGTTCGAGTCCGGGTGCGTAGCGACCCTGACGGCCAGCCGAGTACATCAGGGTAAGGTGAGGAACCTGAGGATCTTCGAACCCACCGCCTATTACTCCATCGATTACATCGACCAGGCCGTCAAGGTGTTCCCTCTGAACGGCCGGCAGACCGACATCAAGGACCTGAAGATCAAGAAAGAGGAGCCGCTCAAGAAGGAGCTGCAGAACTTCATCCAATGCATTGGGGACGGGAAGATACGAAAGGTCAGCGGTGAAGAAGGACTGCGTGCCCTGAGGCTGGCCCACAAGGTCTTGGCTGAGATAGAAACCTAGCGGATGACCTTGATGGTGCGCCCGCGCTCGGGAACCTGATCCAGCTCCATGACGTTGATGATGGCGAATCGCGGCAAGAGATCCTTTGGCAGCCCCTCTCTCTGAAGGATAGCCTGCAGTGTCTGCCGTCCGTCTGCCGTCATCAGCTTGATCCGCCTGGGCTGACGATCAATGTACTTCCGGTCCGTGAGCCTGCGGAAGGAAGAAGCCGATGCCCCGAATGCGAGCGCATAGGTATCGTAGTCCTGAAGGCGCGCCAACCCCATGAACGTGTAGACGTGAGAGGCATGCTGGATGTAGGTCAAGTGCAGCCGCAGCTTGCTGCCGTCCTCCTGCGTGCCGTCCCAGATCTGCTGGTAGGCCGTCAGTCCATTGATGTTTCGGCTCTGTTCCCCGCGCAGGCTCGCTCCCTCGAAGTCTTTGGCCTTTCCCGCTGCATAGGCAGCCGGATCCTGTGTGCTTTGCTCTGCCTTGAGGATGATGCCGGCGTCTTCCTTAGGCGAAATCATGATCACCTGGGAGGGTAGGTTCTGGACCTTCCAATCCTTGGGGATCGTATAGACAAACCGCATCACCGGGTGGTAGAACGAGTCTCCTTCGACGTATCCCTGGCGGGGATCGCTTCCGTAAACCATGCCTTGGATGCTTTTGAAGTAATCGCGGCTGCGTATGTTCAGGTTTTGATCCTGTTCCGTGATCATGGCCCTGGTGTTCTCGATGCGTTCGCTGGTCAGGGGATGGGTGGACAGAAATCCCGGGAGGGCATGACCGCCCGACAGGTCTCCCATCTTTTCCAGTGCTGCGAAGAAGTCGATCATCTTGGCGGGATTGTACTTGCCGTCTCGGGCATATGTGACACCCAGCTCATCGGCCTCCCTCTCGTCATCGCGGCTGTACTGAAGGAACAGCAGCTGCAGCCCCGTACCGGCCAGGCCGGCCAGGTCGGCGAAGGTCTCACTCAATACACTGCCGACCGCCAGCCCTGCCGAGGCCAGCATCGCGTTGCTGAGGCGGCTCATACTGTGCCGGGCGTTGACATGCCCCAGTTCGTGCCCCAGGACCACGGCCAGCTCCGCCTCGGAGTTCATCATCGCCAGAATCCCCCGGGTCACATAGATGTATCCGCCGGGAGCGGCGAATGCGTTGACCACCGGTGAGTCCAGGACCGCGAAATGATACTCGAGATGGGGGCGGTGGGTGTGGCCGGTCATGGTGTCCCCGATCCGGCTCACATAGGCGTTGATCTCGGGACTGTCGTATATCCCGTACTGCTGCTGGATCTGATCATGGGTCTGTTTGCCCATGGCGATCTCATCCTGCTCGGAGTAGAGCATGATCTGACGCCGGCCGGTGACGGGATTGACCGCGCAGGCCTGGACCAGCAGCAGAAGTATACAGCCGGTCAGGATATAGAGATGGTAACGTACTCGGTGACGCTTCATTCCATCTTGAAGAGGGAGTCATCCAGCCCGGTATCGAACTTGATATCGTCCAGGGTGATGATCATGAATTCTTCACCGTCGGTGAACTGGGTGATGGTGTGGGCGGTCATCATGCCGCTGATCTTCTTGTAATCCGTGGAAAAGCTCTCGACCTCCCCCTCCGCTCCGGTCATTGGATTGGGGGCGATAGACAGGGTCTTATAGAGCAGATGGGTCTTGGCATCGATGTACATGGTGACTTCGTACCCGTCGGCATAGCTCATCAGCAGAACATCGTAGTCCTTGTCCTCGAGTTTTTCCTGCCCCTTGGAGGTGTAGACGATGCCGTATTTTTCCGGTTCGAGGTAGGCGGAATCACCGATCGCCTGCCGCTTCATGTCTTCCATTTGCTCACCGGAAAGTTCTTCTACGGCCCCGGTCTGAGGGTTCGTGTACCAGCCGACCTCTCCATCAAAAGCCTGGGTGATGCTCATGCCCATGATCTCGATGTCCATGCGAAACTTGTTAACTTTTTTGGTGTAGAGGGTCGCGGAACCTTCCATGCCCATGGACGGCATTTCCATGGTCCCGCTGGCTGTCATGTCCTTGACGGCCTGCAGGGTGTTGCGGCCGCCCATGGCTTCGATCAATTTTTCCAGCACCTGAATGGCTTTGGCATCAGACTTCTTGGTATCCTGCGTCGCAATCCCTGTGTTGGCCGATGCGACGAGTCCGAGAGAAAATAAACATACAACAGCAAAGACAATTATTCGTTTCATGAGGTCCTCCGTTCGCCTATTGTAAACGGTTACTGAAATAGAGTAAACAGCTTTTTTAAAGGAAGGAACCTGGATACACAGGGATCGTTCCGATGATATTGATATATCCTTGCAATGGGAATACACTGATTTTTCGAAGAACCGACCGGAAGGAGAGAGTGCATGGGCTTCCCTGCGATCCGCTATCTGGAATGGACCAAAACCCTGGGAGGGTGCCGCATCAACCTGTGTCCCAGCAGCATCGACAAGATCTCCCTATCCTCGCTCTCGCTGGATCTTTCGGGGCTTGAGATCTCAGGGCCAAATCAGTACGGATACGCTCCCTTGATCGAGGCCCTGGCCTCCCGGTACGGCGTACAGCCCGAGAATGTGGTCACGACCCAGGGATCGGCCCAGGCCCTGTTCCTGGCCTGTGCAGCCCTCCTGGATCCTGGAGACAGGGTGCTGGTCGAGAGACCCACCTACGAGCCCCTCTTGGCAGTCCCGGCCGCGCTGGGAGCCGAGGTCTCCCGTTTCGAACGCCGCTTCGAGGAGGGGTACCGTGTGGATCTCGAGACTTTCCAGCAAGGGAAGAAAGGCCAAACTCGGCTTATCCTCCTGACCAACCTGCACAACCCCAGCGGCGCTCTGCTGAGCAGGGAAGAGCTGCAGGCTCTGGTGCGATCGGCCGAGTCTCAGGGTGCTTTTCTCCTGGTGGATGAGGTTTACCTGGATTTTCTGGCGGGGCCGGAAAAGCGAGGTATTTTTTCCCTGGGTGAGAACATCATCGTGATCTCGAGTCTGACGAAGGCCTACGGCCTGGGAGGGCTCCGCTGCGGGTGGATGCTGGCACCGCCTGCCCTGGCAAAAACGGTGTGGAGGATCATCGACCACATGCATGTGGAGGGTGTTTTCCTGGGCGAACAGGTGGCCCTCCAGTGCCTGACCCGGCTGGAGTCTATACGCTCGCGGTTCTCCGGCCGTATCGCCTCCAACCTCTCCCTACTCAAAGATCTTATCCGGACGGAGGGATGCTTGTCCTGGATCGAGCCGAAGGGGGGTGTGATCGGCTTTCCCCGGGTCGAAGCGGATTTCGATGGGAACCGGCTGGCAGAGATCCTCAAAGAGAGGTATGCCACCTGTGTGGTGCCCGGCCGGTTTTTCGAGTCACCTCAACACTTCCGCATCGGTTTCGGTGGCGACCCGAAGGAATTCCAGCAGGGGATCTCCTTCCTCAGGCAGGCGATCGATGACCTGTCGAGCTAGGCGCCCCGAGGGGATTACCGCTCTTTTTTATGTGAACCCGGCCGTTTCCTGACAAAGCTGATGTGGATTCTGTCTCCGCTCTCCTCTTCGATACGCTCGCGTATGAACTCGGCCTGACTCAGGTAGTCGGCGTGGGCTTTGAGGTAGGTCAAGCCTTGTTCGACGAGAAATCCCAGCCATTCTCCCTGGGCGGTTTCGTCCATGAGTTCAGGGGTCTCTTCGGCAAAGGTGATCCGCCGCCTTTCCGTCAGCCGGTCTGCGCGTGAGGAGCGCCGTCTGGCATACAGGTTGACTCCGTCGTAGCGCTCGAGATAGTTCATGTGGGGTTGCCAGCGCGCCGCCCAACGATAGTAGCGGTCGTAGAACCGGCGGTTGGAGTCATGGATGTCCGGCCGGCCCTGCATCCCTTGGACGATGAAGTCCAGGAGGTCCTGCCCCGCTTCTGCCAGATCAGGGTAGAGAGGCAGAGAAAGGGTGTTGTAATACGCAAACCAGCCCCTGGGGATCCAGTAATCTCTGAAGAGATAGGGGGCGTAGCCGGAGAAGGGCTGCACCCATTCGTGCGAAGGGTAGCCGTGCAGGTTGAGGTAAATATCCGGCAGCCATTTCCGGTTGAGCGTGCCCCGCACCTTGGCCTCAGGCAGCAGGGGCCGGGCGGCACCGGTCTGGTATCCGATGTCCATGCCCAGCGAAGAATAGCGGCCGGCATGCAGGCTGTGAAAGGGAGTCAGCTTCTGCAGTTCATAGGCCAGGGCCGCCCCATCTGGATTTTCCATGGGATGGAGCACGAAGTTCACCTTGGAGGTGTATTTCCGGTACTCCGGGTCCGTGGCGAGGAGCTCAGCGAACCTCAGGATGTAGTTGGTGGAGCTGACCTCGTTGGCATGCTGCCGGCCGCTCATGTAGAGCGTGGGCTTGGCAGTCATGAGGCGCGGGAGGGACACGAAGGGGCTGAGGGGCGCGAAGATCTCCATCACCGGGATGTCCCGCTCTTCATAGGAGCTCCCGGCGATGTAGCTTTTGATCCCGGGACGGGAGGACAGAGCGCCGACGATCTCCAGGCACATCTCAGGCGAAATGATCTCTTCTGTGGGGACGATCCGATCGTCGGCAGCGCCTGCTCTGGCTTCTTGGGATGCCTGCGTCGAGGAAGGCGCCACCGCGAGCATCGTCTCCTTGGTCAGGTCATCGAACTTGATCCGGACCTTCAGGGACCCCAGCCCCGGGAACTGCAGGGCCGGGAGCAGGTCCTGCGCGATCAATTCCTCCATGTGTTCCAGGATGTCGAGCAGAGCGAGGTATTCCTTTTCCGTCCCGATCTCGATCGATGCGTATACACGGTCGAGACGCTCCTCGATGGAATCGTAGACCAGCGCCGGGATCCGGACTGCTTTGGGCTTGAATTTCGGGAATACGAACTTCCGGCTGTTCTGGTGGCGCCCCGGTTCCTGCCAGCTCAGCTCCATCTGAGGCGTCCGGGCCTGCCAGTCTGAGAGCGTGACCTTGACCCGGCCGCCCTTTCCCTCGAGTGAAGGGTGGAACTTGGGGAGTATATTGCCCGGGGCCGAGTAGCGCGAGGAATCCTCGGGGATCTCTTCGTCCTGGTCCAGCTCGATCTCGGTTATCCCGCGCAGGAAGTCCAAGGTGTCGAAGTACAGTTCATCATGGAGGGCCTCCAGGCTGCTCACAACCTCCTCATCCAGGCCCAGCCTGTAATCCGGCTCGCTCAGCCACAGCTCGACGAACAGCCGCTTGAAGTAGGGCTGCTTCTCGAAGGAGGGGCGGCTTCCGGTTTTCTTCAGTATGTGATCATAGACTTCCTTGAGGACCTCCTCCTGATAAAACGCCCAAAACCGCTCCAGGTCGCTGCGGATCTCTGTGTCCACGACCGTCTCGCCTCCGGACCGGACCGTCAACCAGCCGGTGGTCACACACACGTCCCCCCATTCCGGCAGGGCCTCCAGGTAAGGCATCTGGCGGGTGCGCGGCGAGAACGTGTCATGGAGCAGAACCTTCCCTGCAGTGTTCCTGGCCGCGACCTCGTAGACCGGTCCCTGATCCTGCTTGAGCTCGAACATGATCCGCTCCAGCGGCAGGGATGTCTGGAGCGCGATGAATTCGTCCACGGGGTAGAGCTCCTGAAGCCAGCGGTAGGGATCGTTGTAGAACCGTTTGGGTGAATTGAAATCATCCTCTGCGGCGGCAAATCGGACGATCACCTCATGGATCCCGTCGATCCCGGCCATCCGCGGCAGGACGTGCTCCTTGAGCCAGAAAAAGCCCTGTTTATAGGAGGAAAACACCTCGACATCCCCGGGAGAGAGGGACATTTCCTGCAGGAGGGCGTGCACCTGATCTTTCAGGCGGGCGCGGACCTCTGGAGATTCGGAAAGGCCCACACTCACGGAAACCGGAGCTTCGGTTTTAACCAGGCCCGTGAGGTGCTGCCTCAGGAGGTCAAGGGCCTGCTGGCCCTCCCATGAGAACTCTTTTTCTTTTGTGAAGATGACCTTTTCATCCTGCATCGCGATCATCTGGAGGTCGATCCGCTCGGCCTGGAGGTTTTCTTCCAGGAAGCTCTCCACAGCCCTTTCATAACTTGGGCTGGGACTGGGGAGGGTCATTTTGACTTCCAAGAATTCGAGGGATTTGTCCTGCAGCACTTCCACCATCTCCTTCAGCTGGTGGAACAGGTAGGCCTCGGCGCTTCCTCTTTCTCCCTGGAGGAGCTCATGGATGGTATCCGGGATATCCTCTAAGCCCGGGGCTGCGTCCCCGTAGTGCGTAAAATAGGGAAACGTGCGGCTGAAATACACCAGGGCCTTTCCCATTGCGGAGCCATCTTTAGCGATCACGGCAATGGCATTGGATTTGTTGAATGCCCGGGGCACGACCTGCACGGAAGCCTGTCCGACCTCGAGCGGGACCGGCTCCAGCCTGGCGGTCCGGATCAATTCCTGGATCAGGATGTTATCCTTGCCTATAAGGAAGGGTGTGTCCAGCATCTTGGGTTCTTCGATCTCGGAGTCCAGATAAACGAGCGGAAAGGACCCTCCGGCCGTGGGCAGGACCAGGCGTGTGGTCAGCTGCGCGACTTCCGGGATAGCGCCCTCCGAAGGTAAGATCACACGGGAGTTGATCCGGTCCGGGATCCTGTCCCGGTCCGTATCCATGTAGGCGCCTTGGGTGGAGAAGAGATCCAGGAGGTCGAAGTTTTTTTCCGGGATCCGGGCTCTGTTCGGGGATTTGTATCCGGGTGTGAGCATTCGCTTGGGGTAGCCCAGGCGATCCAGGTCCACCCGGTCCGCACCTCCCTTCCTGTCCAGATAAAACGAGATCCGCCCGCAGCCGGCATAGCTCAGGACCTCGGACCGTTCCCCGCGTCTGTGCTGTTCCTTGATCGTGGTCAACAGGGTAAGGGCCGCCTGTTGGCTGCCGACGCCGGTGAAACCGATGTGGACTGTGAGTTCGCGGATCTCTCCTGTGTTGAAACGGAGCCGCTTGACCGCGTCAAAAGAGGATTTACGGGGTGGGAACTCGTACAGAGCGGATGTGATGCGAATCCTGGCTCCTGGGATCCCTTCCTGTTCGAAAAGGGCGCTCAAGTCTTCACGGACGGTCATGTAAGTCTGTCCTTCCTCCTGGCCCCAGATGTCCCACAGATAGGGCCACCGCAGGAAAAAGGCGCGCCCGGCCTGGAGCAGCGCCTCCTCAGAACCGGCGACCAGCGCCAGACCCGTACGCCCGTCCTGTTCAAAGATCCGAACGAGTCCCTGGTGCTCTCCCAGCGAGTCCAGTGAAAGCTGCCCGTCCCGGGTCAGCTGCTTGATCAGATCCAGCCGCGATCCGATAAGCACGGGGATATTCTCATGGCCTATTGAACTGAAGCGCGACTCCCTCTGGACGCTGGAAAAGTCCACGACCAGGGACTCCAGGTTGAGGCGGGCTGCCAGGTCTCCGGCTACCGCTGATTCGTGGGCATTGGGTTTGTTAGGGAGAACGATCACCAGTGCGGGGGTATCAGCGTATCCGTCCTTGTCCGCATCTTGCAGCCCCTTTCCCTTAAGGAAGATCTGGGAGAGGCAGTCGAACTGCTCTGCAGGCAGCGCTGTTCCCCACGAAAATCCGATGCATATCATCAGCCAACATAAGAAGCCGATTTTTTTCATGCTGTGTCCTCGCTCTCTGGGAATAATTCGAGTTCATTGTTATGCGGATTTCGCTCCAAGTCAATGGGAAACGGGCACCTCGCATTGCCTCTTCTTCCGACTCCGCTACAATAATCCGTTTCAAATCCATTTGGAGGATTTGGAGGACCCCTTGACAACGAGGGGAATATCCGCTATCTTAGGGCGACTTTCATGACAAGCAAGGAACACTAGATATAGTATTAGAAAATAACGAGGTTGTATATATAGCGATTTGGCCTTGACATCCGAGTAAAAACCTAGGTACAATACCCGTAACTTCGGTCAGCAAAAATGCGATTACCCCCCTATCCCTACCTGAAATATGTCTTTGCTGCACTGTTGTCGTTTTTCCTTTTGGGTGGGGAACCCGTGGAATTCGGCTCAGAAAAGAATTTTTTCCAGGACTACCTGATCCCCAAGCCGGTGATCCATATCGGTCTGGGAGTCAATCTCAGCCAGATCCAGATCTCGGCATCTGCGGGAATGAAGGTCTACGAGGTGAAGACCAACTATCACCTCATCGCTGGAAACGCTGATGAGGCGTTCATCAAGGGCAACAAAGAGCATCTGACCGAGAAATATCTCATCCAGGTAGCGCAGACACGCGACCGGGAGGAGGCCGAACGCCGGGCCCAGGAGATCAGGTTCATCATTGATCGAAAGGTCTTTGTGACGACCGGAAACGAATCGGGCGTTGCCGGGAGCTATAAGGTTGTGATCGGTGATTTTCTCACCCGGGAGGATGCGCTCAGCTACATTATCAAGCTCAATCGGCTGGGGGTCAGAGATACCTGGATCGTTCGGGAGGAGGTCACGGAAAAAGAGTCCCGGCCTCTCTGGATCCTCATCAACGACGAACTGAAGAGTCTGAGGGACGCTACCGTCCTGTATTTTATCCCCAGCAGCCCGCAGAGCTATCTAACGTATAAGGGGCGTGACTATCGCGGTATCTTAACCCTGAGGGCCAGCCACAAGGGGATCGTGCTCATCAACACTCTCAACATGGAAGACTATCTCAAGGCCGTGGTACCGAGCGAGCTGTCCCCTTACACCTTCCCCAGGATAGAGGCGCTCAAGGCCCAAGCCGTGGCCGCCAGGACCTATGCCATGAAGAATCTCGGCCAGTACCGGGACCTGGGATTCGACTTGGTGGACACGCCGCGCTCCCAGTTCTACCGTGGGATGAATGCCGAACATCCCCTGAGCACACAGGCCGTGGAAGAGACTGCCGGGGTGGTGGCTAAATACAAAGGGCGTTTGATCGAGGCACTGTACACCAGCACCTGCGGGGGAGCCACAGAGGATGTGGAGAACGTGTTCCTGGGCCCCGCACTCCCATATCTGCGGAGCACGGAATGTGTGTACGAAAAGCAGAGGCAGTGGCCTGTGGCCACCCAGGCGTATCTCGCCCCGGTCTATGTCGAGGGAAGGAATGTGAGCCCGGATATCGCGCTCATGATCAGCCTGGGAGTGATCCCTCTTCATACCGATCCCGCATTTTTCGGGGAACCGGCTGACGCGGATGACATGCAGGAGTGGGTGGACAGGGCAAGCAGCCTGCTGGGCAAGCCCTCGCTCGAGTCACCAGGCACGCTGGTGGGGGGCGTCACCATTGAAGGATTCCTCACATACCTGGTACATGTATTCGGATGGGAGGAACGCATCACGCGGCTGCTCCTGGATAAGGAAGCGGAGTTTGTCTTCAACAGCGGCAATGGCTGGTCTGAACAGTCACGGTCCATGGTCGTGTATTTCCTTCAGGCCGGGATCCTCCCGTCTCCGGAAAGCGTGGGCCCGCACGACCGGGCACTCTCCCGGGGAGAGGCGGCCTCTTATCTGGCGAAGATGTTGAGCAGCTACCGAGATTTTCGCGATGCAGGTATTTTTCAGGGAGTGGAGGGACAGGAGCTCGAGCTGCGTGTGAACGGAGACTCCCTCAATTTCAGCCTGGCTCCCGAGGCCTTCCTGATACGGAACCAGGACGGACACATCACTTTTGTCCGGAGCCTGGATCTCTTGGGAGGCGAGAGCCTGCGCTGGATCCACAGGGACGGGCGGATCGTCTATCTAGAAGTCCTTTACCCGGTGTATTCCAATCTCCTGGACCGCAGCTCGAAATATCATTCCTGGAGTGTGCGGACTTCACGAGAAGAGCTGGGTAAGCAGATCAATCGTTTCTATCCGATCGGGGAGCTCCAGGACCTGGTCCTGGGGAACCGCGGCCGCTCCCAGCGGCTCATGGAGCTGCACATCAAGGGAAGCGAGACCGACGCCGTTGTCAGGGGCTTCCGCATCCGGACCGTCCTTGGCCTGCGGGAAACTCTCTTTGTCCTGGATAAAGAATTTGATGCAGAGGGACACATCGCTCATTTTGTCTTTACCGGCAAGGGCTGGGGGCATGGAGTGGGCCTCTGTCAGGTCGGCGCTTTCGGGATGGCCCAGGCAGGAGCGGATTTCCAGGAGATCCTGAAAAAATACTACCGCAGCATCACCCTTGACAAGATTTACTAAGGGACTTTCCCCAAAGGAACTTCCCCCAGTCCCCAGTTGTTTTTTCCCCTGGAATGACTTACAATGGCAAGTCTGAAATTTCCGGGAGAAAGAATGGAAAAAGTGACGCGAACAGCCAGTGTGTGGCTGGCCTTGATCCCCGTCGTCTTCCTGATCTTTTTCCTGTTTATCGCCATCGTGCTCCTGGGCCAGTCGGCCCATATACCTCTGATCCTGGCGACCGCCGCGGCCGCAGCTGTGGCCGTCCGCCTGGGCTATTCCTGGAAGGAGATCCAGGGAGGCATGGTGCAGGGGATCAACCTGGCGATGGGAGCCATCCTTATACTGATGGTGGTAGGGACACTGATCGGGACCTGGATCTCAGGTGGGATCGTCCCGGCGATGATCTTCTACGGCCTCAAGGTCCTGTCTCCCGGGATTTTCCTGGTAGCCACCATGGTCATCTGTTCGGTCGTTTCCCTGGGAACAGGATCATCCTGGTCCACGGCCGGTACCGTGGGTGTGGCCCTGGTAGGCGTCGGGCAGGGGCTGGGCATTCCCGGGGCCATGGTGGCCGGGGCCATCATCTCCGGCGCCTATTTCGGAGACAAAATGTCCCCGCTCTCCGACACCACTAACCTGGCTCCTGCTGTCGCGGGAACAGACGTGTTCTCCCACATCCGGCACATGGTGTACACCGTGGTGCCGGGATACGTCATCGCCCTCGCTCTGTATGGGCTCCTGGGAACACGGTTCTCGGGCGGAGTTATGGAATCACAGAACATCGATATTATACTGTCCACCTTGAAGGCGCATTTCTTTATCCATCCCGTTTTGCTGCTGCCGCCGATCCTGGTCATCCTGATGGTGATCCGGAAGATCCCGCCGCTGCCAGCCCTCTTGGGCGGATCGCTCCTTGGGGGTGTGTTTGCACTGGCCGCCCAGTCCAGTTCTCTGGGCGATGTTCTGGCCTCCGCGCACGTCGGGTATATCTCCGAGACAGGGGTGGCCATGGTGGACGAACTGCTCACACGGGGCGGGCTGATGAACATGATGGAGACGGTAGCCCTCATCATCTGCGCCCTCTCCTTCGGGGGGATCATGGAGCGGACCGGGATGCTCCAGGTCCTGGCGGGCTCACTCCTGAAGTTCGTCAAGAGCACTGGGGCCCTGGTTACCACTACGGTCTTCAGCTGCATTGGCATGAACGTGATCGCGGCCGACCAGTACATCGCGATCGTGGTGCCCGGACGCATGTTCAAGAGCGCGTTCGATGCCAAGGGCCTGCACCCCAAAAACCTGTCCCGCATACTGGAGAATTCCGGCACCATGACCTCGCCTCTCATCCCCTGGAACAGCTGCGGGGCATTCATGGGAGCGACATTGGGGATCAGTCCGCTGGTCTATCTGCCCTACGCCTTTCTCAACCTCCTCGTTCCGGCGATCTCTATCTTCTATGGCTACACCGGGATCACCATGGAAAAGCTGCCGGATGACCGCCCGGACACGGCTTAAAACCAGGGTAATTGGCATGATTTATGGAATAGGAATCGACCTCATCGAAGTGGAGAGGATCCGCAGGCAGCTGGATCGCAGCGACCGGTTCATCAAAAGGATCTTCACTCCGGATGAGATCGTTTACTGTGAGTCCAAGAAGAACAAGGCCCAGAACTACGCAGCCCGTTTTGCAGCCAAGGAGGCGTTTTTCAAGGCCCTGGGAACGGGCTGGCGCAGCGGACTGGCCTTCAATCATGTCGAGATCATCAACGACTCTCTGGGAAAGCCGGAGATCCGGCTGCACGGCAAAGCCGAACAACTGATCGCGGAGAATGGCATCACAAACATCTGCGTCTCTTTGACACATCTCAAGGACTTCGCGAGCGCGATCGTTACACTGGAAATCTAAAGGAGAAGTTCATGTCTAACATCGGTTCTTATGAGGAACGTCTAGCGGGATTCGACTGGTCCCTGTCTGAAAAAGAGCTGGGGTACATACCGGGAGACCGGATCAACATCGGCTGGTACTGCACAGACCGGATCTGCCAGATGGGCATGGCCGACAAGCCGGCCCTGATATGGGAGGGCCTGGGAGGCAGCGGCCGGACCTACACCTTCAACGATATCCGACTGGCCGCCAACACCATAGGTCATTATCTCCAGGGCCTGGGAGTCAAGGATCAGGACCGTGTCTGTCTGTTCCTGGACAAGATCCCCGAGCTGTACCTGGGCTTCCTGGGGATCCTCAAGATCGGTGCCATTGCCCAGCCGCTGTTCTCAGCTTTTGGGGACGAGTCCCTGCTGGTTCGCCTGGAGAACGCAGAGACTTCTGTCATCATCACGCAGAGGAAGCATGTGAGCAAGGTGCGGAAGATCCGCGACCAACTCCCTCAGCTCCGGCATATCATCATCGTCGACTATGACGGCCGCAAGCCGCTCCAGGAGCGGGAGCTGGCATTTTCCCTGGATGAAGCCGCGCCCGTGGAGGAGTTCGAGGTCTTCCCCACAGAAGCGGAGTCGCCCTCGGTCCTCCATTACACATCCGGCACCACCGGGATGCCCAAGGGAGTCCAGCACGTCCATTATTCTCTGATCGCCCAGTACCTGACGGCCAAATGGGTCCTGGACCTCCAGGACGATGACATCTACTGGTGCACGGCCGATCCCGGCTGGGTGACCGGTACGTCCTACGGCATCATCGGGCCCTGGGGCCTCGGAGTCACACAGTGTGTGCTGGACAGCGGATTCTCGGCCGAAGCCTGGTACCGCTTCATCGAAAAACACCGCGTGACAGTATGGTACTCCGCCCCCACGGCCATCCGTTCGCTGATGAGGGCGGGGGAGGAGATCGTGAAGCAGCACGACCTCTCCAGCCTGCGCCACCTGGCCAGCGTAGGCGAGCCGCTCAACTCGGAAGCGGTCATCTGGTCGGAAAGGGTTTTTGGTAAGCCCTTCCATGACACCTACTGGCAGACGGAGACCGGCGCCATGATGATCGCCAACTATCCGGGGATGAAGGTCAAGCCGGGCTCCATGGGCAGGCCCTTCCCCGGGATCACAGGTGTGGTGCTCGATCCCAACTCCCACGAGCCCATCGCTGAGGCGGGCAAGGTCGGGCTGATCGCCTTCAAGCCGGGGTGGCCTGCCATGATGCGGACCTACTGGAACAACGAGGCCACCTATCAGGCCAAGTTCGTCAACAACTGGTATCTCTCCGGCGACCGGGCCAGCATCGACAACGAGGGATACTTCTGGTTCGTGGGACGGGACGATGATGTCATCAACACCGCCGGACACCTGGTCAGCCCGTTCGAGGTGGAATCCGCCCTCCTGGAACACGAGGCTGTGGCCGAATCCGCCGTGGTGTCCAAACCGGACGAGGTCAACATGGAGGTGGTCAAGGCCTTTGTGATGCTCAATCCAGGCTTTGAGCCCGACGCCGAGCAGGAGCTGAGGATCATGAATTTCATCCGCAAAAAACTGTCTCCCCTGGCCATGCCTCAGGAGATCGAGTATGTGGATTCCCTGCCTAAGACTCGGAGCGGCAAGATCATGCGCCGGCTGCTGCATGCGCAGGAATGGGGTGAGGAGATCGGGGATACGTCTACTTTGGAGGATGAATAGCTGCTCAAGGCCTGAATTTTTTAGCGGTTTAGTGTAAACTGAACGGTAATACATGCGCACCTCAGTGGTGTGCGAGCAAGAAATAATCCAAGAAAGGAGTCAGAGAGATGGAAGACATAAAGGACATCGTCCTGGAGTACGTGAAGGAAGAGTATCTGGAAGACGAAGACGAGGAGCTCACATACGAGACGCCGCTTATTTCCGGTGGGATCGTGGATTCCTTCTCCATGGTATCCCTCAAGCGTTTTCTGGAGACGAAGTACAGCATCTCTATCCCTGACGAAAAAGCAACACCCGAGGCCTTTGACTCGGTCAGCAAGATCGCTGTCCTGGTCAGAGAAATCGCAGGTTAGTCACAGGGAAAGGAGCCAGCCACCATGAGTTTCAGCGATAAAATCCGTGAACAGTATCAGGATCAGCTGCGGCAGATCCAGGACGCCGGCATTTTCAAGCAGGAGCGTTTCATCCATTCCAGCCAGGCCGCAGACATAGAGGTGGAGTTCCCCGAAGGATCCAGCCTGCAGCGCGTCATCAACATGTGCTCCAATAACTACCTGGGGCTCTCCAGCCATCCTGATGTGCTTAAGGCCGCACATGAGGGGTTGGATCACAGGGGATACGGCATGTCTTCGGTGCGCTTTATCTGCGGGACGCAGGACATCCATCATGAACTGGAGCGTAAGGTCACCGAATTTCTGGGGACCGAGGCCACCATCCTGTTCCCCTCCTGCATGGATGCCAACACCGGTGTGTTCGAGGCCGTCCTGACCGATCAGGATGTCATGATCTCCGACCGCCTGGTACACGCTTCCATCATCGACGGCATCCGGCTGGCACCGGCCCAGCACGATACCTTCAAGCACTCGAACATGGACCACCTGGAGAAGAAGCTTCAGCTGCACGTGGACAAGCGGTTCAAGCTGGTCATCACCGATGGGGTGTTTTCCATGGACGGCGACACAGCCAAGCTTGCTGAGATGGCCGACCTGTGTGAAAAGTACGATGCCATGCTGTTCTTGGACGATTCCCATTCCAGCGGTTTCATCGGCAAGACCGGCCGCGGGACCCATGAGAGATGCGGCGTCATGGGCCGGGTGGACATCATCACGACCACTTTCGGTAAGGCCTTGGGCGGGGCCTCCGGGGGCTGCGTATCCGGCCGGAAGGAGATCGTGGAGCTGTGCCGTCAGAAGGCCCGCCCCTACCTCTTCTCGAACACCATCGCCCCGGTCGTGGTCTCGGGCGTGCTCAAGGTGCTGGAAATCCTCTCCCAGAGCACGGAGAGGCGGGACAAGCTCGAGAAAAACGCGGAGTTCTGGCGCCGGGGTCTCACCGAGGCCGGATTTGTCCTCAAGGAAGGGGACACGCCTATTGTGCCGGTCATGCTCTTCAACGCCAAGCTTTCGCAGGACATTTCCCGCGACCTCTACACAGAGGGGATCTACGCTATCGGCTTCTTTTTCCCGGTCGTCCCGCAGGGCCAGGCCCGTATTCGGACCCAGATCTCGGCCGGCCACGAGCAACACCACCTGGAAAAGGCCCTGGAGGCCTTCATCAAGGTGGGGAAGAAGTACGACATCCTGGGCAAAACCAAGCAGGAGATCATCGCCCAGTACGGGATGTAGATCAGTAACCGAGGGCGCCGCGGGTGTGGCGTTCGCCGAGGACACGCAGCATGTCCTCGGTCATCGTAGCCAAGTTAAAATCGGGCTTCCAATCCCATTCTTCCCGTGCGGCGGAGTCGTCGATGCTGCGGGGCCAGGACTCGGCGATCTGCTGGCGGGAATCCGGCTCGTATTCGATCTTGAATTCAGGAATGTGGATGCGGATCTCGGCGGCCAGCTCCTCAGGGGTGAAACTCATGCTGCTGATGTTGAAATCCGAGTGGTGCTGGAGCCGGTCAAAGTCCGCTTCCATCAGTTCACAGGTCGCCTTGAGGCAGTCGGGCATGTACATCATGGGGAGCATGGTGTCCGGCTTGAGGAAGCAGGTGAATTCCTGGTATTTGACGGCCGCGTAGAAGATCTCCACGGCGTAGTCCGTGGTGCCCCCGCCGGGGAGCGTCTCGTGGCTGATGATCCCGGGATAGCGGCAGCCGCGCACGTCCAGGCCGTACCGCAGCACATAATAATCGCACAGCAATTCCCCGGCCACCTTCGTGACCCCATACATGGTCTTGGGCCGGAGAATCGTTTCCTGGGGAGTGTCTTCCCGGGGTGTTTCTGGCCCGAAGGCGGCTATGGAGCTGGGAACGAAGACACGGCGCACGCCGGCGTTCCGCGCGGCCTCCAGGATGTTGAACGTGCCGTTCATATTCACGGTCCAGGCCAGCTGAGGCTGGCTTTCGCCCTTGGCCGAGAGGATGGCCGACATGTGATAGATGATGTCGATCCGGTGTTCCTCCAGGGTGCGGCGGATATCGTCCGGTTGAGTGACATCCAGCTTCAGGTAGGGGCCGGAATCACGCAGGGCAGGGCTGATATCGTCCCGAATGTCTGAGGCGATCACGTCGCCGGCGCCGAAACGAGTGCGGAGCATGGGGGTCAGGGCGGAACCGATCTGTCCGCCGGCACCGGTCACGAGGATCTTAGTATTGTTATGGGTCATGACGTATCCTTATATATTCTGCGCCTGTCAAAGTCAACGTCACAGTTTCCATCCGCCGGCCACCACCAGGTTGATGCCGGTGATGTAGCCAGCCTCCGGTGATGCGAGATAGCGCACCGCATGCGCCACGTCGTCAAACCGCCCCAGCCGACCGGCCGGGATGTCCGGATCCTTGGGCCGCACGCCGCCTTCCAGGAGCCCGGGCGAGACCATGTTCACGGTGATGTTGGCGGCCGCCTCCGAGACCGCCGCCGACCGGGTCAGCATCAGGAGGCCGGTCTTGGCCACGGCATAGGGCAGGATCTTCTGGAACGCGGTCAGCTGCTCGACCCGGCTGTACCCGATGTTGATGATGCGCCCCCATTCCCGCCGGCGCATGCCGGGCAGGGCGGCCTGCATGCAGGACCAGGCGCTGAAGAGGTTCGCCTGCAGGATGCGGTCCCAGTCGGCCCTGGTGAGCGTGGTCCACCCCTTCTCCAGGATGGGGCCGTAGTTGTTGACCAGGATGTCGAGGCGGCCGAAACGGTCTTCCGTCTCCCGGACCAGGCGGGCCGCCTCGTCTTCAAACGTCAGGTCGGCGGCCAGGGCGATGGCCGGCGTGCCCTTTCTCTCGATATTCCGGACTGTCTCCCCGGCGGCGTCTCTGTCCTGATGGTAATGCACGGCCACACCAGAGGCCGTTTCCGCCAGGGTCTCGGTGATGTCCCGGCCCAACCCGCGGCTGCTGCCGGTGACCAGGGCGATCCTCGCGCTCATTCTGTTCTCCTAGGTGGATTACTATAGCAAAAAAACACGAAAAAAACACTTGACAAACTCCGGGGTGGGTTTTATCGTATAAAAGGTGAACAAAATGGTAAACAAAACGCGCATTGAGCTGACGGAAAGACAGGAAAGGGTCCTGCAGGCCATCAAGAGCTTCATCCTGGAGCGAGGATATTCCCCCACCATTCGGCAGCTGGGAGAGATCCTGCACATCACCAATCCTTCGGCTGTTTTCAAACATGTCCGGAGCCTGGAAAAGAAGGGATATGTCCGAAGGGAGGCCGGAGAGCTGAACCCTACCGGCTTTCCCGCTGCCGTGGAATCGCACGTCAAGGTGCCGCTGCTGGGGTTTGTCCCGGCGGGCCATCCGCAGGAGGCGATCGACCTTTCCCACGAGGCCGTGGAGGTGCCGGACTGGATGCTGGGCCGCAAGAAGGGCAATGTCTTCTGCGTGCAGGTCGAGGGAAAGAGCATGGTGGACGCCTATATCGATGACGGCGACCGCGTGCTGGTGGAACGCACCAACACCGCCAGTTCCGGCGAGATGGTAATCGCTTTTCTGGAGGACGGGTCCGTCACCTTGAAGAGATTGAGCCTCGAGAGGGGGCGGATCGCCCTCATGCCAGAGAACCCGGAGTTTGAGCCCATCGAGGTCTCGCAGCTGCGGATTCTGGGTCGGGTGATCGGGGTGATGCGGAAATACTGACCTCCGCCTGACCCGGTCCGCGCAGCGAAGCGTTCCGGGGGGCCGCCGGCCCTCCGGGCAAGCAACGGCTCCCGCCGGGGAGTGTTCCTGCTCCCGCCCGGCGGAAGCCGGTCTCATTTTGAATGCTCAAAAAACCCTGAGAGGGGAGGTCTGTCCCTTAAACGAGGAAGACCCTATATAAATTTTGAGAACGAAACGAGGTGAACAGGATGCGAAGATGTATCGTCCATATCGATATCGATGCCTTTTTTGCCGCGGTGGAAGAGCTGCTCGACCCCTCTCTTAAGGGAAAACCGGTGATCGTGGGCGGCCTCCCTCATGAGCGGGGCGTGGCCTCCACGGCATCGTATGAGGCCCGTAAATTCGGGATCCATTCCGGCATGTCCCTGCACCAGGCTTACCAGCTGTGTCCCCGGGGTGTGTTCATAAGGGGGAACTACCAGGTCTACAGAGCGTTTTCGGAAAATTTCCTCCGGATCCTTTCCCAGTTCACCCCGGATGTGGAGTCCGCCTCCCTGGATGAGGCCTACCTTGATCTCACCCGCTGCAGCGCGCTCTATCCGTCCTTTTCCCGGGCTGTGCAGGATATCAAGCGGCGGGTGGAGCGGGAACTGGGCCTGGCGGTCTCGGTGGGGGTGGGCCCCAATAAGACACTGGCCAAGCTGGCCACCAATCGGGCGAAACCGGGGGGGCTGTTCGAGATCCAGCCCGGCGGGGAGGAGGAATTCCTCAAGCATCTGGGGATCGAGCTGCTGCCGGGGATCGGGCCCAAGGCCCAGGTCATCCTGCGCATGCTGAACATCCAGCGGATCGGCGACCTGTGGGGCTTGCCGCGTGCCACCCTGCGCGCGCTGTTCGGCCTGAACGGCGAGGAGATCTACCTCCAGTCCCGGGGCGTGGACAGCCGGCCCCTGGCCTCCGCGACCGTGCCCAAATCCGTGTCCCGGGAGAGCACCTTCCTGGAGGACCTCTGGGAGCAGCGCTTGCTCCTGGCCCACCTGGCCTACCTCTGCGACCGGCTGACCCTGGCCCTGCGCAAGGACCGCCTCTTCGCCCATATCGTGGAGGTCAAGGTCCGGTACTCCGATTTCAAGACCGAGGGCCGCCGCCGGCTCCTGCTTTCGCCCCTGCAGGACATGGGAGAGATCTTCCGCATCGCCCGGGAGCTGTTCGGCGAACTGTGCACGGGGTCGCGCCTTTCGCTGCGCCTGGTGGGGGTCAAAGCCTCCGACCTGGTCCGGGGGCGGCCCCTCTCCCTGTTCGAGCCCTATTCCCCGCGTCAGGAGCAACTGGGACCGGCCATGGACCGGGTGCGGGAGAAATACGGCTTTGGTTCGCTGCTCACGGTGCGCGAGAAGATGCTGGACGAGATCTACAGCTTTGAGAAGCGGCAGGGGTTTGTACTCAAGACCGCCTCCCTCACCAAATGACCTGGGTCATCTGCAGGCCGATCTCACCACATCGGCATCGTCGCGGCCCATTCGGCGTAGTTCACTACAGCCTCACGGCCCGCTTCCTTGCCGCTGCAGCAATCTCGACCCGCAGATGACCCAGGTATTGGAGTGATAAAAGAATGTCGATACGAAATCTATGGAACATGATCGGTGTTTTTTATCTGTCGGCCCGTAAATGATCCAGGTGCAAGTGGAGCGATGATGTTCATACCGCTGCGGGTGCACTCGGTTTACAGCAAGGGGAGGGGAGGGGTGCTGCTGCGGGAGTTGGCCGCCTGGGCCGTCCGGGAAAATCTCCCGGCCGCAGCGCTCTCCGACCTGGAAAACCTCTACGGCTGGGCGCGCTGGAAGCGGGCCGCACAGGAAAGCGGGCTCCGGCCCGTGTTCGGATGCGAGCTGGAGCTCGGGGAGCGGAGGTTCCTGCTCCTGGTCAAGGAGCGGGAGGGATACTGGACCCTGATGGAGGCCCTTAATGGTCGCGCCCTGACCAGCACCCGGGGGCTGGTGGTCATCTTCATCCCCCGGCCGGAGGACCGTGACTTTCCGGGAGAGCTGGGGCCGTTCCTGGGTGAGGACCTTTATCTGGGGGGCGACTTCTTCAATCTGGAAACGGTCAAGACATGGTCCGTGAAACACGGCCTGCCGGCGGTCTGGGCCCACCCCCTGAAGTTCATCCGCCATCCCGAGCGGCTCATCCTGCTGCACACCATCCACAAAAAAATCCCCTTCCCTCCGGAGCGGGACCGCCTCGGCCGCCGGATGCCGATTTTCGGGCCATCCCAGGCACACCTGGCAGTAAAAAGGTTCGGGCCGGATGTCAAACCGCTCTTCCGCGCGACCTTCGAGGTGGCCGAGAAGTGCCGGTTCGCCTTCGAAGGCATCGTCCCTAAGCTCCCTGGAGACCTCTTCCCCACGAGCCTGCGGGACGTGGTGATGGAGAGGCTTCGGGAGCGCAAGGACCTGAGCTGGAAGGAGCGGAAGCAGGCCCAGTTGGAACTGGAGGTCGTGGAGAGGTCAGGCTTTGCACCGTATTTCCTGGTGGTGCATGATGTAGTGCAGTTCGCCCGCCGGCAGGGCATCCTCCACAACCTCAAAGGATCGGGGGCTTCCTCCTTTCTGGCCTATCTCCTGGGGATTTCTCACATCAGTCCCATCACCTTCGATCTCTACTTTGCCCGTTTCCTCAACTCGGGGCGGGACGATCCCCCGGATTTTGACCTGGACTTCGATTCGCGCCTGCGGGATCGGGTGCTGGAGTATGTGCTGGACACATACGGCCGGGGCCGGACCGGGGCCGCCTTCGTGTGCAGCCTGAAAAACTACCGGGCCCGCTCGGCCCTGTACGAGACAGCCCGCGCCTTCGGGCTTCCGCCGGCAGAGGCCCGGTCCATGAGCAAGCGGATCCCCATGTTCGAAGAGCCCGAGTACCTGAAAAAGGACCGCCCCCTGCCCGGCTGTGAGGAGATCTGGGCCTCCGCCTCGGAGCTGACCTCGGTGTACTGTGAGATCTCCCTGCATGTGGGAGGCGTGCTCCTCACGCCGGCGCCGGCCTGCCGGTATCTCGCGCTGAAAGAGTCTGCCAAGGGCCTGCTCATGTCGCATTTCGACCGGGATGCGGTCGAGGACCTAAAGCTCATCAAGCTGGACCTTCTGTCCGTACGGGGGTTGGCCGCCATCTCGGGCACCCGAAAGGCGCTCGATATCCGGAGCATCCCCCCGCAGGACGGCCCCACCTTCCGGCGGCTGCAGAAGGCGGAGACCATCGGCTGCTTTCAGGTGGAGAGCCCGGCCATGATGAACCTGCTCCGCCGCATGCGGCCGGAGACCATCCATGACCTGACCCAGGCCCTGGCTTTGATCCGTCCGGGGCCGACCGAAAGCGGGATGAAGCAGGCTCTGCTGCGCGGCCGGGAGGGGAAGCCGGTGTCCCGCGACCCCCTCCTGTCCCGGATCCTGCCAGAGACCGGAGGCTTGCTGCTGTACGAGGAGCAGGTGATGCAGATTGCGGACCGCGTGGCCGGGATGCCGCCGGAGGAGGGTGATCTGCTCCGGCGCAGCCTCAAAAGGAAAGGGGCGGAAACGCCTTTCAAGGAAAAACTCTTTCGGGAGGCGGGAGAGCGCGGGTTCACTACGGGAGAGATCAGGAAGCTTTGGGCCATCATGGACAAATTTTCCTCCTACTCCTTTAACAAGGCCCACAGCGCGTCCTACGCCTGGATCGCTTACCAGGCGGTGTATCTCAAGACCCACCACACGCTGCCGTACCTTACGGCGGTGCTCAACGCCGGCGGCGGCTACTACGGCCTCCCCGAGTACATTGAGGAGGCCAAGCGGTGCGGGCTCCGGTTCCTGGGGCCGGATGTCCAACGCAGCGGCTATCATTTTGAGGTGGAGGGCCCCAACATCCGGGTGGGCCTGCTGTCCATCAAGGGACTGGCCGTCCGGACCGCGGACAAGATCTTCGAGGAACGCAGGGGCGGGCCTTTCCACTCCATCGAGGATTTCCTGCTGCGGGTGTCTTTGACAAAAGCCGAGCTGTTTGCCTTGATCAAGGCCGGCGCGTTTGATTCGCTGGAGCCGACGCGCACCCGGCAGATCCTGCGCTATTTCCGTGGGCTCGAGGGGATCGGGGAGGTCGCCGACCTCAACACCAAGCAGAAAAAGCGGATGCTGGTGGAATCCCTGGGCTTTGACCCGGAGGGCGATTCACTCGTGCTGTTCGAAGGGAAGCGGCCGGAGCTCCGGATCAAGGACCTGAAACGATATGCCGGCCATGAAGTAGAGCTGGTCGTCCGGGTGGTCGATGCCCGGCTCAAGGGCGTCAACAGCGGCCGCAAGTATTTTTTTCTGTTCGAGGATGACACCGGGCTGCTGGAAGGCGTGGGCGAGACGAGGTGCCTGACGTTCGGATCGCCGCCGGCCTGTTTCCTGCGCGCCGAGATCCGCAGCGATGGGAAGGGGTGATCCAAGGCCTTCAACTGCACCTTCCTAAACCATTCATAAGACTTGCCGATCATAACACTAGAATTAAGGAAAAATTTATCTCGATCGGCAATTCTTACCCTCCGGGCGAGCCGATCTCACGGCATCTACTTCGTTGCGGCGGGTTCGCAGTAGTAAACTACAGCTTCACCCACCGACGCCTCGTATCTGCCATAACCTCCACTCGTGAATGAATCAGAAACCGGGATCATTCATAAAAGCTGCCGACAAATTCAGATTCAAAGAGCATTCAATATTTATGGTTCAGGGATGCTGTTGGTTGACCGGAGGTGGGGAAAATCACTACAATACCCGGGCACATTATAGAGGAGGATAGGCAGAATGATACAAGTCGGAGACATGGCCCCCGAATTTACCCTGAAG
>JAUWTO010000063.1 GCA_030614685.1 Candidatus Aminicenantota bacterium
CAGTAATTTGGGGTTAGACCGTCCATCTGGCCGTAAAGCTTGGTGGCAAGCTCCACATTACGACGCTGGTCGGGATTTTCAACAAACCATTTTCCGATGAGGCGTTCAGAATTTCCACTGGATGCATTGTATCTGTTGGCTGTGTCCCAGAAGGTGACTCCTTCTTCTATAGCTCTATCAAAGATCTTAAAGGCCGTTTTTTCGTCAACACGCGAGCCGTCTCCTGTATCGGGATAACCGAATTTCCAGGTGCCAAGACCTATGTTGGAAACTTGTAGGCCGGTGTTTCCAAAAGGCCCGTAGGGCATTCCGTTGAAATCATCTATGGTGAAAGTTAGGCCAAAGAATTTAGGATTCGGTGTTGTATGGTCAACTTCGGGTCGTCTTTTTTGCATTGTGTCTCTTCTTTCTTTGAAGCTTTTCACTGGCAGGAGAGTAGAAAAATGTTATCACTCCGGGATTATAAAGGCAAAGGCGTAAATTCCCTTTAAAGAAATATTAGATGGCTGGGAAGCAGGGATTCGAACCCCGATACCATGATCCAGAGTCATGTGTCCTGCCATTGGACGACTTCCCAGCAGACGGGTCAATTTTAGTAAATTTTGTCGGACATTTCAAGCCCTGATGAGATTGATTCGCCGCGTTGACAGGTTTTTGACTTGGTGATAGTATTCGTGCCTGCATATGAAAAAAAACTGGTGGAAGGTGGCATTGATCCTGGTCCTGACCCTGGGACTGCTCTATTTTTTCTTTAGAAGTGCCGACTGGGGCAGGGTTTGGGCCTCACTCGATGATGTGAACCTCCCGTTTCTGATACTCGCGATCGTGTTGGCGCCGACTCATCTGGTGACGCGCTCCATCCGCTGGAAATACCTCCTGCAGCACGAGAAGCAGGACGTGTCCTTCTACAGCCGGTTTGCCGCTACTTCCATAGGATTCGCTGTAACCCTCACCCTCCCGGGGCGCCTCGGAGAAGTGGTGCGGCCTCTTTATTTGGCTCAGAGAGAGAAGATCTCAAAGGCATTCACGCTTGGCACGGTCCTGGTGGAGAGGATCTTCGACATTCTCACGATGTGTTTGCTCCTCGGTCTCTTCATGCTGGCGAAACCCCTCTACGCCTCCATCTTCCCGATCGAGGAGAATATGAACGCTCAGCTCACGCTCTGGGGAACCATCGCGTTGTCTGCGGCCGTAGGACTTCTGCTCATAATCCTGGGGCTCTATTTCTTCTCATCCCAGACACTGCGTGTGCTGGGTTTCTTCCTGCGGCCCCTTCCCCAGCGTATCCGGGAAAAGATCCTCTCTCTGATCCAGGAATTCATCCAGGGCATGAGCTTCTTCAAATCCAAACGCACGCTCCTGCTCTACTTCCTTTGGTCCCTGGTCGTGTGGGTATCTATTATCTTCTACTACTGGATCTTCCTTTTTGTCTATGATGTGCATGTTCCTTTTTTCGCCATGGTCCCTTTCACGTTTCTTTTGGGAGTGGGCGCGTCCATCCCCACCCCGGGCATGGTGGGAGGATTTCACAGTTTCAGCAGGCTGGGCCTGACGTCATTCTTCAACATCGAAGTGAACCTGGCCTTGGCCATGACCATCGTTCTCCATGCCATCACGGTCGTGGTGACTTGCCTTATAGGTTATGCTATATTGTGGAAAGAGGGGATATCGTTCTTCCAACTCAAGAAGATCGGAGAGGAGTCAGACCCATGAAATGTCCATACTGTGACCATGCAGAAAGCAAAGTGATCGATTCCCGCGAAAGCAAGAACGGGTTCACCATCCGCCGCCGTCGGGAGTGCCTGGCCTGCACCAAGCGCTTCACCACCTATGAAAAGATCGAGCAGATCCCTTATATGGTGGTCAAGAAGGACGGCCAGCGCCAGCGCTTCGATGACAAGAAGCTGCTGAATGGGCTGCTCAAGGCTTGCGAGAAAAGGCCCATCGCGATCGCAGACCTGGAGGAGATCGTAGAGGAGATCGAGACCATGCTCCAGGATAAGGCCGAGAAGGAGATGCGTGCCGAGGAAATCGGACAGTATGTCATGCGGCGCCTGCACGAGCTGGACAAGGTCGCCTACGTGCGGTTTGCCTCTGTGTATCGTGATTTCAAGGATGTGATCGAATTCAAAGAGGAGCTGGAAAGGATCCTCAAAGAAAAGTAGTGCGAAGTGAAAAAAAAGATCCAGCCGGTCTCTCGGGTCGTCAAGATCGAGGCCGAGATAAACCGCATGGTGGGGGAACTGTTCTCCGACCGGCGCAAGTTCCATGGGCTGGATGAGAGCTGGGTTCCCTGGGTTGATATCTCTGAAAAGGGGAACGAGGTATTGGTGGAGATCGAACTCCCGGGTGTGGCCGAGAAGGACATCACCATCCTGCTCAGCCACAACCGGGTGGAGATCAAGGGGACCAAGCGCCGGTCACGGTTCAGGAAAAAGGTCCAATACCTGAGACTCGAGCGGGAATACGGCCCGTTCCGGCGCTTTGTGAGCTTCCCCTGTGCCATCATCCCGGAAAAATCCAAGGCGATCCTGGAAAACGGTATCCTGCTCCTGATCCTGAAGAAATACCGTACGACCTGCAAGAAAGAAGTGCTGCTAGAGATCGGAAAATCTGAAGAATAAGGTTGGAGAGCCCTCATGGCTAAAAAGGAAAACGAAGCAGAAGCGACCCTGGACGACATCATCGAAGAACCTGAGCATAAGCTCAACATCCCCGAAGAGCTGCCTGTCCTCATGCTCCGGGATATCGTTGTCTTCCCCTATATGGTAGTCCCCCTGTTTGTAGGTCGCGATAAGTCGAAACACGCCATCGACGCGGCCCTGTCATCCCACCGTATGATCCTCCTGCTGACGCAGAAGGATATGGAGATCGAAGAGCCCAAGCGGGAGGATGTGTACGCTGTCGGGACCGTCGCGCTGGTCATGCGCATGCTCAAGCTCCCCGATGGCCGCGTACGAATCCTTGGGCAGGGGCTGACGCGGGCCAGGCTGGAGAATCTGGATGAGGAGAAGCCATACTATTCCGCCAAGGTCTCGGTCCTGAACGATCCCGAGGAGGAAGAGGAGGGTATCGAGGTCGAGGCCATGCTGCGCAATGTGCGAGATGGCCTGGACAGGGCCTCGAGCCTGGGCAAAAACATCCCGCCCGAGGTCATGATCATTGCCGCCAACGTAGAAGAGGCGGGCCGCCTGGCCGACCTGACCGCCGCCAACCTGGATCTCAAGGTCGAGGAGGCTCAGGAGATTCTGGAGCTCACCGACACCTACTCCCGCCTGAAAAAGGTCTTCGAGCACCTGACCAAGGAGCTGGAGCTGCTCGATATCCAGAGCCGGATCTCGAGCGAGGCCAAGGGCGAGATGGACAAGCTGCAGCGGCAGTATTTCCTTCGCCAGCAGCTCAAGGCCATCCAGAAGGAGCTGGGGGAAGGGACCGAGATCCAGGAGGAGATCCAGGGATATCAGGAGAAAATCAAGAAATTGAAGGTGGCTGCCGAGGTCCGTGAGGAACTGGAAAAACAGATCAGCCGCCTCTCCCAGATGCACCCGGAGTCGGCCGAGACCGCCGTGGTCCGCAATTACCTGGATGTCATGTTTGGCCTGCCCTGGAACAAGACCACGGTCGATAACCTGAACCTCAAAAAGGCCAAGGCTATCCTGGACGAGGACCACTACGGCCTGGAAAAGGTCAAGGAGCGGATTATTGAATATCTGGGAGTGCGAAAGCTCTCCAAGAAGATCAAGGGCCCAATCCTCTGTTTTGTGGGGCCGCCTGGGGTGGGCAAGACCTCACTGGGACGGTCCATAGCCCGGGCCCTGGGCCGCAAATTCTACCGCATGTCTCTGGGAGGTGTACGGGACGAGGCCGAGATCCGGGGACACCGCCGCACCTATGTGGGCGCCATGCCGGGCCGGATCGTCCAGGGTGTCCAGCGCTGCGGGTCCAACAATCCCGTCTTCATGATGGACGAGGTGGACAAGATCGGGGCCGATTTCCGGGGAGATCCTTCCTCCGCACTCCTCGAGGTGCTCGATCCGGAACAGAACTTCTCTTTCCGGGACCACTACCTGGGTGTTCCCTACGACCTCTCCAAGGTTATGTTCATCACTACCGCTAACCTGCTGGACACCATCCAGCCGGCCTTCCGAGACCGGATGGAAGTCCTGCGGCTTCCGGGCTACACCGAGGAGGAGAAGCTCCAGATCGCCCTGCGCCACCTGGTGCCCAAGCAGATCAATGAAAACGCTCTGAGCGACGAGCTTATCACGATAACCCGTGGAGCCATCCAGAAGATGATCTCCCTGTACACGCGCGAGGCCGGGGTCCGCAACCTGGAGCGCGAGATCGCCACCGTGTGCCGAAAGGTGGCCCGCAAAGTGGCGGAGGGCAAAAACACCCAATCCCGTATCACCTCCCAGAACATCGAAAAATACCTGGGTCCCTTCAAGATCTTCCGCGACCAGCTCCTCAAACGCGATCAGGTGGGAGTGGTCCTGGGAGTGGCCTGGACCGCCACGGGCGGCGAGATCCTGTTCGTGGAAGCCACGCGCGTCAAGGGCAAGGGACAGCTGGCCCTGACCGGTTCGCTCGGGGATGTCATGAAGGAGTCGGGACAGGCTGCTCTGACCTATGCCCGAGCCCGGGCCGGGGAGCTGGGCATCAACTCCCGGATCTTTGCGGAGAACGATTTCCACATCCATGTACCCGAGGGTTCCATTCCCAAGGATGGTCCGTCGGCCGGTGTGACCATGGCCACGGCCCTGGTCTCTGTGTGCACGGACCTCAAGGTCCGGCGCGATGTCGCCATGTCCGGTGAACTCACCCTGCGTGGTCACGTGCTGCCCGTGGGCGGGATCAAGGAGAAGGTCCTGGCCGCCCAAAGGGCCGGTGTTCGTACCATGATCCTCCCGTCAGGGGTCAAGAAGGACCTGATCGACATCCCGGCCAAAGTGAAGAACGAGATGAAGTTCATCTTCGTCGAGGATATCAACGAAGTGTTCGAGCACGCGCTGCTGCCTGCTTCTCCTCCCGCGGCCAGGCCCCCTGCCAAACAGATGAAATCCGAATGAAACACCGCGGATTATCCGAAAAAGAACTCATCTCAGACCTGAGGGAGCGGTTCAAGCCTTCCGATGACAGTGTGCTTATGGGCATTGGAGATGACGCCGCGGTCTTCCGGCCGGGTACTCTTCCTCTGGTAGCGACCAAAGACATGCTGATAGAGGGTGTCCACTTCCTTCTCGACCACCCCCCCCACCTCCTGGCCCGGAAGAGCCTGGGTGTTAACCTGAGCGACCTCGCGGCCATGGGAGCACGCCCCCGCTATGCGCTCTTTGGATTGGGTATGCCGGTTGACACAGAAGGCGACTGGATCGAGCGCTTTTTCCGGGGCCTGTCGGAGGTGGCTTCTGAATATGACGTGACCCTGCTCGGGGGCGACATCACCGAGGCCCCGAGCCTGACCATCTCCCTGACGCTCCTCGGCCAAGGGAAGGAAATAGTCCTGCGCAGCGGCGCCCGTCCCGGTGACGCGATCTTTGTTTCCGGAGTCCTGGGAGAGGCGGCATACGGACTGGCATTGTCTAAGCAGGGCGTCATGTGGGGCGCCAGCGCAGGAACCGACCGGTTTCTCAAGGCATACCTAGATCCAATCCCCCCGGTGGACCTGGGATGCCGGCTGGCAGCCCACAAGGTGGCCTCGGCCATGATCGACATCAGCGACGGCCTGTCCGTGGACCTGGGCCACATCTGCGAGGAAAGCGGCGTCGGGGCCGAAGTGGAAGCGGCCGTGCTGCCGATCTCTCCTGAGCTGTGCCAGGCCTCTCCGGCCGCCGAGGACATGGCCCTCCACGGCGGGGAGGACTACCAGCTGCTGTTCACCATCTCGCCTGAGGTGCTGGAGAACTTGACCCGGATCCCCCTGGGCCACAAGATCACGCGGATCGGGAGCATCACAGAGGGGGAGGGGGTGGAACTCCTGTGCCCTGATGGCTCCAGAAAGCCTCTTGTTCCCATGGGCTATCAGCACTTTCAAAAAGATCGAGTGCAGGTGTAGGCCCAGTCCCGTATCCTGAAGCAGCGCTGCGATTGTCCGGCTCTGATATCGAGCCGGCTCAGAAGGCGAGATAATCGCCCTGGAACACGATCTTGGCGGGGCCGGTCTGGTACACTTTCTCGCTGTCCCACTCGACCATGAGCTGCCCCATGCTTGTCCTGACAGTGACTTTTTTGCCGGTCAGGTTCTTGAGGATGGAGGCCACGGCCGCTGCACAGGATCCGCTGCCTGAAGACAACGTTTCTCCCACGCCCCGCTCCCAAAAGAGGACTTCGATCTCTTTCCTGTTCAGAACCCGGATGAACTCGATGTTGATGCGCTTGGGAAAGAAGGGGTGGAACTCGAGCTCGTATCCCAACTGGTGCCATTCGATCCGAGCGGGGAAGCGGTCGAAGAAGATATCACAGTGCGGATTTCCCATCGAGACCAGGGTGATAGGATAGGTCTCCCGGCTGATGGCGAGGGGATAGTCGATGATCTTGTCGTGCACGGCCCCGTCGTCGAACGGGATGTCCTTTGATCCGAACTTGGGAACGCCCATGTCGATCTTGATCTCGAACAGGCCGTTTTTCTGCTCGATAAACCCACACTCCCGTTCGCCCACGGTGGTGGAGAACAGAATCTGGGGGGATTCGATCTTTTTCTGGTGATAGAGGTACGCAGCCGCGCATCGGAGACCGTTCCCGGAGATTTCAGGTTCGGTGCCGTCGGCATTGAAGATGCGAAAGTTGACCAGCCCCTTGTCCTTGTTCTGGATGGAAATGATCAGGAGACCGTCCGCACCCACTCCGGTGTGTCGCTCACAGATAGAGCGGGCCAGGGCTTCCTTTTCCGTGAGGCCCGGTGTTTCTTCTTCGTCGATGATCAGAAAATCGTTGCCGAGGGAGTGGATCTTGGTAAATTTCATTCAGGTATCCTGAGGGTGACAATGAAATCCTGGGTCCCCCTCCGGCCTTCCCGCCGGACGTTCAGGAGGACAACCTGGCCGGGCTTTTTCTTGTCGATGATCGTCTCCAGGTCTTTCACGGTTTCCATATTCTGCTTGTCAGCCTCCAGGATCAGGTCGCCCATCTGCAGGCCCTTGCGGTCGGCTTCGCTGTTGGGCTTTATCTCTGTGATGACGAGCCCCTCGGTTGTGCTGTAGCCGTAGCGCCGGGCGATGCGTGGGGTCATCTCGCTGACTCCCAGGCCCAGCTCAGTACCCGAGGCAACCTCGGGCTGTTCGGGCTCGTTCTCACCCTTCTCGCCGATCTTGATCGGGACACTGCGTTCCTTACCTTCGCGTATTATCGTGACGTCGATCTTGGTGCCGGGCCTGATCTCGGCGATCCGGAAGGTCAGGTCATTGGGGTCCTTGACCGGCTTGCCGTTGACAGCCGTGATCACGTCATATCGCTGGAGCTTGACCTTTTCAGCGGGCGAATCTTCCTCGATCGAGTCGATCCAGGCCCCGTTCGCCACATCGACCTCGAAGATCTCTTTGGTGTCTTCGGTGATGGCATAGACACCCACACCTAACCAGCCGCGGATCACGCGGCCGTTCTCTTTGAGCTGATCGATGACCTTATTGGCCAGGTCGGACGAGATGGCAAAGCCGATGCCGATGTTCCCCCCGCCGGGTCCGAAGATCAGGGTGTTGATCCCGATCACTTCCCCTGACATGTTGAGCAGGGGCCCGCCGCTGTTGCCGCGGTTGATGGCGGCATCGGTCTGTATGAAATCCTGGTAGGGGAGGTTCAGGTCCCGGAACAGGCGGCCCTTGGCGCTTACAATACCTGCGGTCACGGTGTGATTGAGGCCCAGGGGATTGCCGATGGCCACGACCCACTCTCCGACCTTGAGTTCTTCGGAGTTCCCCAATTCGGCATAGGGGAAATCCTTGCCTTTGATTTTGATCAGAGCCAGGTCACTCTCTGCATCGGTCCCGACGATCTCCGCTTTGAATTCTTTCCCATCCAGGGAACGCACCTTGATGTTCACCGAATGTTCGACGACATGGTTATTGGTCACGCAGTATCCGTCGTCGCTGATGAAAAAGCCCGCTCCCGAGGACATCGAGTGGCGTTCCTGCTCGCGGTCTTCCGGCTCATCGAAAAAGCGTCTCCAGAAATCCTCCAGGGGCGAGTCGAAGCGCCCGCGCACCTGGACTTTCTCGACTTTTTCCGCTTCGATGTAGACCACAGCCGGGCTGATGCGCTCGGCGATATCGGCAAAATTCAAGTCGGTCCTTGCCATCTGGGCTGCGGGGCGGTCGTCAGCGTACAGCGCCGAAGACAATTCGGCCGAGCGGGGCGGGTCCTGGGAGACCTGCGAGAGGTCTTCTGTCTTGGGGTAATTCATAAACACAAAAGCGGCCAGCATGAGGCCGGCAATAAAGCTCGTCAGAGCGATGATGAGCGGGGTTTTTCTCATATTTTTCTCTCCTTGGATCAAGGATCTAAAGTAGCATATTGGTGGGGAAAATTCAAATTACCCACCTTTCTATAACTCAATTTCTCGGGAAGAGTTGCGGCGCCATCCAATCCCGCCCCCACAATTAATACCCCCCACTTTACTGCTCAATGAATAAGGTTCCTATCTGCCTCGTGGGGGAGGGGATTGATTCCCGGGATATGTTCTTGACTTTGACCGCCGATGTGACGACAATCGGGCCAGAACGAGAGGCGAACGTGAAAGAGCTCGAAAAAGGTGTCTTGATCGTATTAGAGGGCATTGATGGGGGAGGGAAGACATCCCAGGCTAAGGAGCTGCTGGAAATCCTCAGAGGCCAGGGATTCGGCGCCGTCTACTTCCGGGAACCCTCGGACAGCAGCTGGGGGAAAACCATCCGGGAGAAGGCCCTGGAGAACGACTCCCTGACGCCCGAAGAGGAACTGGCCCTCTTCCAGAACGACAGGCGGGAGAATGTCGAGAAAAACCTGAGGCCTGCGCTGGCAGCCCGCAGGATCGTGATCCTGGACCGGTACTATTTCTCGACCATGGCCTATCAAGGTGCCAAGGGCTTGGACCCGGACCAGATCCGGGAGACCAACGAGGGCTTTGCCGTCCTGCCCGATCTGGTATTTATCCTGGACGTGGACCCTGCCAGGGGACTCAAACGTACAGAGGGGCGTCAACAGAGGGACCTCCTCTTCGAACGAGAAGACTACCTGGTCAAGGTCCGGGCCATCTTCCAGGGATTGGAGGGGGATGAATTCTTCCATCTGGATGCGCTCAGGCCCATGGAGGATGTGGCAGAAGACATCACCCGGATCACCCTGGATTTTCTCGCCTTTTTTACCGTCGAAGACTAGGCGTCTCTGTCTCGCCTGAGGCCCGCTTCCGCCTGAAAGTTCCCGGAAGGGAATAATGTCGGTGTCAGGTTGTATACAAGCTGGGAGGTAGACCGACCCCAGGAATTTTGCTATAGTAAAAACCTGATGTCCGAGGAGAAAAAGCTGATTTTGCGGGTCCCAAAGCTGTCTTTCAAGAAACTCAAGTGGCCCAAACTCCGCCTGCCGATCAAGAACAGACGAAAATTCTTCAAGATCACCCTCCTGGTCCTCCTGTTCGTCCTGGCCTGCGGACTGGGCACGGCGGTTGGCGTCTTCCGGGCCATCCTCATGAACCTGCCCGACATAGAGCAGTTGGCCACATTCGAACCCGGGATCATCACCTATATCTATGCCGACGATGGTACTGTGGTGGGCGAGTACGCCTTGGAGAAGAGGATCCAGGTTACCCTGGAGGACATCCCCGAGAACCTGAAAAATGGCATCCTCGCGACAGAAGACCCGCGTTTCTACAGCCATAATGGAATCGATTTTCTAGGCATGCTGCGGGCCTTGAAGGAGAATGTCCGCCTCATATTCACACCCCATAAGCTGCAGGGCGGCAGCACCATCAGCCAGCAGCTGGTCAAGAAGCTCTTTCTGCACCCCAAGCAGACCATCCGGCGCAAGCTCAAGGAGATGATCCTGGCCATCCAGCTCGAGAAGCACTACTCCAAGGATGAGATCCTGACCATGTACTGCAACCAGTTCGACCTGGGAGACGGCCGCGTGTACGGAGTGGAGGCGGCGGCCCAGCTGTATTTCGACAAGAGCGCTTCGGAGATGAACCTGCCCGAGGCCGCTATGATCACCGGAATATTCAGGGCGCCCAGCCGTTATTTTCCCTACCGCAATTATGACCAAGCGCTGGGCCGGCGGAACCATGTCATCAATCGCATGGTTTCCGAGAATTACATCTCCAAAGAGGTCGGGGATGAGGCTCGCCACCAGCCGCTCAACATCCTGCCCCTGCACCGCTCGGACTCGGATTTTTCCGGCTATTTTCTGGAAGAGGTCCGCAAGTACCTCTACGACAGCTACGGCATGAAGGCCCTCTACAGCGATGGCCTCAGGGTCCACACCACCCTGAACCTCGCCTACCAGAAGTGGGCGGAAGACGCGGTGCACAAGCAGCTGCATATCCTGGACAAGGGTCAGGGGTGGAGAGACGACAAACCGAACCTCCTGGAATCGGGCCTGGAGATCGAAAACCTGGAAGAGCTGGTCGAGCCGGTCTGGGACGAACGGGCACGGAAGAACTGGATGGCGAGCTGGCGCCGGCCCGAATTTGAAGAGGGACTCCTCATAGAGGCTGTGGTCCTCGAGGTCACCGCCACCAAAGCCAAGATCAAGGTCAAGGAATTCACCGGGGAGATCACAAACAAGAGCATTGCATGGACCAAAGCCCGCAACCTCACGGCCCTGATCGAGCCCGGTGATGTCATCCATGTGAAGATCAAGAGTTTCGATCCCGAGAACCTGACCTTGGTGGCCGAGCTGGATCAGGAGCCCAAGCTGGAGAGCGCAGTGCTGGCGATCGAGCCTCAGACGGGCCAGGTCAAGGCCATGGTGGGCGGCTATTCTTTCCGCCGCAGCAAATGGAACAACGCCGTCCAGGCGATGCGTCAGGCCGGGTCTGTGATCAAGCCCCTGCTCTACACCGCGGCCATAGACACGGGGGCCATGACCACGGTCACCCCGTTCGTGGATGAGCCGGTGGAGTTCGAGGATAAATGGTCGGGAGAGATCTGGGATCCTCCCAACTACGACAAAAAGTACAAGGGGCGCATCACGCTCCGTCAGGGCATAGAGGAATCCCGCAATATCGTGACCGCCAAGATGCTGCGGGACATCTCTCCCCAGGTGGGCGTGGATTACTGCCGCAAATTCGGTATCACGTCCACCGTGTATCCCTATCTTTCGCTCTCGCTTGGTGCATTCGAGGTGAAGATGCCGGAGTTGGTGTCCGCCTTTACGGTGTTTCCTAATAGCGGGGTACGTGTCACCCCCTATTTCATCTCCCGGATCGAGGACAAGGATGGGAACATCAAGGAAGAATATATGAGTGAGTCCGAGGAGGTCATTTCCCCGCAGGTGGCCTACATCATGACCTCGCTTCTCCAAGGGGTCGTTCAGCGAGGGACATCACAAGGCGTCCGCCACCTGACACGGTATAAACAACTGGCCGGGAAGACGGGCACGACGGATGATTGGGCCGATGCCCGGTTCGTGGGATTTTCCCCATCCCTGTGCATGGGCATTTGGGTCGGGTATAACGAAGGCAGAGTGACCATCGGGGAGCGGCAGTCCGGTGCAGTGGCGGCCCTTCCCATTTTTACCGAATTTTTCACCAAGCTGATCGAGGAAGAGGCCAGGGTCGCCAAGGAGAACGACGAGGAGTATATCATAGAGGAATTCGTCCCGCCGCCCAACCTGGAATACGTCCAGATAGACCGTAAAACCGGCCTTTTGCCCACGCTGGTCTGCCTGCCTCAGTTCATCATTACCGAGGTCTTCCTGCCGGGAACCGCGCCGAACAG
>JAUWTO010000027.1 GCA_030614685.1 Candidatus Aminicenantota bacterium
TCTCCAGTACCAACCCGGCCTTGTCAATGCTCTGACCAGGGATCCGGATCGGATTCGCCAGGATCGCCAGCATGATTACGACACCTATCCCCGCGATCTTGAATTTTCTACCACCAACCATGTCTCACCCCTTGTTTCGTTTTTTGAGCAGCCGCTTCTGGACCGCCTCACTGCACAGCTCTCTGAGGGCATCGGTCGCCACCCAGCGAGCGCTGTGTGAATCCAACCCCTGGATGGTCTCAGCCTGTGCAATGGCCATCCGGTTCAAAGCCAGGTTTCGCTTTCCGATCTGCCTCAAGGCCCAATTCACGGCCTTTTTGACATAATTGCGCTCATCCGCAGCTCCTCTCTGGATATGAGGGAAAAAAGCCTGAAAAAAATCATCCCCGGCTTTTTTATCGACCGTGGCCAGGCGGGCCATGAGTACGTATCCTGCCCGCTTGACAAATTCCTCCTCCCGAAAGGACCATTCCTCAGCTTTTCCTGCCGCAAACAGGGTCCTATCGAACAGGTTCAGCAGGGTCTGATCGCAGATCTCCCAGGAATCGAAATCCCGGACCCAGCTCTCCATCAGAGGCTCGTCCACACGGCCGCGGTCCGCTGTTAGGCCGGCCAGTATCCTCGTCTCCCGGTTGGGGATGCGCCACAGATCCAGAGCCCGATCATGATCCTTCCCGATTTCCTTGGCAAGTGCCCTGAGCTTCGGCATGCTCACTCCATAGACGGTCTTGGCGGTTATGCCGAACCGGGCCATCCCTACCACGGCCTTCTCGTCCCCCAGCGCCTCCAACTTTTTTTGGATCTCGTCCACCCGCATGTGCTCACTCCTCTACAGATCCCCCACTCTAATCAATAAATTCCAATAAATCAATTTTGCGGAGCCCCTGGGGCCCCACAATCCTGGCACGCAACCCAGGTTACTCAATGCCTCAGACGCTGAACGATGCCGGACTGGGGATATGGAGTGGGCCAATCCCTTACGCGACAACTGTCCGAGATTGCTTTTTCCCCTGATTTCTGATAAAAATTGGGTCATAGTTCCGTGCATAATAAACAAGAACGCTATCTCGAACTGATCGACCGCTTCGCCGGTCAAAGGATCGCAGTCTGGGGTGATTTCATCTTGGACGAATACCTCTACGGGCACACGCGCCGTATATCTCGGGAAGCTCCGGTCCTCATCCTATCCCATCAGGCCAACTCCTATGCACTGGGAGGTGCCGGCAACTCCCTCCTCAACCTGAAAAGCCTGGGGGCATCCCCATTCCCCATCGGTGTGGTCGGATCGGATGCAGCCGGACGCAGGATCCTGGCGATGATCAGAAAACACCGTATCGCCGCAGACCATCTCATCGCCGCCAGGGATTATTCCACCCCGATGAAGACCCGCGTGCTGGCCGGCGAAGAGAATACACGCAAACAGCAGATCCTGCGCATCGACCGTGAGGGCCGCGTCCCAGACACGGCCGAGATCAAGAAAGGCCTGCTCTCGGCCCTCAAGGCCGTCCGGAAACAGGTCGCCGCCCTTCTGATCTCAGACTATCACTATTTCACCGTCCGAGAGGACGTATACCAGAAGATTCACCCGCTCTACAGGAAATCCGAAACCCACCTCACCCTGGATTCACGCTTTCGTCTCCTCGATTTCCCGGGTACCACTGTTTCCACTCCCAATGAACCGGAGATGGAACATGCCCTGCAGAGGGGATCGCGAGACGACCGGGATTGGCTGAGGGAGACCGGGCGCAGGCTCCTGAAACAGACCGCGGCACAGGCCGTGCTCCTGACACGCGGATCCAAGGGCATGGTCCTTTTCGAGCGCGGCCGCCCCCTGTTTTCTATCCCCATCCACGGCCCCACGGACATCGTGGACGTTACGGGAGCGGGCGATACCGTGATCAGCGTTCTAACCCTGGCATTGGCCTCGGGAGCCACGTTCAGAGAAGCGGCCGTCCTGGCCAATGCCGCCGGAGGGATTGTGGTCATGAAGAAAGGTACCGCCACCCTGACCTCTGATGAACTCCGAAACGCCGTAACCTCAATATAAAAGTGGACACACACTATCCCCTCGACAAACTGGCGAACATCGTCCGAAGGGAACGATCCCGCGGCAGGTCCATCGTTCTGGCCAACGGCTGTTTCGACCTGATCCATGTGGGCCACATCCGCTATCTCGAAGAGGCGGGAGCTCAGGGCGACGTCCTGGTGGTGGCCTTGAACAGCGATGCCTCTGTACGGCGCCTCAAAGGCAAGGGCCGCCCCATCCTGCAGGAAGAGGAGAGAGCCGAGATCCTGGCCGCGTTTTCGTGTGTAGATTTTGTCACCATCTTTCCCGAAGACACCGTAGATCGGGTACTCCTGACCCTTAAACCCGACGTTCACGCCAAGGGCTCAGACTACACCACCGACACCGTGCCGGAAAAAGACACCGTGCAGGGGTACGGCGGGAGGATCGCCATCACCGGAGGCCCCAAGGTCCAAAACACTTCGGAACTCATCCAGAAGATCGGAGCCGCGTTCGAGCATGAATAGGTTCCTCATTTTCCGGCTCAGCTCGCTCGGGGACATCATCCACACTTTGCCCGCCTTTGCCGCCCTGCGGTCCGCTCACCTGGATTCCCACATTACATGGGTGGTCGAGGAAAACGGCAAGGAGATCCTGGACCTGGTGCCGGGCCTGGATCGCATCGTAGTCGTGCAGGCTAAACAATGGAGATGGCATACACAAGGCTTCCGTCGGGAAGTATCACGCCTCCTAAATGAGATCAGGGACCGAGAACAGGTAGCCATCGATTTCCAGGGCCTGCTCAAGTCCGGGCTGCTTGTCGGGCTGTCCAGAGCTCGACAGAGGGTGGGATTCCACAGGGCCGATCTCAGGGAACCGCTGGCTTCGATCTTCTATACGCAACACCCGGACCGCTTTCCTGAGGACCAGCATGTGATCTTCAAGAATCTCCACCTCCTCAATTGCCTGGGGATCCGGGAAGACAGGCTCGTGTTTCCCCTGGAACTGCCGGATGCACTGCAGGCCTACGTGCTGGAAAAGATGCAATCCCTGGGATTCAACGGCCGGGCCAAGCTCGTGGTCATGAACGTCGGGGCAGCCTGGGACACGAAGCGATGGACCAGTGGCAAATGGACGGCCGTAATCCAGAAACTGAAATCCCTGGATATATTCCCGGTCCTGCTCTGGGGGACAGAGACAGAAAGGGAACTGGCGGAGGAGATCTCTTCGGGCAGCGGTGTCTCCATGATGCCGTTCCTCCCCATCAAGGAAGTCATGGCCCTGCTCAAGAGCGCGGACCTGCTGGTAAGCGGCGACACTTTCGCGTTGCAGGCTGCCTGCGCCCTCTCGAGGCCTGTGGTGGCGCTGTTCGGCCCGACCAACCCCAAGCGCAACGGACCGTTCCTGGAAGTGGACAAGACCGCATTCCATCCTCTGGACTGCAGCTACTGCTATCGGCGGACCTGTCCGGATCTGAAATGCATGGCCGCCCTCCAACCGGAAGAGGTGACCCGCCTCTGCCGGGAACGACTGGAAGAACATGCTCAATAAAACTGAACTCACAAAGTTCCTCTACCGCGGGCGTGTACGGGCCAGTCTGATCGGCGTCATCGCCGCCTTTTTCCTGGCCAGGCCCAATATACAATCGCTCTTCGCCGGTGCAGGATTTATAATCCTGGGCCTGCTTCTTCGGGGATGGGCCTGCGGCCACCTGACCAAAGACCGGGAGCTCACCACATCCGGACCCTACCGATACACGCGGAATCCCCTGTACCTGGGCAGCCTGGCGATCGCTCTGGGAGTTACGGCGGCGGCCCGTTCCTGGTGGGTAGCAGGGCTGTTCGCCCTGATCTTTCTCCTCTTCTATGCCGTAACCATCGTCAAAGAGAGGAGGACCATGCAGGAATTGTTTCCTAAAGGCTACACAGACTACAGTCGGATGGTCCCCTTGTTTTTTCCAGGATGGCGCCCATACCCGAACGCCCAGATCAAGTCATTTTCCTGGGACCGGTATAGATCCAACAAGGAGTACCGGGCCCTGGTGGCGGCACTGATCTTCCTGGTGCTGATGGGGCTCAAGATGTTCATATAGGGTCACGTCCATGCCTACAAAAGAACGCATCGCAAAGGTCGAACGCGTCTTGTCCAACCGGCTGCCGGATCTGCATATCGTGCTTGAGGAAGTGACCAACACCCACAATGCCAGTGCTGTGGTCCGCACCTGTGACGCGGCCGGCGTACTCAATGTGGATCTCATCTATACCGCAGACGATGCATTCCCAGTGAACGAGGCCATTTCTACCCGGGCCGAAAAATGGCTCAACTTGACACACCACCTGTCGACCGAAGCATGCCTCCTCCACCTGAAACAGGAGGGATTTACAATCGCCTCCACCCATCTGGGGCCTGAATCCATCCCCTACACGGAGGTGGACTACAGCCGGCCCATGGCCATCGTCTTCGGCAATGAATCCAACGGCATCTCCAGAGCAGCGATCGGTGCGGCCGATCACATCATCCGAATCCCCATGTCTGGCATGGCCCAAAGCCTCAATCTTTCGGTATCTGTGGGGATCATCCTGTATGAGGTCCTCAGGCAGCGCCGGCAAACCGGCTATTCTTCGAACCTTTCACCGGAAGAATTCGAGGCGTATAAAATAAAATGGCTCAAGCGCAACCAGGAATAAAAAAAGGGGAGGCAGGACAGGGCCCTGCCTCCCAGTGTGAAAAAGGGCACAAAAGCAAGTTATACTTTTATGCACCGATACCGCTCTAGTGCGATTTTGAGTCTCTCCGTGGCCTCTTTTTGCTTCTCCAGGTTCTGCTTCCGGAACTGTTCGAACTTGCGGGCTTCCGTGGCCCTCCGCAGCGATCTATGCGTTCGTTCCTGCTCCAGCCGTTCACGGTTGACGTTCAATCCTTCCTGATACAGTCTGTACGCTTCCGCCTGTTTTTTCAGTGCCTCCTCGGTGAATCTCTGCCGGGCATTTGCCCTGTTTTCATATTCCTGGAACAGGTGAGCCGAGGTGTTGGAATAGGCCTCGGGCAGGAACCGCCGCCTGCCTTCTTCAATGGCCACTTCCACTTCGATGGTGCGGGTCTTTTTGTCGCGGACGATCTCCAGCTTGATCTTGTCGCCCTCCTCCAAGCCCTGAATCAGCCTGGTGAAGCGGTCACCACTCTTGGTGGCCTTGCCGTCGGCCCGGATAATCACGTCACCGACCTTGAGTCCGGCCTTCTCCGCCGGTGTATCCTCTTCCACCTTGGTGATGAGGAGGCCGGTGCTGTCATCCACTCCGAAAAATTCTGCCAGCTCCAGGTTCAACTCCTGGATGCGGACTCCGATGTACTTCCTGTCTTCCGAGATCCAGCTGAGGAGCCGGCTGGGTGTGGCCCTGAAGATGTTCTCTACATCTTCCCCGGGTTTCATCTGGAAGAGCTCAGGGAATTTGAACTCGAATTCCCGAGCGATCGCCAGCTGGGAGTACTCTCCCAATTCGACCTCGATCTCCTGCTCCTTGCCCTGTCTTTCGATGTGCAGTTCGACCTCGTCGCCCGGGGTGTGCATCCGGATCTCCCGGGCCAGCATCTCCCTGTCGATGATCTCCTGGCTGTCAATCGCGAGAAGGACATCACCTTCCTGAACCCCGGCGGCCTCCGCCGGAGAGTCCTCGGCCACGGCATAGACCTCGACCTCACCCTCGTCATTAACAATGAGGTCGACACCCATCCAACCGCGGCGGACCTTGCCGGTCTCCCTGATCTCTGTGGAGACCTTGTCCACGATGTCCAGCGGGATGGCGGAGGCCATGCCCGAAGAAGGGCCCTCCACACGACTCACCATAAAGTTACCTGCCGTGACCTGGCGCCCATCCACAGTGAGCACGGCCTCGCCCACGTAGGCACCGCGCACCAGGCCGATCATGCGGCCCTGCATGTCGATCACCGGGCTGCCGCTGGCGCCAGGAATCACGACCACGTTCAGCCGTAGACTGTCTCTTCCCACAGAGCTTATGATCCCCTTGGTGATGGCGGCCTTCCCCTCGGGAGAAAAACAGACAACCGCGATTTCCGAACCAGCGGAGAGGTCCTCCAGCCGACCCATGGAGATCGGTTTCCATTTTTTTTCTTTGGCCTTGATCAGGGCCAGGTGGGTTTCCGGATCCATGCCCAGGAATTCGGCTTCGACCTCTTCGCCCTCCGATGAGATCACGAACAGGTTGTTGTCCTGGGGGGATACCAGGGCGGTGGTGACGATATACCCTTCCTTGTCAATGACCACTCCGGTGGCCACCTTGCGCCACCCGTTTCGGGCCTCGACCCGAACCACGGAAGGGAAGACCTTCTTGGTCAAGCCCTCCAGGTCCTGGGCCGCCCCGGATGTGGGCGCCGCCAGAGCGGAAGCGGTCATCCCCGCCAGAAAAACAATGAGTATCCAAAGGCTTTTGTGTTTTTTGTTCATGGTTGTACTGACCTCCTAGTAAATTTTTCGGGTATCGGTGCGGTCAGAGACTTGCTCAAGAATGTATATGGTCCGAGGCTGGCGCGCCACCTGACGCGCCTCTCCGGAATAGTTCATTACCTCGGTGATGGGGATGGTGGGGCTGAGGCTTTGGGGCTGGAACTCGGGAGTGATCTCCTTTTCCAGCGATGCCATTTTCCCCGGCCCTCCTTGAGGAAGCACCAGAAAATTGACAGCCACGATCACTACGGCCAACGAGGCCGCAACCGTGGCCAGAGAGAAGCCGAGGCGTCGTGCCCTGCGTCGCTGTCTTTTGCGCTCCGCCAGACGCGTCATGACGCGCCCCTCGAAGCCCATCGGCGCTTCTACTTGTTCCACGTGGGTCAAGAGTTCAAACTCCGCCATGATGATTCTCCTCGTCCATCGCGTTTTAACATGCCAGGGCACTTTCCAATTCCCTCTTAAGATGGCTGCGCCCCCGGCTGATCCTGGCCTTGATGGTCCCGACCGGTGTATTCAGGATCGCGGCGATCTCCTCCTGCGTAAATCCCTCGATATCTTTCAGGATGACCGGGATCCGGTAGCGCGGATGCAGTCCGCCCAGGGCCTGCTTGATATTCTTCTTCATACCGCTGCTCTCCGGATTTTCACTGGAGATCATCCCCTCGTAGGCCCTGTGCTGCACGTCTTCGAGCGGGACATGCTGATAGCGCCGGGATTTTTTCAGGTCGGTTTTGGCCAGGTTGGAGGCGATGGCGTATATCCAGGACGAGAAAGGCGCGATCGGTTGATAACGGTGGGCCTTGAAATATACCCGCATGAAGGTCTCCTGGGCCAACTCCACAGCGCGTTCATAATCGCCTGTCAGCTGGTACAGGAAGTTAATGATCTTATGCTTATACACGGTCACGATCTCCTCAAAGGCCCCTTCGTCTCCAGACTGGACCCTGCGGATAAGCTCTTGCTCGTCCATTTTCACTTTGTTTAAACTCTTGCGGTCTTGGAAGCGTTGCATCTCAGAAAAGGTCGGTGAAAGAAAAGAGGACAGTCCCCTTTTTCCTGCGTCGAACTCGGCCCTATCTCCGTCCGGTGGGGCAGCCCCTATTCCTTCTTGGTCAGCTCGATGATAGGCGTGTCGGTATCGACCAGGTCTCCCGGAGAGGCGCTGACCCTCTTGACCACACCCTCAATGGTGGATTTGATCTCATTTTCCATCTTCATGGCCTCTACGATGACCAGTGTCTGGTTCTTGCGGACTTCCTCGTTCTCGGAAACGCTGATCTTGATGATCTTGCCGGGCATGGGCGCCTTGATCATGAGTTCGTCTCCGGCACCACCCCCCTCTCCTGCCAGGAATCTGTCGCTGTCTTCGGAGGGCTCGATCAGTTCAAAGTGCTGCCCCTCGCAGAACACCAGATGTCTATTTCCATCACCGGCCGTATAGACGGTATAGGAACGTCCGTCGATGAGGACAGACAGGGCGTTGGGTGAGAGGGGACAGACCTCGGCCACGAACGTGGTGTCCCCAGCCGTGACGAGATATCCCTCTCCCCTCGCCTCCAGGGCGATGGTGTGCAGGTTGCCGCTCATCTGAAATTGGTAGTCCACGTCACTTTCCTCCCATCCGCCACTTCCCCAGGATCGACCAGGGCGTGGGGACCGCCCTGCTCTCGTCTCCGGGGCCCGCCGCAGACCTCCCCCCGCCTTTCGAACGCAGGGCCGCGGCCAGGAGCGCCAGATTCCGCAGATCGGCCGTCCCCTCCGGCGCCTGCCACTCGGCGAAATGCTCCGGGATGAAGCTGGTCGTGGTATGGCCTGCGCGGAAGCGTGGATGATCGATCACATCCTTGAGGAATCCAATACAGGTCTTGACACCCATGATCACATAATTCTCCAGGGCGTTCAGCATCCGTTGGATGGCCATGTCGCGGGACTCGGCCCAGACAATGAGCTTGGCCAGGATGGGATCGTAATAGATCGGGACCTCACAGCCGCCAAAGATGCCGCAGTCGTGCCTCACACCCGGCCCGGCCGGTTCCTTCAGGAAGAGGACCGTGCCTGATGAGGGGAGAAAATTTCTGAGAGGATCTTCGGCGTAGATCCTGCATTCGATGGCATGCCCCTTTTGCTCCAGGTCCTCCTGGCGGAACGTGAGGGTTTCACCGGCGGCGATCCGGATCTGCTGATGCACCAGATCCACTCCCGTGACAAGTTCCGTTACCGGATGCTCCACCTGGAGGCGAGCGTTCACTTCCAGGAAGTAGAAGTTCCTGTCTTTGTCCAGGAGGAACTCCACCGTACCGGCATTGTTGTAGCCGGCCACCTGCATGACCCTGCAGGCTGTCTCCCCCATCCTCGCCCTCAGTTCCGGGTCCAGGGCCTGGGAAGGCGTCTCCTCGACGATCTTCTGGTGCCGGCGCTGGATAGAACACTCCCTCTCGAAGAGGTGGACGGTGTTCCCCTCGTTGTCCGCCAGTACCTGGAACTCCACATGCCGGGGATCCTCGATGTATTTCTCGAGATACACGGACTCATCACCGAAGGCGGCCTTGGCCTCCCGCATCCCAGCCTCCAGGCCGGATGCGAGCTCGTCCCGGTTCCGGGCGACACGCATGCCCTTGCCCCCGCCTCCTGCAGAGGCCTTGATCATGACCGGATAGCCGATCTTCTCCGCTTCCGCAGCAGACGTCGACAAATCGGAAGAGATCGTGCCCTTCATCCCCGGGATGATGGGGATACCGGCCTTTTCCATGGTCTGACGGGATCTCACCTTGTCTCCCACCAAGTCCATGGCCCGGGAATTAGGGCCGATGAACACGATACCTTCCTCTTCGCAGCGCCGTGCAAAAACCGCATTTTCGGCCAGGAAGCCGTAGCCGGGATGGATGGCCTCGGCTCCTGTATCCTTAGCCGCCCGAAGGATGCGTTCCATGTCGAGATAGCTCTCAGCGGCCGGAGCCGGCCCGATGGCGACAGCCTCTTCAGCGGTCTGCACGTGCAGGCTCTTTCTATCTGCGTCGGAATAGACCGCCACGGTGGCGATCCCCAGTTCGCCGCAGCCCCGCATTACGCGGACCGCAATCTCTCCCCGGTTGGCGATCAATATCTTCGCGAACATCTTCTTTTCGCTTCCTTTACCGGTCGTTGCTAGGGCTAAGGCCACAAAGCAAGCTCATTGGCTCTTTCCCTCGGGCCCCTTGACCCAGGATGGTTTGCGCTTTTCCAGGAAGGCGGCCATCCCCTCCTGTCCCTCAGCGCTGATGCGGAGGTCCGCGATCATACGGGCTGTGTACTCGCCCGCTTCCTCCGTACCCATCCGCGCGACGTTGAGGATCAACTCCTTGCAGCGGGCCAGGGCTTCCGGCCCAGACGTGAGCAGCTGATCCACCAATTCTGCGACTCTGTCCCCCAATTCCCGGAGAGGCACAATCTCGTTGATCAGGCCGATCTCGACAGCCCTCTCCGCGGATATGCGCACTCCGGTCAGAAAATACTCGCGTGCCTTGCTCTCCCCGATCTTGCGGACCACATAGGGTGAGATGGCAGCCGGGACCAGTCCCAGCTTGACCTCGCTCAGACCGAACCGGGCCTCCTCAGACGCGATGGCAATGTCACACGCCGAGAGAAAACCGGTGCCCCCACCTATGGCCGTCCCATTCACTTTGGCGACCGTGGGTTTCGGGAGTGTGTAGATATTGTGATGCAGTTCCGCGATCTGCAGGGATTCCTCGAGATTCTGCTCATAGGAATACCGGACGATCTCCCGCATCCAGTTGAGATCCGCCCCAGCGCAGAAAGATTTTCCCTCGCCGGTCAAAACACCCATGCGCACCTCAGGATCGTCTTTGATGTGGGCGAAGGCTGTGAGCAGCTCTCCGATCATCACGGAATTGAAAGCATTATGGACTTTCGGCCGATCTAGGGTGATATGGGCTACCTCTCCTATTTTTTCATATCGAATCGTGCTGTACGTGTTCGTGCTCATGTCACATCCTGAATATTCCGACTTTATAATCCGGGATAGGGGCGTTGAGGCTCATGCTGATGCCCAGGGCCAGTGCCTCACGGGTCTCCAGCGGATCGAGGATCCCGTCGTCCCAGAGACGAGCCGTGCTGTGGTAAGGGTTGCCCTCGATCTCGTACTTTTCGAGGATGGGCCTCATCATTTCCTGTCTCTCCGTTTCGCTCAGCTCTTTCCCCTGTTCCCGCAGCCTCTTTTCCTTGACCGTGACCAAAACATTGGCCGCCTGCTCGCCGCCCATGACACTGATGCGAGAGTTGGGCCACATCCACAGCAGACGGGGCGCATAGGCCCGGCCGCACATGGCGTAGTTGCCGGCGCCGTATGATCCACCCACGATCAGGGTGAGCTTGGGTACATCTGCGTTGGCAACCGCATGCACCAGCTTTGCGCCGTCCTTGGCGATCCCTCTGTGCTCGTACTGCTTGCCCACGATGAAGCCTGTGATGTTCTGGAGGAACAGGAGAGGGATCTTCCGCATGGAGCACAACGTTACGAAGTGTGCTCCCTTGAGCGAGCTCTCCGAGAACAGGACGCCGTTGTTGGCCAGGATGCCGACCGGGTGCCCCATGAGGCGTGCGAAGCCACAGACCAGTGTGTTGCCGTAGAGTTCCTTGAACTCCTGGAAGCGGCTGCCGTCCACAAGGCGGGCGATGACCTCTTTGATATCGAGATGCTTGCGCAGGTCGCGCGGAGCGATGCCGTACAGCTCACGCGGATCATAATACGGATCCTCCGGTGTGGTCATTCCCAGGTCGAACTTTCGAGCCGGAGCCAGGGTTTCCACAATGTTGCGGGCGATCTTCAGGGCGTGTTCGTCATTAAGGGCATAATGATCCGAGACTCCTGAGATCCGGCAGTGCACGTCGGCTCCGCCCAGATCCTCCTCACTCACTTCCTCCCCGGTGGCGGCCTTGACCAGCGGCGGACCGCCGATAAAGATGGTGCCCTGCTGCCGCACAATGACCGTCTCATCGCTCATGGCTGGTACGTAAGCGCCACCCGCCGTGCAAGAACCCATGACGATGGAGATCTGAGTGATGCCCAGGGCCGAAAGCCGCGCCTGGTTGTAAAAGATGCGGCCAAAATGTTCCTTGTCCGGGAAGGTGCCTGCCTGATGAGGAAGAAAGATGCCGCCCGAATCCACGAGATAGATGCAGGGCAGCCGGTTTTCCAGGGCTACCTCCTGGGCCCGGATGTGCTTCTTGATGGTCATGGGGAAATAGGTGCCTCCCTTGACCGTAGCATCGTTGGCAATGACCAGGACCTCCCGGCCGTGGACCACGCCCACTCCGGTCACCAAGCTGGCGCCCGGAGCCTGGTTGTCGTACATATCATTGGCGGCCAGGGCATTAAGCTCCAGGAAGGGAGTGTTGCGGTCGAATAGCTTTTCCAGCCGATCCCGCACCAGCAGTTTCTTGCGGGACTTGTGCAGCTCCCGGTACTTGGGTGGGCCCCCTTCCTGTGTCTTGGACAGCCGGCCGCGGTACTCAGCGACCAGCGCCTGCATGTGTTTGAAATTCTCCTTATACCCGGTGCTCTGAGTATCGATCTTGCTTTCGATCCTAAACATGGTTGCTGCCCTCTCGAAACTTCACTCTAAGTCATACCATCGGCCGGGCTCTGGTTTTTCTGTATCCTGCAGTCATGTCCGCCGCACAGCGGCCCGAAAACCGATCCCGCCGAATCCCTCAATATTCAGGGACGAATTTGTAGCCGTAGCAGATGATCCCGGAGTGTCCCACATCATACATCTTACGGAATTCCATTTGCAGGCGCATCCCCGTATGCATCTTATCAAATTCACAGTCAACGACCTGCCCGGTCAGCTTGACCCCGTCATCCATCTCAACGATCCCCACGGCATAGGGAGCCTGGTCCTTGAACTGGCTGGGCGGAACCCGGATGATGGTGTATGTCATCAGGCTGCCTTTCTCGGCCAGCACGGTTTTCTCCAGCGCCCGGTTCCCGCACTCCGGGCAGATAAGGCGGGGAGGAAAATAAATCAGGTCGCAGGGCGCGCAGCGGTTGGCTTCTTTACGGTATCTCTGAGGGATCTCTCTCCAGTATCTGGATGGTGTCGACATGTTATCCTCCTATGCTTCCCGCTCGAAGATGTGGCACACGGTGCTGGCACCGCTCCCGCCCATGTTCTGGGTCATCCCCACCCTGGGGTCCTTGACCTGCCGTTTCCCGGCTTCGCCTCGGAGCTGTTTGACCACCTCCATGACCTGGGCGACCCCGGTGGCTCCCACAGGATGTCCCTTGGATTTCAATCCTCCGCTGGTGTTGACCGGAATCCGGCCTTCGAGCGCCGTTTCCCCCGCCTCAACAGCAGCGCCGCCCCTGCCCTTCTCCACCACACCCAGGGCCTCGGTCACACAGATCTCGGCGATGGTGAAGCAGTCGTGGACCTCGAGCAGGTCGAGATCCTCGGGCTTTTTGCCGGCCATGCCGTAGGCGCGCTGCCCGGCCAGGTAGGTCGCCTCGAGCCAGGTAATCTCCTTGCGCTGAGCCAGTGCGAAGCTGTCGGTGGCAAATCCCGAACCGACGATCTTGATGACCGGTTTCTTCATCTCCCGGGCCTTTTCTGCAGGGACCAGGACCACGGCAGCGGCCCCATCGGTGATGGGAGAGCAGTCCAGGATGTTCAACGGATCAGCTACCTTTACAGAATTGATGACCTGTTCCACGGTGACTTCAAAGGGGAACTGGGCGTTGGGATTATTGGCCCCGTTCTTGTGGTTCTTGACCGCCACCATGGCCAGCTGTTCACGCGTGGTCCCGTATTTTTCCATGTGGGCACGTGCGATCAGGGCATAAAGCCCCGGGAAAGTGAGACCATGATACCCCTCATATTCCTGGTCGGCGGCCGATCCCAGGGCATAGGTGGCCTCATCTCCACCCACGTCGGTCATCTTTTCGATACCACTGACCAGGACCGCATCGCTTATCCCCGAGGCCACTTCCATGAAGCCCATCCGGACCGCCACGCCTCCGGAGGCGCAGGCGGACTCCACACGCACCGCCGGGATGTGCTTCTGGCCCAGATAGTCGGACAGGAGGGCTCCGATATGTTCCTGTCCCACGAACAGGCCGGGCGACATGGATCCCACATACATGGAATCCACACGATCCACACCGGCATCCTCCAGCGCCAGGAGAGCGGTCTCGACGTAAATATCCCGGAGAGACTGCTTCCAGATCTCTCCCCATTTGGTAATTCCTACTCCTATAACAGCAACATCTCTCATGTCATCCTCCTAGTCCGCCTTCCTGATCTTGTGCCGGAACTTGGCGTACTCGCCGTACTCCAGATAGTTCTTGTTGTTGTCGAGCATGTCGCGTGTGCGGGGCGCCAGGTCGCGCACCTTATCAATGTGGTCGGTGACCTCGAAGATGAAGGCATCGCTGCCAGCCCCGGATCCGTAGGAGATGAGCAGGATCTTATCGCCCGCCTTTGCGATGTCGAGCGTGGAAGTGAGGCCCAGGGGAGACGATCCTGAATATGTATTGCCCAGTTTATTGACCAGCCAACCGGGCAGGATCTGTTCCTTGGAGAATCCCAGGAGCTTGCCGACCCGGAGGGGGAATTTCCCGTTAGGCTGATGGAAGATCACATAGTCCAGGTCCTGGGGCTCAGCCCCGGCCTTTTCCAGGATTCCCCGCGCAGCACCGGTCACGTGCTTGAAATAGGCCGGATCGCCGGTAAACCTCCCGCCGTGCTGAGGATAATACTTGTTCTCACGCCGCCTGAAGTCGGGTGTGTCTGTCATGAAGGCATAGGTCTCGAGGGCCCGGGCCACCAGGTTCTCCCGGCCGAAAATAAAGGCTGCGGCACCTGCGGCGGCCGAGTATTCCAGGGCGTCCCCAGGCGCTCCCTGAGATGTGTCGGCCCCCACGCCCAGCCCGAACTCGACGGCGCCGGCTTTGACCAGATTCAGGGCTACAAACATGCCTTCTGTGCCGGCCTTACAGGCAAACTCGAAGTCTGCTGTATGGCATTCCGGTGTGGCTCCCAGGGCTTCCGCCAAGACAGTGCCACTCGGCTTGACCGCATAGGGATGGGATTCGGATCCGACGTACACGGCCCCGATCTTGACGGGATCGATATTTGCTCTCTTCAGTGCGTTTTTGGATGCTTCCACGGACATGGTTATAGTGTCCTGATCAGGGGAAGGAACGGATTTTTCCTCCAGCATCAAGCCCTTTTTGTAGCTGGGCGCATCAGCTCCCCACACCTTGGCGATCTCTTCCACTTTAATACGGTTGCGGGGGATGTACGCACCATAACCGACGATACCTTCCATAGGCTGCCTCCCTTCAGGTTCTCAATTTTCCAGACGATTAGACATGACAATCAATTGTACGGAAAATCCATAAAGATGAAAAGGATTATAATAATTGTCAAAGCCTGACGCTGAAGCTTCCCTCTGCTGGATTGACAGTTGCACCGCTGGAAAACTAGAATGTTATCAGGACAAATGGCATTTTTTTCCCAGGCATACAAACACACCACTGCCACGGAACTTTTCCGGGGGGCATCTCGTCTACTCAGGTGTGAAACGTGAACATAGAACAAACCATCCGCGCCTGTCTGAATGGGCGAACAGGAGCCTGGGAAATGCTGGTTAATGCGTACTCCAAAAAAATTTTCAACCTAGCGTACCAGTTCTCTGGCAACTACGAAGCCGCCGAGGACCTGACCCAGGAGATCTTCCTCAAGCTCTACGGCTCCCTCACCAAGTTCGATTTCAGCCGGAACTTCACGGCGTGGCTGCTCACCCTATCCAAGAACTACCTCATCGACCAGTACCGGAAGACCAAATACGAGAAGACTTCGCGGGACGATTTCGACGAACACGTGCTCTCATCCGATTCGCAGGACGGGCCCGAGGCGGAGGTCATGGAGAACGAGAACCGGAGGATGGTCTGGGAGGGTTTCGAACACCTCTCACCAGAGATCCGGATGGCCGTGATCCTGCGGGACATCCAGGGCAAGTCCTATGACGAGATCGCCGAGATCATGTCCCTGCCCCTGGGACCGGTCAAGTCACGTGTCAATCGGGGCAGGCTGCAACTGGCCAGAGTTCTGAAAGACTATAAGGAGAGGAACCATGGAATGTGATCGCATGGAAGAACTGATATCTCCTTACCTGGACGGAGACCTGAGCACCGCCGAGCGGCAGGCCATGGAAGTCCATCTGCAGGACTGCGCTGCATGTCGGGAACTGCTGGGGCTCCTCCGCGAGGTCAATGCTTCTCTGCAGACTTTCCCCGAGCTCGAGGTCAATCCGGACCTGCACGAGCGCCTGCTGGCCATCCCTGAAAGGAAGAGCCGGTTCCGCTTCGGCTTCGATTTCCTGGTCCGCCCCGCACTGCAGCCTGTGCTGGCAGCGGCCACTGTGCTGCTGACAGTGATCTCGTTCTACGCCTTCAGCCCTCAGCACAGCGCCATCAACAAGTCCATCGAACGACAATTCCACATGGGATACAAAAAGATGGGGCAGCTCTACACCCGGGCGGAGTCCTTCACCAGCTCGCTGGCAGGCTATAAGGACAACCTGGTGGTTGCGATCCAGAACAAGAATCCTCTACGTAGAGAGGAAGAATAGATCCATTAAATAGATATGGAGGTACACACTATGGAAGAAAAAATTATTGTGAAACGCCCCCCCAAGTCACCGGGATTAGCAGGCGTACTCGCCTTCTTTTTCCCGGGCACGGGAGCTCTCTACAACGGCCAGGTCGGCCGTTTTTTTCTGTATGCTTTCACCCTCGCCAGCCTGATCACCATGCTGGCCCGCGACATCGGCCTGGACGTGTTTATAGCCCTCATGCTCGCGGCTTTTTACTTTTTCCAGATATATGACGCTGTACACAGCGCCAGGCTCATCAACCTGCGGGCACTGAATCAGGAACCCTCCGAATATACCGACGAGCTGGAGGAGATCCCCGCTGCCGTAAAGGCCGGTTCGGTATTCTGGGGGATCGTTCTCATCGCCCTCGGAATCGTGCTGCTGCTGGCGAACTTCGAGCTGATCAAATACGCCACCCTGTGGGATCTGCTGCCCGTGGCCGTAGTCATCATCGGCGTGAAACTGATCATCGACTATATCCGAAGCGGCCAGGACCGGGAAGGAGAAGAATGATGGCTACCGCAAGGAACAGAAACGCACTGGCATGGGGGATCATTCTGATCCTCATCGGATCGATCTTCATCACGGACAGCCTGAATATCAACATCTTTGATTTTGCGGCCCGGCTCTGGCCCCTGATCCTCATCTTCTGGGGTGCCTGGAAGCTGTATTTCGGCCTCAAGGATCAGAAAAAAGCACAGGAGGCAGGCACCACGCAGGACCAACCATGAAACTCAGAGAGGTCTTTCTCCTGATCCTGATCATCTCTGTGGGTGTGGTCTTCACGCACATCTACACAGGCAAGTGGGACTTTGACTGGGGCGAGGGATTTTTCTTCGACACCGAAGAATTCACCTACACGGAAAGCGAGATCATCGCCCCCCCTTTCCCGGCTGAAATTCAGGTGATCAACCGGAACGGCAGCATCGAAGTCCAGGGGACGGCGGAAGACAGCATCCGGATCCGGCTGGACAGGCGCATCCGCCGCCGCAGGGAGGAGACAGCCCGGCAGATCGCCGATGAGCTGCGCCTGGTCCTCGAACAGGATGAGCAGCTTCTCACCGTTTCCACCAACCGGGATGAGATCGGTCGGCAAAATTTTCAGACTGATTTCACGCTCATCGTTCCGGAAGGCACAGATATACGGATCAAGAACCGCTACGGGCTCGTGCAGGTCTCGAAGGTGGGAGACACAGACATCATCAATCGCAACGGTGAGGTCCGCGCATGGGATATATCCGGGAACCTCATTATAGAGAACAGTTATGAGGATGTCTCCGTGGAAAACGTGCTGCTGGACTGCCAGGTGGGAAGCCGGCAGTCCAACGTATCGCTGACAAATGTGAAGGGTACCACCCTCGTGGCCCATCGCTATGGAAGGCTCGAACTGAATGGACTGGAAAAGGATGTTGTGGTCGATGGCCCCCATGTCCAGATCTACGGCAAGAACCTGACCGGGCCGGTCGATCTGGACAGCTCGTATGAGAGGATCACGCTGGAGGATGTAGGGGCCGTGCACATCCGGGGAGACAACACACCCATCTCCGTCGTCGGCGCACGCAGCAGCGTGGAAATCCAGGACCGCTATGCCCGGATCGAACTGGAAAATGTGCGGGGAGATGTGGAGGTGACAGGCCGGGACCTGGGCCTCTGGGCCCGGGGCCTGTCCGGTGAGAAGGTCATCGTCAGCACAAGCTACCGCGATGTCGATTTGGATGATTTCACCGGGGAAGTGGTGATCACGCTGGACAATGGCCGGCTGACTCTCCATCCGGCTTCGCTCGACCTCCCCCTGGAGGTCCGAGGGACCTACTGCGAGATCGAACTGTACTGGCCCTCAGGTACCCGGCGCTCCTTGGAAGCGCAGACCAAGAACGGGGCCATCCACTGGGGACTGCCTGAAGCACCTTCGGTCAATGTGACCAACGGCCACTCCATCCTCAAGGCTTTCCCGGATGATAAGCCCCCCCTCATTCTCCTCTCCACTACCTACGCCGACATCCACATCAAACAACAGGATTAGGATCCCTTGGAATCAGACTGGGCCCGATGCTCCCATCGGGCTTGTTTTTTAGCGACTGGTTTTGAGGTGATAAATTTTATCCGACAGGTAGCCGTTGATCTTAATGTTGAAGTATGAAATGAGATTGGCAATGTCTTTTTTATATTTGGTGATATACCGGGCGTAGGTGCCCTCGTTCTTGAAGACCAGGTTCTCGAACTCCGCCACTTCATCCCGCAGCTCGATCAGGTAGTGGTTGATGCTCCTGTATTGGGCGTTGATATCGATCAGGTCGTTCCCTGACAGCTTGTCGATATCCAGGTAGGGCGGCAGGGACTGAAGGATGTCGGCGCTCTCGGTGTGGAGCTCATTCACATACTCGCTGATCTCCTGGAAAAACGATTTATACTTGACCGGCCTCCGCATCTTTTGTTCGGCCTTCTCAAGCAGCACCTCGTTCTGGTCCTTGAGGGATATGATAAATTCTTTGATCCCGAAATATTTGCGTTTGAACTGAAACAGATCAATAAAATCCCGACCGATGTAGATCTTGTCCTTGTAGTTCTTCACGAGTTCAAGGGGGGAATGGGTATAGAATTTGATCTCGTAGTGCCTCCCTCCCGAATCGCGTTCCCGCAGCCGGGCCAGCAGCAGGGAATTGTTCTGCTCGACGAAGTAGCTGTTGACATCCAGGAGCACGGAGTACACAGAGAGGTTGCGGCAGATATATTCCTTGATGAAATTGAGGACGTCGGCCCTTTTGGTGATCAGCTCGTTTATGACCTCGTTGGGGCTGGGATTGATGACCGTGTAGGATGAAGACAGCAGGTAGAGCACCGGCCCCGACCCCAGTTCCAGGTAGAGGTTTTTGAGGACTTTCTGATGCAGGTCATCGAACAGGACAGGTTTGAGTTTGAGTAGAGCGTCGACATCAAGCTTGAGGAGTTCTTCGACTTCATTCATGGTGACTTCCTTGAACCTAGGAAAATGCTATCACCTGAGCCAAAAAAAATCAACCTGAGGGGACATTTCTCCAGGTATCATTCCAGGCTTTGGGGTGGTGCCTGGGGGAATGGCCCCTATACCTGATGTCGGTCCTTCTGAAGCCGGGTTATGCTCACTTTAGTGTCTTGCGAAAAGGCCATAGGTTCGAGAGAGGCACCAAAGTACTCCGCAAGACCCGCGGTAAGATGGTCCACTGCCCAATGGAAATCGACCGGCCTCCCCAGCGCCTGAGAGAGAGAGAGCATCCGGATGTGCTCCCCCCGCTTTTCAAGCAGGGAAACATGCCGCAGCCGCTCGTCGTTCTCCTGCAGAGGGATCGAGCCGTGCTGCAGGAACCTCCCCGCGACCCTCTTCTGTGCACTACCTACGATCTTGCAGCCCCCGATCTCGATCTCATCCCTCGCAGGGTATGAAAAACAGGGCAGGTCTCCCCTGGCATAGGCTTGAGGAGGTGCGCTGGCCAGGCATGGCCTCAGGCCCATGGCTTCCAGCCCGCGCATCAGGCCCGAAGAGATCCGGCGGTAGGATTCGGTCAGTGTGCTACCGAAGGTGTCGGTGTCGCTGGAACAGAGCGAATAGGTGACTTCGCGGTCGTGCAGGACCAGCTTCCCTCCCGTGATGCGGCGTACGACGGCGATCCCTTCCCGGCGGCAGTAGGCCCTGTCCAGCACACGGTCCACCTTCTGGGAATAGCCCAGGGACACGGTGGGGGAGGCCCAGGAGTAAAACCTCAGGAAGGTGTTTGGCTCATCCTCGAGGGATTGGAAAAGATGGTCGTCCACGGCCATGTTCCAGGAGCCCTCGTTCGGCTCCGGGTCCACGATCAAGCACCACTTCTTCATGATAAAAAAAAGAGCGGACAACGGGACTCGAACCCGCGACCCCGAGCTTGGGAAGCTCGCGCTCTACCAACTGAGCTATGTCCGCCTCGTGCCCTAAAATGTAGCCCTCCCCCACAATTTTGTCAAGCCGGCCCCTCTTTAGCGCATGATCTACGGCGATTGGGCCGCAACGAAGTCGATGTGCCAAGATCGGCCTGCCCGGAGGGTGACAGATGCCGACCAGAATGAATTAGGTTTCAAGTTAAACAGTGTCGGCATCTGTCATGAATGATTCAAGAGCGTTCGAGATAGCGAGTGGTGAAAAACTCATCCTTAACATCGGGGCTGAAGACAATCTTATCGATCTTGAGCACGGACTTTCTCTCGTTCTGGAGGTTGATCATGACCATATGGGTGGGCCTGAACCTGTGCAGGGTCGTATCGACCTCCTTGATCTCCAGCACATCCAGCTCCTTGTGCAGCTCTCCGTCCAGGTCGTAGTAAAGCGCATGCCGGAGCACGAAGTCCTGTTTCCCGATGCACACGACACGTCGGGAAAATCCGCTCTCATCCGCGACATCCTCATTCGCCGGGACCATCTCGATCTCCCAGCACTCGATGCCGGCCTTGTCTTTCTCACCAAGCAGCGTGTACGTGAAGTCATCCAGCACCGGAGGGGTCATGTCGGCATAGGTGAACTCCGATCCCATGAAGTTTTTGGCCTTCTCAGTGCTGACGATGCGCCGGGTCTTCCGCAGGGCCGGCATGAACAGCCACATGTCGTCGTCCTTGTCCTCGTAGTCA
>JAUWTO010000025.1 GCA_030614685.1 Candidatus Aminicenantota bacterium
CCGGGATCGCCCTGCGGAGCCGGGATGCGATCCACGATGGTCTCGAGCACTTGCTCCACTCCCGTCCCCTGTTTGGCGCTGACCAGGAGCGATTCCTCCCGGTCGATCCCGATGATGTGTTCCACCTGTTCCATCACGGGCCCAGGCTCGGCCTGGGGGAGGTCGATCTTATTGAGGACCGGGATGAGCATCAGGTCGTTCTGAAGGGCCAGATAGGTGTTAGCCAGGGTCTGGGCCTCGATCCCCTGAGAGGCATCGATGACCAGGAGCGCCCCCTCACAGGCCGCCAGGCTTCGGGACACCTCATAGGAAAAATCGACGTGTCCCGGCGTGTCGATCAGGTTGAGTATGTACTCCTGACCATCGGCGGCTGAATATCGAAGGCGGGCGGTCTGGGCTTTGATGGTGATGCCCCGCTCCCTCTCCAGCTCCATGGTATCCAGGACCTGGTCGCGGAACTCCCTTTCCGTGACCGCTCCCGTCTTCACCAGCAGGCGGTCCGCCAGGGTAGACTTGCCGTGGTCGATATGGGCGATGATCGAAAAGTTCCGTATGGCTTTCATGAGAGACAGCATAGTATACCACGCCGGGGATCAGGGAGGAGGGGAATCTTGACTTTTAACAGGGACTCGAGTACCTTGGGTAAGGTATTTGTGGAGGTATTCATGTTTTTATTCGGAACACTCGGCTTGCCGGAAATGCTCCTGATCCTTCTGATCGTCGTGATCATATTCGGCGCCCGCCGCCTGCCTGAGCTGGGAAAATCTCTGGGAGAGGGCATCAAGAACTTCAAGAAATCCGTGACCAAAGAAGAACCGGGCGGTGAAGATAACTCTGCGGATAAGGACTAGTCTCCTTCCTCCCGGGATTGATGAAGCATACGCTGGAAAGGCTTTCTCATAAACGTCAGGAAAAAGAAAAGGAGCTTTCAGACAAGCTCAGCCTGCTGCAGGAGAAGAGCCAGGCCCTCGCGGCCCTACAGAACACGCTGAAGGAACATCCCTCCCTATCCCTCCTGGAGGAATCCCTCCGGAAAGACCCCCGCGCTCCCGACGCCAGCAGACGAACCCCGCTGTTCGGACGCCAGCAGCGGACGGACGCAGCTTCCCAGTCCGACATCAACACAGAACTGGCATCCTCCCTTCAGCAGATCCAGGCGACCCTTCAGGGCCAGCTGGAGCTCAGCCAGGAAGCCATCGCTGCACAGATGGACATGGCCCGCACCCAGAACGAGCTCATGGAAGCCCGGGACAGGGAGTGGGATGCCCTGGGCAGCAACCATGTGAGCATGATCTTCAAGAGCATGGAATGGCGCATCGACAAGCTGAGGGCCGGTTACGATGATGCCGTGCTGCTGATGAAGACCTACGTTCAACTGCGGGAACAGATGCAGAGGCTCCTCTCCACACTTGAGGAGCAGAAACTCCCCACGCCCGCTGAGATCAGGTCCGTCGCTGGTCCTCTGGAAGATATCCCCTATGCCGGATTCGAGAATCGACACCGGGGATCTGAACAGGACGTCAAGACTCAGCAGGCGATCTACCTGCCTTTCTTCCAGACGGATCGGACCGTCCTGGACTTGGGATGCGGGCGGGGCGAGTTCCTGGATCTTCTCTCCCAGAACGGCATACCTGCCAAAGGCATCGATCTCAATCAACAGATGATCACGACCTGCCGGGAACGCGGACTCGAATGCCGGAGCGGAGACATCCTGGAAACCCTGGCCTCCTACCCGGACGGAAGCCTGGGTGGGATCTTCTCGTCTCAGGTCGTGGAGCATCTGCGGCCCGATTATCTGCGACGGACGATCGACCTGGCCTTCTCCAAGCTCGCTCCCTCGGGACACATAGTGCTCGAGACCCTGAATCCGACCTCCGTGTTCGCCCTGGTGCATGTCTATTTTCTGGACATCACTCACCAGCAGCCGATCCATCCCAGGGCACTGGAGTTCCTGCTGGAAAGTGCCGGCTTCCAGGAGGTGGAGATTCGCTACTCTTCCACTCTGGACGATGAGGTCCTCCAGGCGCTTCCACCCGAAAGCGAGGGCTCCGCACTCCTGAACCGGAATCTGGATAAGCTCAACCAGCTGCTGTTCTCCCCGGTCAACTATGCCGCCATCGGACGCAAGGGCTGATCCGTCCTTCAGACTTGATGCGGCGTCATCAATTTTGACATCCCATATCGCCTGTGATATGTATCATTGTCTGTATTTCGAAGCCCGCGGCAGTGCTCATGCCGCAGCCGCTGGCAGCTAGGCCCAATTTATGCAGTCCATCTCAGCCCAACGCTTGCCCAAACAGCAGATCCGCATTATGTTCGACCGGGCCCGTGAGCTGGAGCAGGGGGGGCGAAAGATCATCCATCTGGAGATTGGGCGGCCCGACTTCGATACCCCTCCTCACATCGTGGAAGCCGCTGTCCGGGCGCTCCGTGATGGCAAGCACCACTACTCGGCTAACGCGGGCATCCTCGAGCTGCGCCAAGCAGTGGCGAACAAATACCGCAATGAATACGGGATGTCCTATGACCCCGGCTCAGAAATTGTGATCACCAACGGGGTCGCCGAGGGTGTTTTCCTGGCCGTCAATGCCCTGCTCAACCCGGGAGACCAGGTCCTCATCCCCGATCCCCGCTGGGTCAATTACGCCCCGGACGCCTTCACAGCCCTAACAGAGCCTGTCAGCTACACTCTTGTTAAGGAGGAGGGATTCCAGCCCGATCCCGAGGAGATCGCGAGCCTGATCACACCCCGCACGCGGATGCTGCTCCTGGCCAGCCCCTCCAATCCCACGGGTGGCGTGATCGGACCGGAGGTCTTCGAGCAGCTGGCCCGCCTGGCCATTGAGCGCGACCTGGTGGTGGTGAGCGACGAGATCTACGAGAAGATCATCTACCCACCAGCCCTTCACATCTGCGCGGCATCGCTGGAGGGATTGCGTGAACGCACGATCGTCCTGAACGGGCTGTCCAAGTTCTATTCCATGACGGGTTGGAGGCTGGGCTTCGCCCTGGGACCGCAAACGCTCATAGACCCCATCCTGCGCTACCATCAGTACATGATCACCTCCACCACCACCTTTGCTCAGTGGGGCGGCGTGATGGCACTCCAGGGAGATCAGGGCCCGTCCCTGGCCATGGTGGAGAAATTCAGGAAGCGCCGCGACTACCTCGCGGACGCGGTGGACAGGCTCCCCGGCTTTTCCTGCACAAAGCCCTCGGGCGCTTTCTACCTCTTCCCCTCGATCGCGGAAACCGGGCTTTCCGGAAAGGAGCTTTCCCAGCTGCTTTTGGAGGAGGCAGGCGTAGCGACCGTGGCAGGAGAGCATTTCGGCCGCAGGGGGGCGGGTCACATCCGCATCTCCTACACCAACTCCCTGGAAAACCTGAAGGAAGCGGTCGAAAAGATCCAGGCTGTAACCCGTACGCTGTGAACCAGCCGCCGCCGACTTGAGCGCCGGCTGCGGCGAAGCTGAGCAGCGCACGCTCGAATACACACAGAGACGGAGGAACATATGCGGCTTGTACATCGAACCAAAAACTTACCTGCAATTTGCCTGGTCCTGCTGTTTGTCTGCCTGAGCTTGATCCCGCTCTCAGGGCAGACCAGGATCACGGCTCCAAAGGATTTTTTCGGGCACAACATCGGAGACGACTACTTTCTGGCCTCGTACACCCAGGCAAAGGCCTATTGGGAAGAGCTGGCACGGGAATCCGACCGGATGATCCTGCAGGAAGTAGGAACCACGGAAGAAGGCAGGCCCATGGTGATGGCCATCATCACATCCCCCGAAAATCACAAGAACCTCGGGCGCTTTCAGGAGATAGCGCGGCAACTCGCCCTGGCCGAGGGCCTGACAGATGAAAAAGCCCAGGCCTTGGCGCAGGAAGGCCGCGCCGTGGTCTGGATCGACGGCGGCCTGCATTCCACCGAAGTGGTGGGCGCCCAACAGGAGATCGAGCTGGCCTACCAGATGGTCAGCCGCTCCGACCGGGAAACTCTGCGCATCCTGGACAACGTCATCCTCCTGGCAATCTTCACGAATCCGGACGGTATGGACCTGGTGAGCGAATGGTACATGGGGGAATCCGAACCTGAAAATCGCTCCTACCGGGGGCTGCCCCGCCTCTACCAGAAATATGTGGGGCACGACAACAACCGTGATTTCATGCTCGTCAGCCAGAAGGAGAGCGAGGTTGTCGCCCGCATCCTCTACCAGGAATGGTTCCCTCAGATCGTGTACAACCACCACCAGACCGGCCCGGCTGGAGCCGTGCTTTTTGCCCCGCCCTTCCGCGAGCCGCACAGCTATAACTTCGATCCGCTCCTGGTCTTGGGCATCACCACCGTTGGAAATGCCATGCACAGCCGGTTCGCCGTCGAGGACAAACCCGGTGCCGTCATGCGGGAAGGGGCCGGATACCAGACCTGGTGGAACGGCTGCCTGCGCTGCACACCCTATTTTCACAACATGATAGGCATCCTGACCGAGATGATCGGCAGCCCCACTCCCATGGAGGTGCCCTTCATCCCGAAAAAACATCTGCGCAGCGGGGATTATCCCTTTCCCATCGAGCCGCAGAAATGGCACTTCCGGCAGTCCATCGACTACTCCCAGACCGCCAACCGGGCCATTTTGGACCTGGCGGCCAAACTCAAAGAAAACTTCCTGTTCAACATCTACCGCATGGGGAAAAACTCCATCGAGCGCGGCAGCCGGGATTCCTGGACCATCAATCCACTCCGGATCGAGGCGGTCCAGACGGCCATCAAGGACAACAAAGCCCAGATGTCCGGGAGCGGTCGTTCCCGGGGATATCCCATCAAGTTCTTCCATGATGTACTCCACGACCCCGAGAGCCGCGATCCCCGGGGCTACATCCTGCCCGCCGACCAGCCGGACTTCCTCACGGCCGGCAAGTTCGCCAACGCCCTGATCAAGAACGGCGTATCCGTGCTGCGCGCCACGCAGGACTTCACCGTGGCGGGCAAGGGCTATCCCCAGGGATCTCTGGTGGTCAAGACCGCCCAGGCTTTCCGGCCCCACGTCATCGACATGTTCGAACCCCAGGTGTACCCCGAGGATCGCCCCTATCCCGGCGGCCCTCTCCGCGCCCCCTATGACAGCGCCGGATACACACTGGCCTTCCAGATGGGCGTGGCCTTCGATCGGATCCTGGACGCCTTCGACGGGCCCTTTGAAGAGCTCGAGGGCCTATTCCTCCCGGAGCCCGGCCACATCCGGGGCAGCGGCCGGCCGGCCGGTTTCCTGCTGAGTCACGAGGTGAACGATGCCTTTGTGGCCGTCAACCGTCTGCTCAGGGCCGGAGAAAAGGTTCACTGGCTCACGCAAGCCATCTCCCATGATGGTCTGAGGTTACCCACCGGCACCTTCTTCATCCCGGCGGGCAGTTCGACTGCAGACCGGATCGGCAAACTGTCACAAGACATCGGGCTTGACTTCACGGCCGTGGCCTCCCGGCCTCCTGTAAAAGCCATGGAGCTCAAACCCGTCCGGATCGGGCTGTGGGACCGCTACGGGGGTTCCATGGATTCAGGCTGGGTCCGCTGGCTTCTGGAGCGGTTCGAGTTCGACTTCAAGGTCGTATACGCACCGGAATTGGACGCCGGAGATCTCAAGCAGAGCTTCGATGTCCTCATCTTTGTTCGCGGGGGCATACCCGCGGCTCGATCCGGCACCCCCAGCCGGTTCTCAAGCTACCGCAGCACCGATCCGGAGACCGTACCGGAGGAATACAGGCACATGCTGGGCAGCGTCACCGCAGACAAGACCATCCCTCACTTGAAAAGCTTTATGGAACAGGGAGGGGCCGTGCTCACCATCGGGAGCTCCACCAGTCTTGCCTCTCATCTGGGCCTGCCGATGGTAAGCGCTCTGATGGAAAAAGGCGATGACGGAAAAGAAAGAGCTCTGCCCGCGACGAAATACTTCGTTCCCGGCTCTGTCCTGCGAGCCCATGTCGACAACACCCACCCCCTGGCTCACGGTATGCCGGAGGAGGTGGATGTTTTCTTCAACCGCAGCCCGGTTTTCCGCTCTTTGGTCGAAGGCCCTAGCGAGGCAGTCCAACCGATCGCCTGGTTCGATGGCGACGCTCCTCCCCTTCGGAGCGGTCTTGCCCATGGTCAACAGTACCTGAAGGGCGGACAGGTGGTGTTGGAAGCACGGGTTGGACGCGGCAAGCTGTTCCTGTTCAGCCCTGAGATCACCTTCCGCGCACAGCCCCACGGGACATTCAAGTTCCTGTTCAACGGCATCTACTACGGTGCGGCCGGAACAGAGTAAGGCGTGCTCCCGTTTGGGCATGCTGGACCAAGAGGTCTTCTCCGGCCGCAATCAAGCCTTTGTCAATAAGGAATAGACCGGCGCTTTTCATGCCGTGATAATACAAACAAGGAGATGGATATGATACGAAAAAACCAAGCAAGATCCCTGGCTGCGGGCATGCTTACCCTGGCGGCCGCGCTGATCCTGGTGATCCCGGCGGCATGGGCGGAAGAGGCCGCACCAAAATTCGAGGAGAAATACCTCCTGCCTCCGCAGGAGGTCCAGGACCTTCTCACGCGCGACAAGCACTATGACATCCTGAATGCAATGGGTCCGGATGGAGAACACTTCCTGATACCGGTAAACGGGGAGTTTTCCACCTTGAAGCTCATGACCCAGAGGACGCTCCGGCTGGGCATGCTCGAACTCTGCCCGGATGTGAATCGGGAGTGGCGGCTGTCCACCTTCGGGACGAAGAGCCTGAAGTTCTTCTCCCTCAGCCAGAGAAAAAGCTGGGAGGCGGAAATCCCGGAGGGCACCTTTGTCTCGGATATGACATGGTCTCCGGACGGTAAGCAGCTCGCATTCCTGGCCCACCTCCCCCAAGGAACCCAGGTCTGGACCGCCGATGTCCGGGACGGCCGGACCCGAAGCCTCAGCCAAGCCTGGATCATGGCCACGCTCTCAATCCGCCGCGGCTTCGGCCGCGGAGCCCCTGCCGCCTCTCAGAGACTGCAGTGGACCCAGGAGGGCGGGATCCTCACACTCCTGGTTCCCCTCGAACGGGGACCTGAGCCCCAACCTCCCGCCGTCCCGGATTCACCGCTCATCCGCCGCACGCGCAAGCAAGCCTCTCCCTCATCCACCTATCCCTTCCTGCTCCGCACACCCCATGATAAGCAACTGTTCCGCTATTACACGACCTCTCAGATCGCACTGCTCATGCCCGGGCAGGAGCCGCGCCTCATCGGGGAACCAGGCATGTTCCTGAGCATAGCGCTCAGCCCGGACGGGGAGTACATCCTGGCAGAGAAGTTGGTGGAGCCTTTCTCCTACATCACGAGCTACCAGAGCTTTGGCAGGGAACTGGTGGTCTTAGACCTCAGCGGCCGTGTGCTCTCCACCATCCGCCAGACTCCGCTGCAGGAGGGGCGATCACCCGGAGGGCCGAATCCCACAGCCGACCTGCCGCGTGACGTATCCTGGCGTCCCGACGGCCAGGGATTGTCCTTTCTCTGGAGGGAGCCCCGGCGCAAGGATGAAGACAAGGACAGCGAGGACGCAAACCGGGAGGATAGGAAGGACCGCCTGATGTTCCTCACGGCCCCCTTTGACATGGAGAACGCCAAGGCTCTGGTCACGAGCCTCAAGCGGTTCAGTCAAGTCTCCTATTCCATCTCCGGGAGGTATGCCTTTGCTATCCATTCCGGACGAGGGGAAGACTGCCAGACCGCTACGGATATCGTAGCTTTAGACCTGACCCAATCCCCGCCCCGGAAGTACATCCTGCTCCCCGATGTGGAAACGGAAGACCCGGCCAAGCTTCCGGGTGACATCATCACCCGGGCCTCCTCCAACGGCGTGACCTATGCCCTGACCTCCAGCGGGGAGCGAGCCGTATATCTTCAAGGGCCCGGCTACAAGGAGGACTTCAAACCCCGGCCCTTCATCGACCGGGTAGAGATCCAAAGCGGCACGACACAACGGATATTCGAAGGCATGGCCGACAGGTTCGAGCGACCGCTGGTCCCCTTGGATCGGGACCTCAAGGCCCTTGTGATCAGCCGCGAATCCCGGACCGAATTCCCCAACAGCTTTCTCTGGAAAGAGGGCGGCAGCCTGACCCGTCTGACCGACAATAAGGACCCGTTTCCCCAGCTGGCCGCGTGCCGGCGGGAGGCATTCGAATTCAAGCGGAGAGACGGACTGACAATCCATTCAACGATCGCACTCCCACCTGACTACCAGGACGGCCAGCGTGTCCCTGCTGTCTTCTGGACCTATCCCAGGGAGTACACCTCGTTCAAGGACTACGCTCGGACAGCCACACGCAGCCGCAACCACAACACATTCCCCCGCCTGAGCACCCGCAACGCCTCGGATATCTGGCTTACCCAGGGCTATGCCGTCGTGGTTCCGGACATCCCTATCATCGGCAAGGGTGACTCTGCCAACAACAACTACATCGCTCACCTGGTGGACTCCATGTATGCCGCCACCCGCAAGCTGGATGCCCTGGGCTATGTGGATGTGGACCGGCTCGGTCACGGCGGCCACAGCTACGGGGCGTTTGCTACGGCCAACATACTGGCCCGCACGCCGTTTTTCAAGGCGGGCATCGCCGGCGATGGGGCCTACAACCGCACACTGACTCCTATGACCTTCCAGCGGGAACGCCGACTGATCTGGGAGGCACAGGATGTATATCTGGAGATGTCGCCATTCTTCCAGGCAGATCATATCGATACTCCGCTGCTCATGTACCATGGCGCCCAGGATAACAACACAGGAACGTTTCTGATCCAATCCGAGCGCCTGATCCAGGCCCTAACCGGTCTGGGCAAGACCGCCGTCCTCTACATCTATCCGTTCGAATCGCACGGCCCACGCTGCATCGAGACCTATATGGACATGTGGAACCGCTGGTTGGAATGGTTCGACATGTATGTGAAAAACGGAAGCAAGCCGTAACCGATCCCCCCCCCCGGCCGGAGGATGCCGCCGCTCCTCCGTCCGGGACACCTTTTGTTTTGATCGCCCCCCCAGTGAAACGGAAACGGGCGTGACCTTGTATTAAGAATATAGACCTGTTAATATTTCTTGCTGGGAGTATATCGGAAAATGCGATTGAAAACACACCTGATACGACATACAACCATGTTCATCCTGCTCTGTTCCCTGGCCTCGCTTTCTTGGGCTCAGGGACCTACCGGCGCCGTACGCGGCAAACTCACCGATCAGCAGGGGCTGCCTCTCCCAGGGGCATCCATATACCTGAGGTCGGACAAGATCATGGGAATCAAGACCTTCATCACCTCGGACACCGGTGTGTTCCAGTTCCGGGCCCTTCTGCCCGGGACCTATCAGCTCACCCTGGAAATGCCTGGCTTCAAGACCGCCAAGATCGACGACATTGTTGTCCATGCGGGCCGCACGGTCACCATCGCCTTGCCCATGGAGATGACCACCATCGAAGAAGAGGTCGCCCTGGATTTCGCCGTCCCTACCATCGATGAGGAGAGTTCCAAGACCGCCACCATCATCGACCATGCGATGCTGACCCACATCCCCTTCCAGAGAGACCTGGGCCAAGCCATAAGCTCAACGGCGGGCCTGCTCCCCGATCTGCTGGGATACCCTCAGACCACGGTCATCACCGGCGGATCCGAGCGGGATGCCATCTACATCACTGACAGCCTCACCCTGGCCGACCCCCTGGCATCCTCCACCAGCCCGGGGGTCAACTATGACCTCGCGCATGAGATCGAAGTAGAGACGTCGGGTCACCCGGCAGAGGTCCTCAACACCGAGGCCGGATACATCAATGTCGTGACCCGCTCCGGAGGACCGGGTGTCCGGGGGGAACTGCTGCTGCATCACACCAACGAAAACCTGATAGGAGGCCTGGATACACCCCAGGAGTTGGCCGACCAGAATATGAGCCTTCCGGCCAACCGCACCTCTCTGTGGGACACATCCCTCTCTCTGTACGGCACCCTCTACGGGGATCTCCTCCGCTTTTACACCAACGTTAGATACGCCTCCGAGAAGCGGAACACTACCTTCACCCCCTGGACAGACCCGCTGGGCGTGGACCACTCCGCCTATGCTGGGAAATACTCGAACACGTCCGCATTTTTCCGTATAACAGGAAAGATCCAACCTGAGTTCAAATTCATCGGGACCGTCTCCTATGCACGCCGGAAATCCCCCGCCTATTCCGACTTTTCCTCAGCCAGGCTTCCGGAGGAGTCCACGGCCCGGTTCTCGCCATCCAAAGACCTCCTGCTCACAGGCTGGCTCAGCTATATCATGAACCGCAAGACCTTCGTCGACATCAAGGCCAGCTATGTCATCGAAGACTCGACTCTTCTGCTCAACGAGGCCGGGGCCGACAAGCCCAGCTACATGGATGAGACGACGGGTTATGCCTGGGGCAGCGGTCCCGCCAACAACGTGCAGAAAGTGACCCGGTTCATGGGCAGCGCAACCCTGGTCCATTTCAACGACCGGGTCCTGGGTGGAAACCAGAAATTCAAACTGGGCCTGGATTACGACAGCACGGCTGGCGTGTGGAATACCTGGAAGTCGGACAACCTGATCGTGTATTACAACAACGGCAGCCCCTATTACTTCGGGATCAGCGAAGCTCCCGAAGGAGCGGAGGTGAAGACCGGGAGGGTGGCCTTTTCCCTGCTCGGCAATGCGCGGGACAGCCTTCTGACCGGGATCGACCTCCAGCGTCTGGGCCTCTTCGTGCAAGACACGGTCACCATTGCGGGACGCGTGAGTTTCAATCTCGGAATCCGGTTCGACCGGAGCACGGCTGATATCAGGGAGGGGCTCAAGACGCTCAGCGCCAATCCCCTCTCGTTCGAGTTGGGCGAGGTGTTCATCGAGCCCCTGACTGGGATCAACCCCTACAGTGCCGGCACCTTCGTGGCCTGGGACAAGGTTCTTACCTGGAACAGCCTTTCGCCCCGCCTGGGCATGATCATCGATGTGCTGGGCAACGGAAGGGCGCTGATCAAGGCCTCCTATGCCCGCTACCACGAGCTGCTCAAGGCCCAGAGCGTCGCTCCTCTGGCTCCCTACAATTTCAGCCGCCAGCACGAATTTTTTTGGTTCGATGTGAACGAAGATCAGGAAGTGAATGCCGGCGATGCATTCTACCCCTTCCCGGAAGACTACCGCGTCTACCACCCGGAATATTGGACCAGCACGGTCGCGGACGGCGTCACCGCTCCCTACATCGATGAGTACATGTTAGGGATCGAAAGCGAGCTTCTCAAGGACTTTTCGGTCCGGCTGAACTACATCACCAAGCAGAAGAAGAAATCCCTTGAGGACGTCCTCTACAATCCGGACCTTGATATCGAATGGTACACCAAATCCAAGGATACGGAGGGGTGGTGGATCCCCTATGACACCATAGTCCCCGCAGGATCCGATAGCTACGAGAACTCTGAGCTGACCCTGTACTACCCCTCGAGTTCAGCGCCCCCCTCGTTCTACCGCCTGAACAACGTCAGGGAACTGAACCGTGACTACAAGGGCCTGGAGTTGGTGTTCCGGAAGAGGATGTCCCACAACTGGCAGCTCATGGGCTCGGTGGTCTTCAGCAAGACGACCGGCAACCTGGGAGTGGGCCCCCTGTACAGCACGCCCTTCTCTAACGCCGCCAACAACCCCAATTATTTCGTCAACCTCGCTCCGGATTCGCCTCTGGATTATGATGTCCCATTGACCATAAACCTCATGGGCACCTACTGCTTCCCCTATGATTTCTACCTGAGCTTCTACTATTCCTATCTCCGGGGATACATCTGGGCGCGGGATGTGACGGTGGCCGCCTCTTCCGAGTGGGCGGATGCCAACGAAGCCTTTGTTCTGCCCACTCAGGTTTACACAGAGCCTTTTGGTACTCGCAGATACGACTCCTACAGCAATCTCAACCTGAGGCTCGAGAAAGACTTTCGGACCGGCATCGGAAGGATCAAGGCCGCGCTGGATGTCTTCAATACTCTGGGGGCCCGGTACCACCTCTACGATCTGAACGACGGAGGCAGCTGGCTTCCCTCAGGAGAAGACAACACCGAGGGCGAACGCATCCTCAATCCCAGCTACGGGCAGGGAGTCAACCTCAAGGGCGTGCGGGAATTCCGTTTATCACTAGGATACTATTTCTAGCTAACCCAGGCTTCAATCCAGCTTGAATGTCTTCACCTTGCGGACCTTCGCACCACCGGTCTGATTGACCAGCACGGCAAAGATCCGGTTAGTCCCATGACGCAGTTGTGGGGCCGTTCCTTCAATCAACAGCGCGACCATCATCCGGTGTTTCATCTTCGGATCTTCCTGCAGGGCCGCCTCATCCACCTCCACCCGGAAGACCTCTTCGTGCTCCCATATGAGTTGATCTGCCGCATCCCTGACCTCCAAACGCAGGTCCAGATCGGTTTCCATCCTCCCTCCCCGAGCCGCGAACCAGACATGCAGAAGAGGGATGGTGATCTCCACCTCCCCTTCCACTCGCTGCGAACCGGAGGCTGCGATCCTCACATCCCAATCGAAATCCAGGCCGCCTGAGTCAGAAGTGAACGGCCCTGCCTGTCCGGGGGGCCGACCGAGCTCGTACATGTACTTGATGTTCAGGTCCCGGAGCGGGGACAGATCGAATGTGACCAGAGAAAATCGACCGGTGGAAAACTCGTCCACAAATATCACGGGGAAGTTCCCATAATACCAGATCTCACTGGTTCTGCCGACATCATCCGGAGGTGTGGTGGCGTATTCCATGGGTGGGCCGTAGAGGATGTAGATGCGGCCCCGGTCTGACCTGTATCCCTCCCTTCCCTCGCCGAAGAACAGCTCGTTTGCCTTCTCAAGGCGGGCGAAATACTCCATCTTGAGCTCATTTTCCTCGGTCATAGAATCGGGATCGCGCTTGAGCCAGAATTCCTCTCGAAAAGCCTCCTTCTCTACTTCGGGAAGGCTCACAAACAGCTTCCTTTCTTCGGAAGTGATGATGTAGTCCACCCGCCGGAGCCAGTCCCGGTTCTCAGGATCCAGCTTCTGCTCCAGCCGGTAATAATAGCAGGAGGAGAAACACATCAAAGCGAGGCTCAGCCCCCACAGAAAACGGGCAGCCCTCATTTCTTCTCCTTGATGGCATCCACCAGCCTGCGGATGGCGGGCTGATCTGCGTTGATCTCCAGAGACCGTTCCCAGGCAGCCAGGGCCTCGTCCCGGCTGCCCCTCCGGTACTGGCACTCTCCTAGAGCGTTAAGAAGAATCGTGTTCAAGCCCACGCTCCGGAGCGCCTGCTCGTACACCTCGACAGCGCGTGCCAGCTCCCCAAGGCCCTGATGGGCGCGCCCCAGGGTATAATAGACCTCGAAGGAGGGGGCGCCCTCCTGTTCCTGGAAGGGCGAAAGCAGGGCGGGAATCCGGTCGTATTCCTCCTGGGCCAGGTACACACGGGCCAGGGCCAGGGCATATATGAGGTTCCCGGGATTCGAGCCCTGGGCGCTTTCCAGGTGAGTGCGGGCCGGCTCCAGGCGACCGGTGCGGAAGAACTGGGACCCGAGGATGAAAGCATAGACGGGGTGGCCGGCGTCTGCCAGCAGCTTGCTGTAGATCCAGGGCCGGGGAACACTGGGGGCATGGGTGATGTCGAATTCCTCATTTTCCTGGAGAACCTCACGACCGCCCACCAGGAGTTGAATGGAGATCTTGTAGTGTGCCGGCTGGAGCTCCTGCAGAGAAATGGCTTCCGTTATATCGGGGAGATCCGGATAGTCGGCCGGGCGGCGAGTGATCTCCCTGACCCGCTCCTGGTCTCTGAACAGAGCATACCGGATCTCGCTCCGGGGCCGGACCTCCGGTTCCAGCCCGAGGACCTGGAAGGCGAGTACCAGCGTGTCTTGTCGGGTGTATATCCGATTGGCTTGGAAATAGACCTGGTAGCGCCCCGATTGAAACGGGCGCAGCTGCCCTTGGGGCGGTCGGTTCTCGCGCATGCGGTAGCCCAGGAGCGGGGAGGTCAACCGCAGCTTTTCCTCATCATCCGGGATCGAGAGTCTCCTCTCCAGGGAAGTGAATTCCTTGGAGGCTTCGTTCTTGACCAGCACCGACAGACGGTACTGACCAGGGATGAGCGGGAGCATATCCCGAATACTCACGGGGCGCGAACTGATGCTCTTGATCTGTTCCTCGTCAAATTGGAGAGGGATGGACTTCTCGAACTGGTGGATCATGCGGCCGTTCTCATCGGAGACCGTCCCGTTCAGCGCCAGCACAGTGAAGTAGCGGTCCTCTCGAGCGTGTACCGAAAGGCGGGCCGGTTCGATGGCATAGTGGACGAAGTGGATCCCGGAAGGATCTCTTGAGATCTTAACCAGGGAATCACTCTCGATATAGTTTGTGGAATATTCCACCTCGACTATGTCTTTATACTCGAGAAACTTGCGCGCGTATCGGTCCTCGACCTCACGCATGGGCATCGATTCGATCCGGTTGACCAGCAGGTCTGAGGATAGGGAGGGCCTCCCCTGCTGCAGTACTCCCTCTCCGGGCAACAGGCTCAGGGATGCCCCCGACAGCTCGGGGGCGTGTTCCCGGAGCTGATCATAAGCGGCCAGGTAGTTCAGGGGATCCCCGGCATAGGACGTCAGCAGCGCCTGAGGCCCGTCGGCCAGAGGGGAGTACAGGCGGTACTCTCCGATGCCGCGATCCTGATAGAATACCAGATAAAAAGCCGGCGGCAGCCCCCTGTCGATCAACCCCTGATAGAACCAGACCTCTGAGGAATGAACTTGGGCCATCCCTTCGAATCGCTGGATATCGTTGGGTTCTCCCAGTATGATGTACATCCGGCCGCGGTCAGTTTTCCACCCGGGTTTGGGGGCATCCCGGCCGTAGAATTGATCGGCATGTCCGATGCGGCGGTAGTGCTCCTGACTCGCCTCGTTGTCTCGATCTCCCGGTGTGGGATCACGGTGCTCCCAAAATGCCTGGATGAAGAGCTCCCGTTCCCGGTCCGTTTTAAGCCGGAGGAAGACCTCCTTTTCCCCGGGAGCGATGATGTACACCACCTCCTCCTCGATCCACTTACGGTAGCGATCCGCAAGCTGAAGCCCGCTGCCGGCATTCAAAAGGGACGCACTCATGAACATCCCAACCCCCAGAAAAATCACGAATGCCTTGCGTATCACTCCATGACTCCTTGCCTCTGCCCGGAACAGGCCCGGTGCCCCTGTAAAAGGGCGGGCAAGGCCATTATAGCATGCCCCTACACAGCCTCAAAATCAGGGCACTTGCAGCACTGCAAAAGGGGGCTTTTTGGGATGGTGCGGAAGGGGGGAGTCGAACCCCCACGACCTTTTGGGCCATAAACTCCTGAGGCTTACGCGTCTACCAGTTCCGCCACTTCCGCACCGGAATTTCGGATTTTGATTCTGAACCGATATTATATTCGCAACCGCTACATGAGTCAACCAATAACCATGGCACATGAGTTCTCCGAATCCATTGTTTCAGCACCATGACGAAGGCAGAAAGACCTCGATAACTTTTAAGGGCGGGAGGGGGTGGTTGGATGGGAGGCCTTGACAAACCGAGATTTCGATGTATTTTAATAAGGTCAAGTGACAGCAATCTTCCCGATTTTTTCTTTACCATTCACACGTGCATGAGTTTGACTCTACACTTCTGTATGCCTGCAACAATCCAAACAAGGAGGACATATGAAACTATTGGGCCGGGACCAATTGGAAACACTGGCAAAATTTCAAGACAAAGAATTCCTTACCACCTCGTTTTTCTTGGACACGAGCAAGAACCGGATGTCCAAAAAGGAGATCCAGGTGTCCCTCAAAAACCTGATCACTGCCGGAAGGCTGAGGCTGGACCGACTGTCCCTTCCCAAGGACAAAAAGGAATCCCTCTATCAGGATCTCGATGAGATAAAGGCCTTCTGCTCCCGGAATCTGCCGGCCTACAATTACGTGGGGCTGGCGCTTTTCTCCTGCAGCAGCAGGAGATTCTGGAAGGAATTCAACCTGGTGAAGTCTCCTCGCAACCGGCTGATCTTCGACCGCAATCCCTATGTGCGCCCTCTCTCCGCCATCCTCAACGAATACCACCGGACCTGTCTCCTCACATTCGACGCCAAGGAAGCCAAGTGGTATGAGATCTACATGGGAGAGATCCGTCTGCTGGAAAACCTTACGGGTGATGTGCCCAGCAAGATCAAAGAAGGCGGACGGGAGGGCTACAGCTCGAAACGCATCGAACGCCACCGCGCTTCCCGTGTGCGCGACTTCCTGAAACAGATCGCGAAGACGACCTTCATGTTCACGAAGGATGATGCCTATGATTGGCTGTTCCTGGGCTGTCTGGACGAGTACCGCTTGGAACTCGAGCCCCTGCTGCATCCCTATGTCCAGAAAAAGTTGAAGTCGAGGGTCAGGGTCAAGCCCAATGACTCCCAGAGTAAGATCCTGAAAGAAGCCCTGGCTGCCAAAGATCTTTTGAAAAAGCAGGAAAAGGACGAGGTCGTGCAGAGGTTTGTGGCTGAGATCGCAAAGGACGGCCTGGCCGTCTGCGGCCTGGGCTACACCCTGAGAAAGCTCAACCGGGGTGAGGTGCAGACCCTTCTGGTGTCGCGCACCTTCTCAAAGCCGGGCCGCAGCTGCCCCCGCTGCAAATTCCTCTTCGAAGACGAGACCGTCTGCCCCTCCTGCCAGATCGAAACCAATACCCAGGCGGATATCATCGACGAGGCCGTGGAAACAGCGCTGAACACCAGCTGCGAGGTAAAACACATCAATCCCCATTCTCAGCTGGACGGATACGGCCACATCGGCGCCTTCTTACGCTTCAAGGCCTAGGCCGTCTTCTTCTGCGCCTTGAAGGATACGCGGTCGAACAGGCTGTAGACAATAGGGACCACGAACAGGGTCAGTACGGTGGTGGCTGCCAGGCCCCCGATGACGGTGACGGCCATGGGCGCCCGCATCTCTGAGCCGGCAGAGGAGCTGATCGCCATGGGGATCATTCCCATGATTGTGGTCAAGGCCGTTATCAACACCGGCCGCAGCCGGACCGAACACGCTTGCAGGATTGCCTCCTTCTTGTCCATGCCCCGCTGCTTGAGCTGATTGATGTAGTCCACCATAACGATCCCGTTGTTGACCGCGATCCCGGCAAGCATGACAAATCCGATCATAGAAACCAGGCTCACCGTCATGTTCGTGATCAAAAGCGCCAAGACCACGCCGATCAGGGAAAGGGGGATGGTGAACATGATGACCAGGGGATGCTTGAAGGATTCGAACTGGGAGGCCATGATCATGTAGACCAAGAGGGTCGCCAAGGCGAAAACGCCGATCATAATCAAAAATGCGCTCTGCATCTCCTCAAACTGACCTCCGAACTCGAGGAAGTAGCCGCTGGGCAGGCTTTGCTGAATATGGGATGTCCTCTCGATCACATCCTGCATGATGCTGTTCAGGTCACGGCCGGCGATGTTGGCGACGACCGTGACTTCGCGGGCCTGATTCTCTCTCGTGATCCGGATCGGGCCCTCCCCCCGAGTGATGGTCGCCACCTGATCCAGACGGACCATGACGCCCATCGGGGTCATTATGGGAATATTGCGGATCCCCTCCAGGTCGCTGCGGAATCGCTCGTTCAAACGCACCCGGACATCGGTCTCTTCATCGCCTTCCCGGTAGCGGGTCGCGATCTGGCCCAGGGACGCGGTCTGCACAGTATTGCCGATCTGGCCGACGGTCAGCCCCAGGCGGGAGGCCCGCCCACGGTCGATGCGGATCTGGTATTCGGGCTTGCCTTCGGAAAACGTGTGGGCCACATCCCGCAGCCCCTCGACATCCCGGATGTTAGCCACGATCTCGTCGGCGATCTGCTTGAGGCGAGGGATCTCTTTGCCAAAGATCTTGATCTCGATCGGCGCCGCGGCCGCCCCCATCATCATCTGCCCCATGTCCAGGGCTTCGAACCGGACATCCTTGAGGCGAGGCAGGCGGTTGCGGATCTCCTCCAGGATCTGCAGGTCGGAGATCGGTCTCTCATCCTGACTGGTCAAGCCCACCCAGAGTAGGCCTTCTTGGGCCCCTGAGGTCGAAAATTCCGAAGCAGAATCCGCGGGATTTTCCTCGGCCTGGGAGCCGATCTGGGCGGAGATGATGTCCACATACGGATGCTGGCTCAGCAGCTCTTCCACCTCAGCAACAACCCGATCGGTCTCTTCGATGGCCGTGCCCACCGGCATGATGACCTTGAGAACCAACATGTCCCGGTCAGAGGCCGGCATGAACTCCATGCCGATGAAGGGCATCAGGACGAAGGAGAGCAGGAAGAGGACCAGGACGCCGGTCAGCACGCGGCCCCGCCTCTGCAGCGCCCAACGCAGCCACAGGCGGTAACGATCCCGCAGCTGATCGAAGCGTCGCTTTCTCGGTTTTTCCTCTGAGCCGGGCCTGTCCCTCCGCTCCCTGAACAGGAGTGAAGCGGTCATGGGGATAATGGTGAGCGCCACGAACAGCGAGGCTAGCAGAGAAAACGCGATGGCCAGCGCCAGGCCCCGTGTGAGCTTGCCCGTGATCCCGGTGGCGAACATCATGGGGAAAAACACGGCTATGGTGGTCAGTGTGGAGGCGGTGATGGCCATCCCCACCTCAGAGGCGCCCTTCTTAGCCGCTTCACTGCGGGAGATACCTCCCTCCAGGTGGCGGTAGATGTTCTCTATTACAACCACGGCGTTGTCCACCAGCATCCCGATCCCGAGCGCCAGCCCGCCCATGGTCAACAGGTTCAAGGTGTAGCCGGCCGCATAGAAAGCAATGAACGTGGTGATGACCGATAGCGGGATCGCTAGAGCAATGGTCAGGGTCGGACGCCAGTTTCGCAGGAAGATGAAGATAAATAAGATCGCCAGGATCCCTCCCAGCAGGGCGTTGTTCGCGGTGCGCCGCACCACCTGCTGGATCATGTCGGACTGGTCCATGGCCATGTAGAAATTGACATCGGGCGGGAGTGTGGGCTTGATCCGCTCCAGCTCCGCCTTGACCGCTTCGGCCGTGATCACGGTGTTGGCCCCGGAGCGTTTGCTCACAAAGAGGTAGACGCCGTTTTCCCTCTGTACGCGGGCCACGAAGCGCGAGTCCTTCATGGTATCCCTGACTTCGGCCACATCTCTCAGAAACACAGGATCACCGGTCTGAGTGGATCCAACCACGGTGTTCTCGATGTCCTCCAGATCATTGAACTCGCCCATCGTGCGTACCAGGAATTCGGAATGGCGTTCCGTGAGATACCCGGCAGGGAGGTTCATGTTCTCAAGGCGCAGAGCCATAAGGATCTGGTCCAGGGAAAGCATCCGGGACTCCAGAGCTGCCCTGTCCACATCCACCAGGATCTCCCGCACATCGGTGGAGAACACCTGGGCCGAAGCCACACCATCGATCCGTTCCAGGCGCATGGCCACTTCGTCCTCTACCAACTCTTTGAGCTCGGATGTAGGCTTATCTGAAGTGACTCCCCAGAAGACGACAGGCCACATGGCGATATTGAATTTCACGGTAAGGGGATCGGACGCCTCCTCCGGAATGTAGTTGCGATAGAGGCCGATCTGGTCGCGTATGTCCTGGGCGGCAAAATCCAGGTTGGTCCCCCACTCGAATTCCACCATGATCAGGGAGACACCCTCCGAGGTCGTGGACGTGACTTTTTTGACCCGGCTCACCGAGTTGATCACCTGTTCCAGGGGACGCGTGATGGTGTTCTCCATGTCTTCCGAAGAGACACCGGTATAGGTGGTGATGATGGAGACGGTTGGGAACTCCAGGTCCGGGAAAAAATCCAGCCCCAGCCGGGTGAAGGAGAGCGATCCCAGGACCACCAGAATCATGGCCAACATGGCCGTTGTGACCTTACGGTTGACGGAAAACTCGGGGAGCTTCATTGTATGACCTCTTTGACCTCGATCTCAGCACCCTCATCCAGGCCATAATTGCCCTCGACCACGACCAGTTCTCCCTCCTGCAGACCTTGGACGACTTCCAGCAGGGAAGTGTTCTGGAGGCCGATGGTGATCTCCCGCTTCAGGGCCTTGCCGTTGTCCACCACGTACACAAAGCGGTTTTCCAGGACAGCCTTCTGGGGAATGACCAGCGCGTTCTCTTGGGAACTGACCTCGAGGGTGACATCGCCGAAGGTGTTGGGCTTGAGGAGCAGTTCAGAGTTGCTCACCTGGATCTCAACCCCGAATTTCTTGCTCAAGGGATCAGCAGCCAGGTTGACAACCGTCACGCGCCCTTCGAACTCTTTATCCGGATATGCGGACACGCTCAAAAAGGCGGTCTGGCCCTTGGCAATACGTACGACATCGACTTGGGATACCTCCACCCCGATCTTGACGACTGAGAAGTCCATAAGCGTCAGCACCCCGGAGGCCGCCCCAAATCCGCCCATCATGGGATTGATGACATCCCCCACTTCGGCGTTTTTGGCTGCGATGATCCCGGCGAACGGGGCCTCCATGATGGAAACATCCAGATTGTATTTTGCTAGGTTTACGGTCGCCTCCGCCTGCTGCAGCTGAGACCGAGCGGCGTCATAAGCCAGCTTGACCTGTTCGTACTGCTGCTCTGATACGGCACTCTCCTTACGCAGCCGCTCCCACCGCTCCAGGTTATTGCCGGCATCCTTGGAGCTGGCCTCGGCCACGGCTTTCTGTGCCTCGGCCTGTTCCAGCTGGAGCCGGATCGCCCTTGTGTCCAGCTCGGCCAGGACCTGGCCCTGCTGGACACGGTCGCCCTCTTCTACGTGGATGCTGGCGATTTTGCCCCCAATATCCGGGTTGATGACGATTTTTTTCCTGGCCTCGATCACACCCGTGTACACAAGCTTCTCGGAGATCTTCTGCCTGTGCACCTTGAAGACCTTTACCTGAGCTGCTCCGTACGTCTGCTCGGCCGCGGCCTCCTCCTCAGCAGGCTGGCAGGCTGATAAGCTCAATCCCACTATTAAAATGATTCCCATTTTACAGATCCAGTTATTCTTCATCGACTCCCTCCAAACACCGAGGTTCTCTCCACCCCGGTGGCTCTGTCTACTTCTGCCAGCGCCATCATGTAATCGAAAAGCGCCTGCGAATAATTCACGCGCGCCTGCGTCAGTGCAGTCTGAGCCTGCCCGATATCCAGGACCGTGATCAGACCCTCAGCAAAATTCAGCTCGGCGATGCGTTGGCTCTCCTCGGCCTGCTCGACATTTTTCTCCTGCGACAAAAGAGACTCGCGCGCCTCTTCCACCTTTAGCACTGCCTGGTGGACCTCAAACAGCAGCCTGTCAATCAGGCCCTGCTCATTGTACTCGATCTCATTGAGGGCGGCCTTGGCCTGCCCCATGCGGGCCAGGTTGGCCATCCCGTTGAACAGAGGGATATTGAAGATCAGATTCACCGTGTAGTAGTCCTGCCACACATCACTACCGAACTTCAGCTTGTCCGCCCACCAGTTGAACTGGCCGGAGAGTGCTACCGTAGGGAGCGCCCCGGAGCGGGCGATCTTGTAGCTCTCGCCTGCGATCCCCCTCTGAAATCGGATCTGAGCCAACTCAGGCCGGCTGAGCA
>JAUWTO010000156.1 GCA_030614685.1 Candidatus Aminicenantota bacterium
CCGAAGGTCAAGATCGACATGAAGGGCCTCGACCAGCGCATCCTGGCCCTGGACATCCCGCTGCGCCGCTACTCCCAGCTCCAATCCACCGAGGCCAACGTCTTCTTCTATGCAGAATCCATCCCCAACCAGCCCGGGTCCACGCTCCATCGCTATGACCTCAAGGAGAAGGAAACCAAGCCGTTCATGACGGGAATATTCGGTTATTCGCTGTCGGCCGACGGCAAGAAACTTCTGTATACGGCGCCGGGGGGTGCCATGGGGATCGTAGACGCGAAGGGAAAGCCCAAAGTCGGGGACGGCCGGCTCGACACCAACCAGCTCCAGGCCAGGGTGGACCCCCTTGCCGAGTGGAGGCAGATCTACCGGGAAGCATGGCGCATCAACCGGGATTTCCTCTACGATGCCGAGATGCACGGGGCCGACTGGGACGCCATGTACACCAAATACCTGCCCCTGCTGAAGCATGTGGCCCACCGGTCAGACCTGAGTTATCTCCTGATGAACCTGATCGGCGAGCTCACCATCGGCCACTCCGGGGCCGGCGGCGGGGACATGCCCTCGGCGAACCGAGTGCCCGGCGGGCTGCTGGGCGCCGATTACGAGGTGGACGGCGGTTACTACCGGATCAAGAAGATCTACATCGGGGAGAACTGGAACCCGGGCCTGAGGGCACCGCTCACCGCCCCCGGGCTCAAGGTGGCGGAGGGCGACTACATCCTGGAGGTCAACGGCATGCCCCTCAAGCCGCCCATGAACCTGTACGGTGCGTTCGAAGGCACGGCCGACAGGCAGACCGCCCTGCGTATAAACGACAAGCCGGCCCTGGAGGGTTCGCAGATCGTGACCGTGGTCCCGGTGGCCTCCGAGGGGAGGCTGCGCATGCGAGAGTGGATCGAGGGCAACCGCCGTAAGGTGGACGAGATGTCCGGCGGCCGCCTGGCCTATGTATACCTGCCCAACACCTCCGGTGCGGGCTACACCAACTTCAACCGCTACTACTTCGCCCAGCAGCAGAAGCAGGGGGCGATCATCGACGAGCGCTTCAACGGAGGCGGCTCTGCGGCCGACTATTTCGTGGACCTCATGGCCCGGCCGCTCATGAACTACTGGGCCACCCGCGACGGCAAGGAATTCACCACCCCGACCGCCCAGATCTTCGGTCCCAAGGTCATGATTATAAACGAGTGGGCGGGCTCAGGCGGCGACGCGCTGCCCTACTATTTCCGGTTCCGCAAGATCGGGCCGCTGGTCGGCAAGCGCACCTGGGGCGGTCTGGTGGGACACCACGGCGGGTGCGACCTCATCGACAGCGGGCGCATCACATCTCCCAACCTGGCCTTCTATGACATCGACGGCAACTGGGATGTGGAGAACGTGGGAGTGGCGCCCGACATCGAGGTGGAGCAGACCCCGGCTCTGGTCATACAGGGGCATGACCCGCAGCTGGAGCGAGCCGTGGAAGAGGCGCTCAAGCTGCTCGAACAGAACCCGGTCAAGCGCACGCCCCGCCCGTCGCCCATAGACCGCACCACCAAGAAAAAATAAAAAAGGGGACAGAAAAAAAGGGGACGAAAAAAGGGGACAGGTACATTTAGGCCTCTAAATGTACCTGTCCCCTTTTTTTTATCGCTGCCCCGTTTTTTTTAGGGACTGTCTCCCTTTTTTTTTTGCACCTGTCCTCATGTTATTTCAAATCCAGCGATCTCAACGCGCGAATAATCCAGGCGGGCATGATCTTTCCGGGAATATACCACGGTTTCTTTTGTATACTTAAATGGAAGAAGATATACAGAATCGCGAAATACAAAAGAAGGATAGAAATGTGACGCGGAAATCCATGCTTCTGACTCTCACACTGCTCCTCGCCTCCTCGGTCTCTCTGCACGCGGACCGGATCGGGATGCTGCCGGATATCATGGAGCCCGACGGGTTTCAGGTCTCAGGCACCGAAGTATTCATACTGGAAGGGGCGACCGTCTACGTGTTCGACCTCGCCTCCCTGGGCCTTAAAAGACGGTTCGGCCGGGAAGGCCAGGGCCCCGGAGAAGTGGAAATCACACCCTGGTTATCCAATACGCTCCGGGTCTATCCGGATCAAGCGATCATCGACAGTGTCAACAAGCTGGTTGTTTACTCCAGGACCGGCGAGCTGATCCGGGAAAAACGCCGCCAACCGCAGTTCACTCAGGTGGTGCCTTGGGGCGACAGCTATGCGGTACGGATGCGCATCACGGGGAATGAGAACGACAAGAAGCAGTATTCCTCGATCCAGTTCCTGAGCGGCGAGACTGAAGAGCTCCGTGAGCTGTACCGCCAGCCTTTTGCGGCTCAGCGGGAGCAGCTGGACATGATCCCGGATTCCATACATTTTCAGGTGTATGAGAACAACCTGTACGTGGAAAAGAGCCCGGAGGGATTCGTGATCGATGTGTATGGCCCCGGCGGGCGGAAGATCCGCGAGATCCGCAGAGAGTATGAGAAAAGGCCTGTGACCCGGGCCGATCGTCAGCTCTTTGAACAGCTGTTGAAAGCAGATCCCATGATGAACATCCAGGAGGAAAACTGGGAGCAGTTCAAGACTCGTACCCGACTGAGAAATCCGGAGTCATTCCCGGCCATTCGGGATTTCGTGATCGCCGACGACAGGATCTATGTCCAGACCTATAGGAGCAAAGATGCCCGTGATGAGTTTCTGGTTCTGGATTTAGACGGGAAACTGTACAAAAGTGTCTATCTTCCGAAAGTGCGCGAGCCCGGTTTTACGGAGCAGATGATGGGGACTGGAGTGCGCCTGTTCAGTATAGATAAGGGACGGTTCTTCTATCTGAATGAATTGGATGAAGGGTGCGAGCTGCACGTAGAAGTAATCTCTGATTGAACACCACGCACATGATAAAAAAAGGGGACAGTCCCTGTTTTTGGCACCTGTCTCTTTTTTTCTGCTTTCTTATTCGTATTTGAGGGCGCGGACCGGATCGGAAAGGGCGGCCCGGATGGACTGGTAGCTGACGGTGAGCAGGGCGATCGCCATGGCCGCCGCCCCCGTCAGGAGGAAGATCCAGGGGGCGATCCCGGTGCGGTAGGCGAAGTTCTGCATCCATCTGCTCATGAAGTAATAGGCAAGGGGCCAGGCCACCAGGTTGGCGATCAGGACCAGCTTGACGAAGTCGCGGGCGAGCAGGGCTGCAACCCCAGGTATCGAGGCCCCCAACACCTTCCGGATCCCGATCTCTTTGGTGCGCCGCTCCGCCATGTACGAGGCCATGCCGAAGAGGCCCATGCAGGCGATGAAGATCGCGAACACCGTAAAGGAGGAGAAGATGCCGCTCAGACGCTCCTCCGCCCGGTACTGGGCGTCGAAGGACTCGTCCAGGAAGAAATAATCCAGCGGCCGGCCCGGGTCGATGACGCCCCACCGTTCCTTGAGCCGGCTCAGGGTGGCGGAGGTGTTCTCAGGATTCAGCCGCAGGGACAGGGTTCCCCCGGGGCTGTTGTTAATGATCTGGGGGGCGATCACTGTGTGCAGCGATGCCAGGTGAAAGTCTTCGATGACACCGACCACGGTCCGAGTCGCGAATACCAGCTCTTTCTCCGAGTTGATGTCGTCCGGGATTCGGATGGTCTTGCCGATGGGATCGTCCCATCCGAACTTCCTGGCTGCCGTCTGGTTGATGATGACCGACTCTTCCGGGTCTGTACTGAATTCCTTGGAGAAGTTGCGCCCCTGCACGATCTCGATCCCCAGGGTCGGGAAGAACTCTTCATCGACCCGATACTGCTCCATGATCTGTGATTCGTCGTCTGCGAATCCTTCCGGTATAAAAACACTCACATTCGGCTGTCCGCCCGGGACAATGGACGAGGACGTCACGGCCACCACGCCGGGAACCTGTTTGAGCTGGGCCTTGATGGAATCAATTGCCGCGAGCATCTTCCGGTCCCGGGTTTGGGTCACGACGACATTGGATTTGTCGAATCCCAGCTCCTTTTCTTTCATATAGCGGAGCTGATTGAGGACGAGAGAGGTCCCGATTATGAGCGTGATGGAGACGATGAACTGCCCGACCACCAGGAAGCCGCGGAAGCGGGAGCCGGCTTTACCGGCTTTGAAGGAACCCTTCAGCACGGTCGCCGGTTCGAACGAGGAGAGATACAGGGCCGGGTAGCTCCCGGCGGCCAGCCCCACGAAGACGATCAGGCCGAAAAACGTGGGAATCAGCCAGGGAACCAACTCCGGCCGCATCTTCATCTCGATCCCGGAGATGGCGCTGAAATAGGGGAGCGCCTGCCACACAAGTACCAGGGCGATTCCCAGGGCGATCAGGCTGAAAAGCACCGTCTCCCCCAGGAACTGAGCGACCAATGCGCCCTTGTGCGCACCGGCTACCTTGCGCATGCTGACTTCCCGGGCCCGGGTGGCCGAGCGGGCCGTGGCCAGGTTCATGAAGTTGATGCAGGCGATGATCAGGATGAAGAGGGCGATGGCCGCAAAGATGTAAACGTAGAGGATGTTCCCGTTCCCCTCGAGCTCCCCCTCCAGGTGGGAGTGGAGGTGGATGTCCCTCAAGGGTTGGAGATAGAAGCCGATGGTTCCGCCTATGGCCTTGAGGTCCTTGCCCATGTACTGCTCGACCAGGGCCGGGAACTTGGCCTCCAGCGCCGCGGGATCTGCGTCCCGGTTGAGCAGCAGATAGACATGGTTGTTGAAATTGAGCCAGATGTCCTCCATCCTGCGGTTCTGTGCAAACAGTGTCTCGAACGAGGCCAGCAAGTCGAAATGGAAGTGGGAATTCTGGGGAACGTCCCGGCACACGCCGGTGATCGTGTAGTCCGTCTGGTTGTCGGCTTTCAACACCTTGCCCAGGGGGTCCTCGTCACCGAAATATTTCTCGGCCGTGCTTTCCGTGAGCACCATGGAGTTTGCGAGCTGGAGCGCTGTCTCCGGGTCACCCAGGATCAGGGGGAAGCTGAACACGGAAAAGAAGGACTGGTCGGCAAAGAAGATCCCGTCTTCGTAGAACTGGAGGCCCTGATAGGTGAGGGAGGTCCTGGCTCTCCAGGACCTGATGCGGACCGCGTTCTCCACTTCCGGATAGTCTCGTACTAAGGTAGGACCCGCCGGATTGTTGCACACAGGCATGTTGATGATCCGTTCCCCCAGAGTGGCATCGAGCGCCAGCCGGTGGATCCGGTCGGCCTTGGCGTGGAACTTGTCATAGCTCAGCTCGGTCATGATGAAGATGATGATCAGGATGCAGCAGGCCATGCCGATGGCCAGCCCGGCGATGTTGATGAAGGAATCTCCCTTGTGTTTACGGATGTTCCTGAGCGCTGTCAGGACGGTGTTCTTGAACATACGTCTCTCCTCTCTCTCCCGGATACAATCTGTTTTACGAAATATACGCTCGAAAAGTTCATTGGACTTCC
>JAUWTO010000355.1 GCA_030614685.1 Candidatus Aminicenantota bacterium
CCGAGCGGGAGCCAGCACTCGCTCTACTGGCACCAGCGGGCCAGCCATTTCCGGCTTCTGCCCAACGACAAGGGAGAGATCATATTCCTGGGGGACAGCATCACCGACGGCTGCGATTGGAGCGAGATGTTCCACAATCCCCTGATCAAGAACCGGGGCATCAGCGGTGATGTGACCCGGGGAGTGCTGGACCGGCTGGACGAGGTCGTCGAATCAAAGCCGGCCAAGATCTTCCTCATGATCGGTATCAATGACCTGGCGCTGGGACTGACCGAGAAGCAGATCCTGGCCAACATCAAGAGCATCATACGTGAGGTTCGTAAGAAGTCTCCAGACACGACGCTCTATCTGCAGAGCCTGCTTCCCGTGAATCCGGATTTCCGTTCGTTTCCCGACCACGTGAATAAAGGTGCACAGATAAGAAACATCAACACTGTGCTGCGGCGCATGGCCGATGACTATGGCGCTGTTTTCGTGGATCTCTATCCGTTGTTCATCGTGAAGGGAGAGAAACTCGATCCCGAATTTACGAACGACGGGCTCCACCTGACAGGAGCCGGCTACGCAGCTTGGAAAGAGGCTGTCGCCCCCTATCTCCGGTGACAGAGATTCCTGGACAGGAGGCTCAGAGTATGTCCTGGGAGACCACGATCACCAGCCGCTCCTGGACCAGCCCGGACAGGCCTGCGCCATGGCCGCATCGCTGTTGGGGTTAATGATAGGGAGCCCCTTGGGAACCGGTGAGCCTTCAGGGCCGTTGGATGTCCCTCAGGGCCTGGGCCACTTCGCGGCTGAACTCTCCGACCAGTTCGCTCATGGCTGCCGCTATCGCGGCATAGTCCGTGGGATCCGCGGCCGGCGCCGGCCGGCTGAAAGTGGACCTGCGCTGCAGAAGGTCTTCCCTCTTCGTTTTGTCCAAAACACTCCAGGATACGGTCAAGACGATCCGCCCGTCTTCGGTCTGTTCGAAATTTGTAACTTCAACCAGCAGTTGAAAGCGAACACGCAGGATTTCCAGCCAGGGATAGATATGCACCTTTTCAGTCGGGATGAGCTGAGAAAGATTGCCGGCCAGGACCCGGGCGAAATTCTCGTTCAAGGGCTCGGCCCAGCGGTCATACTCGGCATATTCCAGCTGGTTGGCGTTTGACTGGATGGCGATCTGGGGGCGCAGCAGATAATCCGGGAACTCCAGGGGACCCACACCGATGGAGAGCTCCTGCAAAGAGGACGCATCTCCCGGAGGCAAAGGACTCAAGACATAGAACCGCGAGGGCTTGGTCCCGCTGCAGCCCGGCTGCAGCAAGAGGGCACAGGCGGCCAGGACGATGACACCGAGAGTGGTCTTGCTTATCCTCATTATCCTCTTTCTCCTCATTTTTATTATCATCATTGTCTCGCTCCCGTCACTTCTTTCCCCAAACCAGGGACTTTGGATCACGCTGCAGGTAGTCCACCAAGACGCGAACGGCCCGGTTGGCCTTGCTGAGCTCCATGAGCATTGTGCGCAGCTCATAGCGCTCCTCGGCTGCGGAGTTTTCCAGGTTGTTCATCAGAGTTTCTATGCTCTTCAGAGTATCCCGGGCGGATTGGGCGGTATCCGCGAATTCGGTGGCCACCGGTTCCACCTGGGAGTCGAGGTTGGCCATGAGCCCCTCCGCAGCCTCCAGGCTCTGATTCAACCGAGCCAGCGTCGTATCGATGTCCACATCGGTGATGACCTGTGCGATCTTCGTGACTTCTCCCAGGGATTCCCGGAAGACGATGATCGCCTGGTGCAGCTCCTCGGTGATCTCCAGGAGGGGCATATTCTCGAACTTCTCCAGGCTGGCCATGAGGCGTTCCTCGAGCAGTTCTCCGGAGGTGGGTATGGCGGGGATTTCCCGATGATCATCATTCAGGCCGGTGAGGACCAGATCAGTGTCCGGGAAAAAATCGAGCTTGATGTAGAGCATGCCGGTGACCAGGCTCACCGAGTTGAGCTGGGCCATCAGGCCCTGCTCCAACAGGAGGTCCATGGACTCCTCTTCATTGAGATCTGTGTATTGTTCCGTAATGTCAACCACGATACCGGGCCTGGTCTTGGTGATGACCTCGACGTACAGCTCTCCCCCGTCACCAAGCAGCGGCTGGATGCCTGAGACGGTGCC
>JAUWTO010000191.1 GCA_030614685.1 Candidatus Aminicenantota bacterium
CCTGCAGGACACAGGGGAGACCTGGGCCTTCGGGGCTGTGCACGTCATGCTGACCAGGCTCGAAAAGAAGGATCTGCTGGAATCCTATCTGGCCGAACCCACTCCCCAGCGAGGCGGACGCAGTAAACGGATCTACTCCATGACCTCCCTTGGGATCCAAACCCTCGGGCAAATCAAGAAGGTCCAGGACAAGGTGTGGTCTGACATCGCGGAATTTTCCACGGCGGAGGGAAAGTGACTCCTGAGGGCACCTACATTCGGCCGCCCCGGTTATCGGAGTGGCTCCTCAAACGGATGTTTCCGGAAAAGGGCATCTACTCCCTGGTCGGCGATGTGGCGGAGACATTTCAGCAAATCCATCGGAAAAAAGGGCGCCGTCCCGCCCGCCGCTGGTACAGGGCCCAGCTCGCAAAAGCTGTCCCTGCGTTTATCAAGGATTTTTTCTACTGGAGAATCACCATGTTCAGAAACTACGCCAAACTGGCTTACAGGCATATGATCAGGCAAAAGGGCTATTCGTTTATCAATATCGCCGGCCTGGCCATCGGCATCGCCTGTACCATCCTGATCCTTCTCTGGGTCCGGGACGAGCTGAGCTTCGATCGGTTCCATGCACACAAGCAGGACCTCTACCGTGTGACGTGCATCGGCACAGAGGAAAGCAACTTCAGTTCGCCTGCCCCCTTTGCTCCGGCCATCGTCGCCGAGATCCCGGAGGTCGAGGATGCTGTGCGTATCCTGAAGGCGCCGCGTTTTGTGTTCAAGCGCGGAGAAAAGGCGTTCTATGAGGAAAATGGTATCTCCGCAGACCCCTCTTTCTTTGATATGTTCTCCTTCGAGATCCTGAAAGGTGATCCCCGGGCCGCATTTGCCTATCCGTTCAACATGGTCCTGACCGAGAGCCTGGCCCGAAAGTATTTTGGTGATGAGGATCCCCTGGGGAAATCCATTCAGATGGAGGGCCGGGCCAACATCCGGATCGCGGCGGTGATGGCGGATGTCCCGGCTAACTCCCACCTCCAGTTCGACTATGTGCTCCCCCACAAGATCGTCCGCTGGGCCGGATTGGAATGGGGGGACTTCAATTTCATGACCTACCTCAAGGCCTCTCCCACCAGGAACGAGGCGGAGCTGACCCGGAAACTCAACGAGGTCTCCGAAAGGCACGGATGCCCCCAGATTGTTAATAAGCAGGTGACATTCGCCCTCCAGGCCCTGCCGGACATCTACCTGAATCCGCTCGGAAATTATGACATACCTCTCGGCAATAAAAAATATGTATATCTGTTTTCCTTGATCGCACTGTTCATCCTGTTCATCGCCTGCGTGAACTACATCAACCTGTCCACGGCCCGGGCGGAGAAACGGGCCCGTGAGGTCGGTCTACGCAAAGTCGTTGGCGCGGCCCGAATCCAGGTGATCAAACAGTTTTTCGGCGAATCAATCATCATGGCACTGCTCTCTCTCTTCCTCGCTGTGATGTCCGCGTGGCTGTTCATGCCGGTCTTCAATGGGCTGACAGGCAAGAGTCTCACATTCGATATCCTTGACCCCATGGTTCTCCTGGGGCTCCTCGGCATCACCTGCCTGGCCGGCCTCCTCGCAGGGCTCTATCCGGCCCTGTATCTCTCGTCTTTCGAGCCCATCAATGTGCTGAGGAATAACCTCATGGCGCGGTCATGGCTCAAGGGGCCGTCGAATCGGCAGGCCCGCAAGGGCTCGCTGCGGCGCATCCTGGTGGTCGCCCAGTTCTCTCTCTCCATCATCCTGATCCTCGCTACCATGGTGGTCTACAACCAGCTGAACTTCATGCGGGACAAAAGCTGGGACTCCGGAGGCGATGTCATGCTCCACATCCCCTTCAAAGACAATCTTCCTGCCAAATATGACCTGGTCAGGAACGAGCTCCTAAAGCATCCCGGGATCTCCGCGGTCGCGGCCAAGGATGTGGTGCCAACCTCTCTCATCAACAACACGATGGGTGTGGGCTGGGATGGGAAGACCGACGACCAGTCCAGCATCCATATGGAGACCACACGGGTGGATATTAATTACTTCCCGACCATGGGCATGGAAATCGTCGCGGGCCGGGGCTTTTCACAGGAATTCCAGGGTGATGTCGGTAAGGCCTTTATCCTGAACGAAGAGGCCGTGCGTTTAGCCGGGATCGAGGACCCGGTCGGCAAACGGTTCCGTCTCTATGGGAATTCCGGCACCATCGTGGGCGTCGTCGAAAACACGTATTTCCACTCGCTCCGCACGGTCCTCAAGGCCCAGGTCTTCTATCTCTTCACGGATCTCGTCCGCCAGAGCTCCGGAGGAGTGGTGCTCATCCGCGTGAAGGCTCCTCAGGGCCTCAATGACCTTCAGGAGACCATCGCACGCATCGAGGATGCCTGGCTGGGAGTGAACTCGATCGCCCCCTTTGAGTATCGCTTCCTGGACGAGACCATAGCGGCCCAGTATGGAAATGAGCGGCGCTTGGGACGCCTCTTCGGTTACTTCGCCTTCTTAGCCGTATTCATCTCGTGCCTAGGACTCGTGGGGCTGGCCTCCTTCCTGGCCGAGCTGCGGACCAAGGAGATCGGGATCCGAAAGACTCTGGGGGCCTCGATCCGGGATATCGTGGTCATGCTGTCCAGGGATTTCACGCTGTGGGTGCTGGCTGCCAACCTCATCGCCTGGCCTGTGGCATGGTTTGTCATGCACCGCTGGCTGCAGAACTTCGCCTACCGCACGCCGATCACCTGGTGGAGTTTTCCGGCTGCAGGATCGATCGCCCTGGTGATCGCCTGGGTAACCGTCAGCCTGCAAACCTTCAAGGCAGCCCGCTCCAATCCGGTTGATTCCCTGCGTTACGAATGAGATATTAATCCATGCCCGCTCGCCTCCGGATGGCCTCTGTTTCAGCCCGCCCGGCTGTAGGGCAAAAGAGGATCATCTGGGAATGCGTTTCTTGCCCTCAGTGATTGACGCTGTGAAATCTCTGTGATATTTTTCACGGAGTGACTCAGCGGCTTCTCGATATGATCCAAATCTTTCCAAAAAGGGGCGACTCCCATGAAATCTAAATCGTACTTGGCGGCTTTTGTCCTGATGATCCTCTGGGCAGGCGGGCTGACTCCTGCCCAGGAGGCAAAAAGCCCACTGCTTGCGTCCTGGGAACAGTATCTCGAACATAAGCACAGCTCCGAGTTCAGGCTCGAGTGGATCTCGCTCGGCCCGGTCATGAATTCCGCACGAGTGGAGGCGATCCAGTGCGACCCCGCCCGGCCCGGAACCTGGTATGTCGCTTTTGGGTCCGGAAACCTCTGGAAGACAACCAACCACGGCCTGAGCTGGAAGCCCATTTTCGAGAACCAGCCGGCCCTGGGCATCGGTGATATCGCGCTGGCCCCCTCTGATCCTGACACCATCTGGCTGGGATCCGGGGAGAGCCTGAAAAAGGCCCGCAATTTCACCATGCCCGGTGTGGGGGTGTTCCGCTCCGACGACGGGGGCGAGACCTGGACGCATGCCGGACTCCCCGATTCCTATCACATCGGGGAGATCGCCGTCCATCCAAAGAATCCGGAGATCGTTTTTGTCGCGGTCCAGGGGCATTTCTGGTCCACCAACCCCAACCGGGGCCTGTACCGGACCATGGACGGCGGCAGGACCTGGGAGCATGTCCTCTATGTCAGCGAGCGGGTGGGCGCCAACGATGTGGTGATCGCCCCCTCGAATCCGGATGTCGTGTATGTCTCTATGTGGGAGAACAACCCGGGGATCTTCGGCCCCGAGAGCGGCGTTTACCGGAGCACGGACGGGGGCAGGACCTGGGCCCGGCTCAGGGGAGGGCTGCCCGATGGGCCCAAGACGGGACGGATCGGTCTTGCCGTATCCTGGAGCGATCCGGACAAGGTCTATGCCCTGGTGGACAACCTGAGCAAGGAAAGGGACCTGGCTGCCGAGGTCTATCAGACCGTGGATGGAGGCAAGACCTGGAACAGGACACATGAGGAAGAACTGTACATCTTTCCGGGGATCGGCTGGTACTTCACGGACTGTTACGTGAACCCTAAAGACGACGATGAGCTCTTTGCCCTGGGTGTACGTATGGCCCACAGCGCGGATGGGGGCAAGACCTTCTCCCTCGTGGGGGGCGATGTCATGCACCTCAACCCCAATCCGGCTGATCCACTGCACCTGGACCACTGTGAGATGTGGATCAATCCCCTGAATCCCGAGCACCTTGCCCTGGGAAACGATGGTGGGCTGTATGTCAGCTACGACAAGGGTCAGTCCTGGCTGCACTACAATAACCTACCGGCCGGAGAGTTCTATGACATCTCCGTGGACAACCAGGATCCGTATTTGGTTTACGGCGGTACCCAGGATGACTCCTCGGTATACGGCCCGTCCCGGGAATGGAAGCCCAAGTATCCGGACGGATGGAAGTACGTGTGGGTGGATGCCTGGGCCGGCGGTGACGGGTGTGTGACCATCCCCGACCCGGTTGACCCCAACACGGTGTATTCGTCATCACAGAACGGGGGGATCTTCCGCAAGGAC
>JAUWTO010000169.1 GCA_030614685.1 Candidatus Aminicenantota bacterium
GAAAAAGAAACACACAGTCATTCTGTTTGGTTTTGTTCTCTGTTTATTCGTGGCGGTTGTCTTTGCCCAGGAAGAAAAGCCGGTTTTCCCGGGTGCCCATGAGCGCACTCCCTCTCTCTCCCAATATTTCTCTTGGATCAACAACACCAACGAGGGAAGCACGGAGCGGCAGACCCTCGTCAACCTGGACTTCTTCCGTTGGTTGAAAGAGGAATATGGAATGCAGCTGGATATTTACGTGATCAGCGCCGGCGCCATAGACAAGGCCCGCTGGTACGGCAGCATGGATTCCGCCGAGTTCAGCCGCCAGTTTCCCAACGGGTTTGAGGCCATATTCCGGAAGGCCGAAGCCATGGGAGCCCGGCTGGGCACATGGGGAGGTCCGGACGGCTTCGGCGATACCCCGGAGGAGGAGCAGGCCCGCATAGACATGATGGTTGCGCTGTGCCGGGATTACAGGTTCCGGCTGTTCAAATTCGATGCGGTCGTGGGACAGCTGCGGGACGAAAAACAGGCTGCGTTTGTCAGGATGATGACGGAGTGCCGGCGATACAGCCCCGACCTGATCCTGCTCAACCACCGCCTCAATCTCAATCAGGAGGCCAAGAAACATGTGACCACATCCCTCTGGGAGGGGGCGGAGACCTACATTGATGTCCACATGTTCAATCGCGGAGTAACCGCGCCCCATCACAGGGCCGGTGCCCTGTCGCGAGACCTTGTGCCCGGGCTCAAGCGCCTTACAGAAGACCACGGGGTGTGTCTCTCCTCCTGTCTCGATTACTGGGAGGATGACCTGATTCTTCAGGCCTTCAATCGCTCGCTTCTGCTCTCTCCCCAGCTCTACGGAAATCCCTGGCTCCTCCGGGACGATGAGTACCCGAAACTTGCCCGCATCTTTAACCTGGCCCGCAGGTACAGGGAGATCATGGTCGAAGGCATCGTCTTACCTGAGTCCAGATACGGGGCCAAGGCGGTCAGCCGGGGGGATGAAGACACGCGATTGATCACACTCCGGAACCTCGCCTGGGAGCCATTTGAAGCGACTCTGAAGCTGGATGAGGAGATAGGGCTGGATTCGAGGGCCGAGCTCGAGGTCCGCCTTATGCACCCGGTCGAACGGATAGTGGGAGTTTTCCGGAGAGGAAACGAGATCCCGATCACCGTCGAGCCTTTCCGCTCTGCTCTTGTGTTGGTCACGCCTCTGGGCCGGGCAGGCATTGGCGTCATCGGCTGCGATTATGATGTGATACGCGACATCCCGGGAAAGCCCGTGGAAATCGCCGTGAAAGGGATGCCCGGCACGGCCCATTCCATCCGCCTGCAGCCCGGAGGCGGGCGTTTCAGCAGAGCTGTCCTTGACGGGAAAGAGACCCCGGAACTGTTGGAAGGAAAGGCTGTTCGGGTGTCTTTCCCGGGCGCAACCTTGGCCGAGGCCTATCACAGGAAGCTCGCCGACCTGGATCCGGTCTCGATACCTGCGGATTCGGAGGCCCTCTATGAGGCGACCATGTTCGCGGCCGACAACAATGCCCTGGAGGTGCGCTCGCTGCTGAGATCGGGTGAAACGAACATCTCCGAGGTCAAGGCCGCGAGAGATTCCTTCGTGAAGCAGGAGCTGTTCATCGACAGAGGGCTATGGGACCGTTACATGTTCGATGGAGACCTGAACACGGCCTTTTACATAAGCAGGCGGTGGCGTGCTTTCGGTGCGATCAACCGCGGCTCTTTACGGCTGGACTTCGGGGTCCTGACTTCCATGGACGAGCTGGTCATAAACGTGGGGAGCGAACAGGCCCTCCAACCATGGAAGGCAGAAGAGGCCGTGTTTCTGGAAACTTCCTCTGACCTGGCCGGTTGGACGGCCCGAAAGATTCTGGCCGGCAAGGTCATGAGAGTAAAGCTCGATCCTTCCAGCCCCATCAGGTATGTCCGATTCAGAGGATTCCCGGAGAAGATCCTGGAAGTCGAAGGGTTTCTGGAGGGGAGGCCGCTCGAAAGGTCGAAATGGAGGGGGTCCCACCTGTTCAGCCCCTTCAGCCGGATCAAGGTCTTTCGTGCCTGGGAGTCTTCCTTTAAGCTGAGTCAGATCCCAAGGGGCAGCTATCTGGCTATCGCCCTCGAAGGAAAGCATGGTGTCGAAGGCGCCTATGCGGCCGTCCGCGTCGATGGTAAACCTGTCGGAGCCCCTGACAGGAGCCCATCCTATCCGGGGAATCCTTGGGAAAACACGATCGACAACACTTCGTCCCACTACACGTATTATGTGCCCCTCAATAAGGATATGATCGATCGAAAGATCGCCGTCGTCGTATTGGGGCTTGACGAAGAACACTTGGATTTCCAGCCCACTGTCTACATAACCGCCTACCCGGCTCCCTATGCGGCAAAACAGCTTCTGCTGTACAGATGAGCAGGGAAGGTCACTCGAACTTGAGGGTTGCTGCTGGATCTGTGCCGGCGGCCTTGACTGCCTGGAAGCTTATGGTCAGCTGGGCGATGAGCAGCGCCGCCGCCCCGGCCAGCAGGAAGATCCACACCTCGACACCGATCCGGAAGGCGAAGTTCCGCAGCCAGCTGTACATGATGTAGTAGGCCGCCGGCAGGGCAAAGACAAAGGCGATCAGGATGAGCCGCGCGAAGTCCTTGCTGAGAAGGACCACGATCTTCGCAGCCGTGGACCCCAGCACCTTGCGGATGCCGATCTCCTTGGTGCGTAGCTCGGCGGTGTAGGCCGAAAGCCCGAACAGCCCGATGCTGGCGATCACGATCGTCAGGACGGAGAAGATCCCGAAGATCTGCCCGGAGGTCTGCTCGTTGTGGTAGAGCTCGGCTAGTTTGTCGTCGAGGAAGTAGGAGCTGAAGGGCTGCTCCGGGGCGAACTTGTTCCAGGTTTCCTCCAGCGATCCCAGCACGGACCGGGTGTTCTCAGGCCGGAAGCGGACGTTCAGCAGCGGGTACATCCCCCGCTGCTGCTCCGGAGCGTTCTCGAACGAAAACAGCGCAAAGGAATCGATGTCCTCATGCAGGGAGTTGTAGTGGAAGTCCCTGAAAACCCCGACCACGGTGTAATCCCCGACGGGCTCGCCCGGATCGCCGATGCGCTTGACCTTCATTCCCACCGGATCGGTCCAGCCGAATTCCCGGATGGTGGCTTCGTTGATGAGGATGTTCCAGGTGTCGTCGAACTCTCTCTGGAATCCACGGCCCTCCACGATCTCGATGCCCATGGTCTCGATGTAATCGTCATCTATGGTGATGGCGCGCGTGGTCTTGATCTCGGAATCCTCCTGTGCCTGGAACATGACGCCGTAGTAGAATCCCCCCTGGATCACGGTGTTGGAACCGGCGATGTCAAGGACTCCCGGGATACTGAGTGCCTCCTGCTTGAAGGCCTCGGCCTGGGCTCCCAGAGAATAGGCCCGCTCCACCACCATCAGGTTGTTCTCATCGAATCCCATGTCCTTGGTCTGCATGAAGTTCATCTGGCGCGAGACCATGAGGGTCATGGAGATGAGGACGATCGAGATCGCGAACTGGAAGATGACCAGGATGTTGCGCAGGCGCACGCCTTTGCGTGAGGTGGAAAAGCGGCCCTTGAGCACGGTGGCCGGGCGGTAAGCGGACAGCATGAAGGCCGGATAGCTGCCGGCCAGGAGGCCCACGCCGATTCCCAGTGCCAGTAGGCCCACCAGGAAGGCTGGATTCCGCAGGTAGTCGATCTCGAGCTGCTTGCCGGCCAACTGGTTGAAGACCGGCAGGGTCAGCTGGATAAAAACCGCGGCGAAAACCATGCTGATGAGGCTGACCATCAGGGATTCCATCAGGAACTGGCGGATGAGGGATCCGCGCAGGGAGCCCACGATCTTGCGTATGCCAACCTCACGTGCGCGCTGGACGGCACGGGCCGTGGCCAGGTTCATGAAGTTGATGCAGGCGATGACGATCAGGAAGAGCGCGATGGCGACCAGGATGTAGACGTACAGGATGTTGCCATTGGGCTTTATCTCGTTGGTGAGATGCGAGGTCAGGTGTATGTCCCCGATGGGCTGCAGGAAGTAGTCATACCCGTTGCCGGCCGCCACGTATTCTTGGTAGGAGATCCCGGAGCGGGCCTGGATCTGGCCGGCGGCATAACGCTCCACCAGATTCGGCATCTTGGCCTCGATGGCCCCCGGTGAGGTGCCGTCCTTCAACCGGATGTAGGAATACACCGCGAACGAAGCATAGTTGGGCTGCTGCGTGATGCCTGTCAGTTCTAGCGTCCCTACAAAGTCGAATTCCATGTGCGAGTTCTTGGGGACATTCTCGCAGACTCCGGAGACCAGGAACTCGCCCTGCGGGGTCGAGATGCGTTTGCCCAGCGCGTCTTCTTCCCCGAAATACCTGAGGGCCGTCTCCTGGGTCATCACCAACCCGTTCTGGCTGGAAAAGACCTGCTCGGGATCGCCCTCGATCAGGCGCAGGTTGAAGAATTCGAAGAAGTTCTTGTCAACAAAAAAGATCTTGTCCTCTTCAAAGGTTTGGTCCCCGTACCGGAAGACTACATCGTTGAGAATCTTGAAGAATCGGGTCATCTGTTCGATCTCGGGGAAGTCGTTGAGCATGGCCTCCGGGATGGAGTGGGGGATTATGGCATAGAAGACCACATTGTCCGGATAGATGCGCTCCAGGGCCACCCGATAGAGGTTGCCTGAGTCTTGGTGGAAGTTGTCGTACGAGAACTCGTCCATGACGTGGACCGTGATCAGGAAGAAACAAGCGATCCCCACCGAGAGACCGACGATGTTGATGACGGAAAAAAGCTTCCGCTTCCAGAGATTTCGCAGCGCGACCTTCATGAAGTTCTTAAACATGGCACAACTCTCCTCGCAGCTATATACGTGGAGAAGCTGCGTTCGGTTTCCCGGCACCGCGTGTTAGGCCGCGGTCGCTGTCGAGCTTGACGCCTTTGGCCGGGCCGGTTACTATAATCATCAGACTGCCTTCATCCCAGGGGGTGAGGGCATTGTGCGAGCCATGAAGCGTCTGTGTCTTTTCCTTTTTTTGGTCCAAGTTATCTCCCCTTATCTATCTGCAGAGCCTGCATCCGGAAGCGGGAAATGGGCGTTCGGGATCTATGCCGGATGGAGCAGCGGC
>JAUWTO010000166.1 GCA_030614685.1 Candidatus Aminicenantota bacterium
ATGCTCCTCTGCCCGGTCCTGAGCTTAACGCTCGATGCCGGGCCAAAGCGATGCCCCTGCTCCCGGAACTGTTCCTCCCGGGCCTCGCTGACAACCGTCAGCACGGCCGACGCGCCCCTTTGGAGGACCGTCCAGGTCCGGCGGCGCAGCAGCCTGCGGTTCTCTTCGGTCATCAAGGCGTGGCCTTCGGGCAGGTCCGGGTCCAGAACGATCACGATCCGGTCTTTGAGATCGTGCGCCGCAATGTCGTCCCAATCCAGATCAGGGGCAGACAGACCCAAACCCAGGAAAAGGATCCGCCCCGACACTCGGGTCGAAGCGAGTCCCCGGCCCAGCAGCCCGTAATCACGGAGATAAGAGAAATCCCGGTTCCCTGCGGGCGACCTCGAAGACACCTGTGTCCGGGAGGCATCCACCTCCGTCACCGTAAGCGGTATCGCCTGCAGGAACGATCCGTCGGGGAGCAGGGGCTTCAGCCCGTAGCTTTCCGCCATGACCGCCAAGTAGCGGGAGGCGATCTTCAGCTCCGGGGAGGGCGTGTCGCGGCCCCGGAACTCATCGGCGGCCAGGATATCCAGATGGCGTTTAAGGTCTGTTCCGGTTATGGACTCCACGGCCTGCCTCTGCGGGGAGGGCGAGCAGCCGACCAGGGCAGTAAGGGCCACACACACAAACAATGTCCAACGGATCGATTTTTTCATGTCGCGCTCCTCCGGCACGATGCCGCCTCCCTCTTAACACAGACTCCTCGCCATTGTCAAAATCAGATTGAGAAAGGTAAACATCCCTAATTTCGTGAGGACAGCGGACTCATGTATTCTTTTTGGGGAAGCGGTCATGCTCCCGTAGGCTCCTTTTCACCTCTCTTCCCGGCCTATTCAGTCCGAGCGGAAGACCCGCCGTCCAACCTCCCCCTCCCATCCCTCCCTGAAAGGAATCCATTCTTTCACTCACCTCCCCATGCGCTCGGACTGAAAACGGCCGATTTGAAAAAGTTTTACTTGTGGCGTGCAACCATTTCTACCGGTTCGCGTACATATAAGTAGAGGAAAGACACATGCAGGATCTGAACCTGACCGAAGAGATGATCCTCTGGGCTGTCTGGAGGCTGGGGGACAACGCCTACGGCGTGACCATCCGCAAGCAGCTTTCGGAGAGGACCGGCCGGCTGTTCCCCTACGGCACACTGTATGGCGTGCTGGCCAAGATGACCCGGAAGGGTTTCGTAACCAAGACCACGGGAAACCCCAGCCCTGTGCGGGGCGGGCGCAGCCGCAACTATTATGCCGTCACGCGCCAGGGGATCGAGGCGCTCAAGGCGGCTCTTGAGCTGAAGCAAATCCTCTGGGACAGAAAATCTCAGATCGACCTGGGGCGGAGCTGACCGACATGTCCCCTCGGAAGATCAAACCCCCTCGATTCGCATCCTGGTTGATGCGCAGCATCGCCAATCACGATGAGCGGACGGCCATAGTGGGAGACTTCGAGGAGGAGTTCCATGAACAATCCGTTAGCCGCGGGATTTTGCGAGCCCATCTGTGGTACTGGGCCCTCGTCCTCGTCTCCCTGCCCTCGTTTATACAACACATCTTTTACTGGAGTGCCACCATGCTCAAGAATTACCTGACCGTGGCCCTGAGGATCATCAAGCGGCACAAGGGCTTTTCCATCATCAACATCGCCGGACTGTCGGTGGGCATGGCCGCCGCCCTCATCATCGGGCTGTACGTGCAGCACGAGATGAGCTTCGACCGCCACCATGCAAACGCCGACCGGATCTTCCGGGTCTGCGTCAGGCTGGGAGAGGAGAACACCCATCTCAGCGCCTTTACGGTCCCGCCCATGGCGGCGGCCATGAAGGACGAGCTGCCCGAGGTCGAGGAGACCGTGCGCATGAGCCTCTGGCCGCGCAACTATCTGATCAAGTCCGGAGAGAAGGCTTTTCTCGAAAAGGGGATTATCTTCGCGGACGGCAGCGTTTTCAAGGTGTTTACCCTACCTGTTGTCCTGGGAGACCCGGATACGGCCCTGAAAGAACCCTATACCGTGGCCCTGTCCCAGAAGACCGCCCGGAAATATTTCGGGAGTTCCAATCCCCTGGGACAATCGCTCCGGTTCGAGGACCGGGGTCTGGATTTCAAGGTCACCGCGGTCGTGGAAGACTGTCCGGCAACCTCCCATTTCCAATACGAGATGATCGCCTCTCTCAGCTCCAGCGCCACCAGCCGCGACGCCTCATGGAGGGGGCACACCTATTTCACCTATCTTCGGCTCAAGGAGGGAATGGATGCGGCCCGGCTGGAGGCGAAATTCCCTGATTTCGTGAGGCGGCACTGGGGTGCCCAGGTCGAGGCCGAAACCGGGATGCGCTTCGAGGAACTGATCCAGCAGGATCAAGACCGTTACAGTTATTTCCTGGAACCGCTGACGGACATCCATCTTAACCCGGGCTTGGAGGTCATGGATCAACTCTCGATCAAAGGCAGCTGGTCCACTCTGTACATTTTCTCCACCATCGCGGCGATCATCCTGCTGGTCGCCTGCATCAATTTCATGAACCTGTCCACGGCCCGCTTCGTGCACCGCTGCAAGGAAGTGGGGGTGCGTAAGGTCCTGGGCTCGAACCGCAGGCAGCTCGTGCTCCAGTTCCTGGGCGAATCCGGGCTCCTGGCGATGCTGGCACTGGGAATTTCTCTTGCCTTAACAGGCCTTGTGCTGCCCTCCTTCGGACGGCTGACCCAGCGTCAGTTGAGCCTGGCGGCCTTCCAGGACCCGCGCACCTGGCCGCTCATGCTGGCCCTGGCGGTGCTGGTCGGAGTCATCGCCGGCAGCTACCCGGCCGCGTTTCTCTCATCCTTCCATCCCCTCCGGACCATCCGGGGGGGGAGGTCGGGCAATCCCCGCCAACACATTTTCCTGCGGCGCGGACTTGTGGTTTTCCAGTACGTCGTTACCTTCTGCATCATCTTCGGGACCCTGGTCGTGGCCTCGCAGCTACGTAACCTGCGCCATAGGGACCTGGGATTCGATCAGGAACAGGTGCTGGTCATCCACCGGGCCTCCGCTCTGGGCAAACAGAGGGACGCTTTCAAGCAGGAACTCCTGCGGTATCCCGAAATCTTCACTATCTGTGACACCGGCACCCTGCCGGGACGCCATTACGATCCCAACGGCCACAGGCTGGAGGGCCGGCCGGCCAGCGAAGAAAGTGCCATCTTCACCATGTACGCCGATTCCCGGCTCATGGAGCTGCTGGGTCTTTCCCTGCTCGAGGGCCGCAATTTCTCCCCGGATATCCCCACCGACCGGACCTCGGCCGTCATCATCAACGAGACCACGGCCAAAGAATGGGGTCTCGAGGAGCCAGTGGGGAAGCGATTTCACAAAGAATTTGGGGACTACCAAGACGGGGACTTTGTCACCATCATCGGTGTGGTCAAGGACTTCCACTTCCACTCCCTGCATCACCGCATCCAGCCCATGATCATCCGGCCCCTCTCGGACCGGGAATGGGCCTACACCTCCATCAAGCTGCGCAGCCGGGATCTGCCGGCAACCCTGGGACAGATCGAGGACACCTGGAAAAGATTCTCCGGAGGACAGCCCTTTGAATATTCCTTCCTGGACGAGGATTTTTTTGGCCTCTATCAGCGGGAACAACGGACCGGAACCATCTTCGGGGTGTTCGCAGGGGTGGGGGTGGCGATCGCATGCCTGGGGCTTTTCGGCCTGATTTCGTTCACCACCGAAAGGCGCATCAAGGAGATCGGGATCCGCAAGGTCCTGGGAGCCAGGGTATCCGGAATCATGTATCTTCTTTCCAGAGAGGTACTGCTCCTGGTGGCTGCGGCTGTGGGCATCGCCTCTCCTCTGGCTTTCTATTTCATGCACCGCTGGCTGGAGAGATTCGCCTTCCGCATCCCGATCCATCCCCTGATGTTCCTGGTCACAGCCGCGGTCACCATCGGCATCGCGTTCCTCACCATCGGGTACCGGGCCCTCAAGGCCGGGCTCACCAATCCCGCAGAAGCCCTCAAGCACGAATAGGGCCGATTATAAATAAGAATCTGCCTGAGAAAAATGTTGGGTCCTCCGATGTATGAAATATCATGCCGTCGCTCGAGTCCACTAAATTCTATATCGGCACTTTTTATCAATAATCCAGGCTAATAATCAACACGGTTTTGGAATTGCCTACAGAAGCACCGGATTTCTTCAAGTCAGAGATGAATTGTATTATACTGTGCGCACTTGATTCAGAAAATTCGCGCGATCTCTGATACTAAGGAGGGATCAATGAAAAAAGTCTGTATTCTCGGGATCATTCTTCTGGTCGTCCTGTTTGCAGCCGGGCTCTGGGCACAGGAGAAGCAGGCCGATCCGGGCGCAAAATGCCTGGCCTGTCACCAGAAAGGGTCGCCCGGCCTGTACAACCAGTGGGCATCATCCAAGCACGCAGAGAACGGCGTGGGCTGCATCGAGTGCCATGGGGCAGAGGAAGCCGACCCCGATGCCTTCAAGCACGGCGGAGCGCTGATCGCCACCCTTGTCACACCCCGGGACTGCGGACAGTGCCACGAGCAGGAGTCCGAAGAGACGGGAGGCTCCTACCATGCCACGGCCGGTGAGATCCTGGACTCCAACGACGCCTACCTGGCCCATGTGGCCGGGGGGAGCCCGGCGGCTATCACCGGATGCGAAAGCTGTCACGGGGCCGTCGTGAAACTGGATCCCGAATCCCGCAACAAACTGTCGTCGCAAACCTGGCCCAACTCGGGCATCGGGCGCCTGAATCCTGACGGCTCCAAAGGCAGCTGCAGCGCGTGTCACGCCCGTCATGCCTTTTCCAGCGCCCAGGCGCGCCAGCCCGAAGTCTGCTCCAAATGCCACCTCGGCCCGGACCACCCGCAAAAGGAGGTCTACGAGGAATCGAAGCACGGCAACGCCTATTACACGAACATCGACAAGATGAACCTCGCCTCAGAAACGTGGGTGGCCGGAGTGGACTACTACGCGGCCCCCACCTGCGCGACCTGCCACATGTCCGCCACCCAGAAACAGCCTATCACGCATGACGTGGGCCAGAGGATCTCCTGGACGCTGCGGCCCATCATCTCCAAGAAGAAAGACGACTGGGAGCAGAAGAGGGACAACATGCTGAACGTGTGCACTGCGTGTC
>JAUWTO010000076.1 GCA_030614685.1 Candidatus Aminicenantota bacterium
AGACCTTGTCCACCACCGGATTCACGATGATCTCGTCCTTGTTGATGGTCATGCCGACCTTGGAGGCCTGGGCGATCTCGAACAGCCCTCCCCAGACTCCGCATTCCGTGGCATCGTGCATGGCCGTGACTCCCTCATCGCGCACTCCCACCTCCACCGCGGTCAAGGCGTCTTCCACCACGGACATCTGCCAGAAGATCTCTTCGGCTTCCTTGGCCACCTCCGGGCCGTATACCTCGGCGACCTTGCCGGGAAAAGTGACGGCAAAAAGTCCCGCCGCCTCTATCGCCGCGCCCTTGGTGATGATGATGCGGTCGCCCTCTCGGGCCATGTTCGGCGTCACGTATTGGTCTTTGGGCCCGATGCAGATCACAGTGGCCCCGCCGATCATGGGGTACTGACAGCCCTCGTAACGTCCCGTGTGTCCTGAGATGATGGCCATGCCCAGCTTCTCACACTCCCGGTGCATGACAGACCACATAACATCAAACTCGTCCCGGGTGATCCCCAACGGAAGGTTCAGGTCGAAGGTGATGTAGTCGGGTGCCAGGCCTGAGGTCACTGCATCGGAAGCCAGGATGTGGACGGCGAACCAGGCCGACCGCTCCCATCCATAGGGCGGCACGATGAAGATCGGATCTGTGGTGGTCACCATGACCCGGTCGCTGCCGATGTCCACGACCCCGACATCCACACCGTGCTGCGGGCCGACCAGCACCTCCGGGCGCCTGCGGCCCAACTGCGGCAGGATTACCTCATCGAAGATCTCCGGGGAGATCTTCCCGATATCCGGGAGCTCTGTTTTCATGTTTTCCCTCCGTTCTCCGTAACTTATCGCGCAAGCCTCTCCAGCCCATGGAAACGGGAGCATATGCACGAGGCGGGAATGCCGTTTCCCTACGCTGGCATGACCCAGATCAGGTTCCGAGGGTGTGATCTCAGTCCCTCAACGAAGGACACCCCTAACCGCTTATACTATAGTAAAAGTAGCAGCTGAGTTCAAGCCTGAGAAGCATCCTCAATTCCGTGAGCATAAGATGTCCATGCATATTATTGGGGAACGCGTGGTCATGGTCTTTTTCCTGAAATGGACACTTGTCGAAACGGATGTTCCGCGCATGATGTGCGTTTACCCTAGCCAATTCCCAGCGCAGTCAAACCCTTTTTCGAGCTGGACTTAGCCCGGATTTGACCTGGGACTGCATGTGGATTATGATGCCTCCAAAGGAGGCTTCATGATCTCAAGAAGACAATTCATCAAGTCGACGGCCGTGGCAGGCCTGGCTATCGGTCTGAATGGGAAATGCACGTCCGAAAAGAATGCGATCCCGTCTCTTCCCTCAGAAGGAGACCCCCAATTCTGGAGTGCGCTCCGGGCACAGTTCCCCATGCCTCCAGGGGAGGCCTACTGCAACACTGGGACCATAGGGGCACCGCCCACCAGAGTCCTGAATCGGATGATCGACCATATGCGCAAGCACGCCGTGGAGATCGCCCACTGCGATTGGAGCGACGGGGGTATCGATTTGCTGTCCGGGTACTTCCCCTATGTCGAGCTCCGAGAGAAGATCGGCAGGCTGATCAACGCCCATTATAAGGAGATCGTGCTGACCCAGAACGCCACCATGGGCATGAACTTCCTCGCCAACGGCCTGGACCTGCCCGAAGGTGCCGAGGTCATCACCACTGACAAGGAGCACTCAGGAGGGCGCAGCGGCTGGCAGCTGCGGGCCAAGCGCTACGGCACGACCTGGCGGCAGGTGCCGATCTCTGTCCCGGTCGAGGATCCGGAACAGATCATTGATGCATTCAAGCAGGCCATCGGCCCCAAGACACGTGTACTGTCGCTGCCGCACATCACCTCAGGGACCGGGACCATCCTTCCCGTAAAAGAGATCTGCCGGCACGCGGCCGAAAAAGGCCTTTTCACCATTGTCGACGGCGCCCAGGCTGTGGGCCACATTCCGGTGGATGTCAAGGACATCGGATGCGACGCCTACTATGCCAGCCCGCACAAGTGGCTCCTGGCTCCTGCCGGGAGCGGACTGCTGTACATCCGGGAGGAATTGATCGATGCGGTCTGGACCACCTTGGCATCCGGCCAGTGGGATAACCACGAGGACAACGGCTTCCGGCTCACGCAGAGGGGCACGGGCAACGCCGCCCTGCTGGCGGGCCTGGAGGAGGCTTTGGATTTCCATTTCGAGGTGGGCCCCGATCGCATCCACCGCCGCATTAAGAGGCTGGGGGATTCTTTCCGCGAAGGCTTGGTTGCCATCCCCAAGACCTCGATCCTCACCTCGCTGCATTCCGAAATGAGCTCCGGCCTGACAACCTTCAACGTGGCGGAGATGGACGGCAAGGCGCTCCAGGACACGCTGTGGGAAAAGGGCAGGCTGCAGCCCCGGTCTCAGGGGGCGAGGGGCGTGCGCTTTAGCACGCATATCTATAACAGTCCGGCCGAGATCGATAAGGCGCTGGCCATTGTGGCGGATCTGGCACAGAGAATTTGACAACCACCGAACCCGAACCTATATTCCTAGTGGGGAGATAAGACGGCGGTTCCCACCGGTAGTTTTTATTTTGCGTGCACGTAGACGAGTGTACTCCTCTGTTTGAAATCTCTGGATTGGAGGAGGAAAGACTATGCTATTCTCGGGGAAAAATCTCAGAAGATCCGTGGTTTTAGGGGGAGCGCTCCTGGTTCTGCTCCTGTTGTGCACCCAGTGTGCAAAACAGACCGAGGTGCCGATCACATCGAGATCCAGAGAGGCCCGCACCCTCTTTACCCAGGCGCGGATTGAGGGGGAAAACCTGCATCTCGACACGGCCATGGCCAAATTGAGTGAAGCGATCGCACTGGATTCGGACTTTGCCCTGGCCTTTCTGTATCGGGCCCGGTTCACGAATGACCCGGTGAGCCTGCAGCGCGACCTGCAGCGTGCGGTGGAGCTCTCGGAGGATGTGTCGGCGGGAGAGCAGATGATCATCAAGGCCTATGACGCGTATTATGGCCGGAACGACCCGGATCGGGCCATCGAGTTCTATGAGCTGCTCGTGAAAATGTTTCCCAACGACAAGAGAACCCACTTCCGGCTTGGGGTCTTTTACCGCATCCTGGGGGAGAGCGACAAAGCCATAAGAGAGCAGAAACAGGCGTTGGCGATCGATTTGAATTTCGCCCCTTCTTATCTGGAACTGGGCTACATCAATCTATCTGCCGAAAACTACGCCGAAGCGGAAGAGGCCTTCCAGAACTGTGTCCGTCTCATCCCGGACCAGCCCAATCCCCATGATTCCATGGGCGACCTGTACTCCAGGATGGGGAAATTCGAGGAGGCCATCGCCTATTATCAGCAGGCCCTGGAAAAGAATCCCACATTCACAGATTCGCAGTTGAAGATCGGGACCAACCTGGTTTTTTTGGGCCGGTATGATGAAGGCCGTGAGGCGATCCAAAAGACCATCGAGATGGAGCCTACGATCGAGGGCAAAGTGCAGGACATGGGCATGATCTGCCGCTCTTATATGTATGAATGCAGGCCCGAGGAAGCCTTGGCCGAGGCGGATAGCATCATTAAGATCGCCCGTGACAACAACTTGATGAGCCAGGTGGCCCTCTACGAGTTGGCCAAGGCCGCCATCTATGCGGAGATCCAGGAGTATGACGAGGCAGAGCAGTCCTTGCAGGAAACCCGCATGATCCTGGAGACAGCCGAGATGCCGTCGTTCTACCGGGAGAGCTACTCCGACATGCTGTATTTTTGGGATGCAGCTGTGGCTGCCCAGCAGAATAACATTGCCCAGGCCCTGGCCATCGCTGCCCGTTACCAGAACACCCTGAGGGAAAGCCAGAACCCGGAGAGGATGAAATACCACATGGGGCTGCTCGGCTACATCGAACTTCAGAGGGACTATCCCGATATCGCGGCCGAGTATTTCAGGCAGGCCGATATTCAGGAACCTCTGTTCATGTACTATGCGGCACTGGCCGAAAACGCAGGCGGCAGCCGGGCCAGGGCAACACGGCTGTTTCGCCAGCTTGCCTCCTGGAACACCGACAGCCTCTGGTATGCCTACATCTGTAAGAAGGCCCTGACCCGCCAGGAATAAGTCCCGGGATCACTCCCATATCATGTGGGAGACGACCAGGTACTGAAAGCCGCTCTCTCTCCCAGTTCGGCCAGATCCTCTCTCTCGGAATCAATGGAGGATGCTTCTTCCAGTCCAAAGGTTGATGGTTCTCCTTTGAGCGAGATCGGAATCCAGCGCTTAAATGTATGAACTTTTTCCGGCTGTTTGCGTCTATATAGATGATATGTTCCAAGTTTATAGAAAGAAATGAACAGCGGAGCCCGCATGAAGCGTATCACACGGAAAGAAGAACTGGTCATGCTGTCCATCCTGAACCTTGAAGAGAGGGCCTATCTCATTGCCATCCAGGACCATCTCACTCAGGTGAGCGGGAAGGCTGAGTCTCTGACGTCGGTGCACCTCCCCCTGAGCCGCCTGGAGAAAAGCGGCCTGGTGGTCTCACGGTTTGGGGATGCCACGGCAGTGCGCGGTGGGCGGCGTAAGAAGATCTACCGTTTGACCAAAGAGGGACTTGAGGCCCTCCATGCATACAAACGAGTCAGCGACGATCTATGGGACGGTTTGATAAACAGCTCTACATAACAGAGGATGCTGTGAAAAATACCTGCCGCCCTCCCGCTCTCCTGGCCTTCCTGCTGGGCCAGGTCAACACCGACTGGAACCAGGAGTCCCTGCTCGGTGATTTCGAGGAGACCTTCCTCTGGAAGGTGCAGGCGCGTGGCAGACAATGGGCAAACCTGTGGTACCTCTGGAATATTCTCAAGCTGGTGCCCGTATTTGCCTCCAATTCTATATATGGGAGTGTCATCATGATCAGAAATTATGTCAAGATCGCCTTCCGGATCATCAAGAAGCACAAGGGATATTCGTTTATCAACATCCTGGGGCTGGGCATCGGCATGGCCGTGTGTGTGCTGATCCTGCTGTTTGTGCGCTATGAACTGAGCTTCGATAGCTTTCACGAGAATTCCGGGCGCATCTACCGGCTGGAGCGGCAGTGGCTCACGGCCGACGGCTCGGTGCGCGGGCACTTCGGCACCCTGGCGCCCGGATTCACGCCGCACCTGGAGGAGCAGTTTTCCGAGATGGAGCACATCGCCCGTGTGCTCGACGCCGGGAACACACGTGTCGTCTATGAAGATAGCCGCTTTATCGAGGATCGCCTCTTTTTTGTAGAAGACGACATCTTTGAGATCTTCAGCATGCCGTTCCTCCGAGGTGATCCCGGGACGGCCCTCAAGGAACCATTCAGCCTGGTCCTCACGGCATCCACAGCGCACAAATACTTTGGCAGCGCTGACCCGATGGGGCGGCAGCTCATGATCAGTGACGATACCCTCTATCAGGTCACGGGCATCATCCAGGACGCGCCCGCCAACACCCATTTCCATTATGATATCCTGGCCTCATATATCTCCTTGAAGGGTCTTCAAGTGCGGGCCGGGGACGACTATTTTCTGGGGACGCGCAACTTCAGCGATAATGTAACCTACACCTACATGCGCTTGGCAGAGTCGGTGGATGCAGCCGCTGTGCGGGCCCGCATCCCGGAATTTATCGACCGCGTCCTTGGAACCCGCGAGGATTCGGACGGCGATGTCATCCGGTCCAGCCAGAGCACCACGATCCTCATCCGGCCGGCCGAGGATGTTCATCTGTACTCGCATACGGCAGGCGAGCTGGAACCCAACTTCGACATGAAATACGTGCGGCTCTTCACTCTGGTGGCCGTCTTTGTCCTGATCATTGCCTGCATCAATTTCATGAACCTCTCCACTGCCCGCGCCACCCAGAGGGCCAAGGAAGTGGGCCTGCGCAAGGTGGTGGGGGCCAGCCGCCGCATCCTGACAGCTCAGTTTCTGGGGGAGTCGATCTTTTTCTCGTTCCTGGCACTCCTGCTGGCTCTGGTCCTCGTGGTCGTGGTCCTGCCGTTTTTCAACAGCTTCTCGGGAAGGGACATGAACATCTCCTATCTACTCAATCCCGGAGGGATCCTGATCCTGATCGGGGTGTTCGTTGTCACAGGTGTGCTGGCCGGGCTTTATCCTTCGGTCTACCTCTCCGCTTTCAAATCCGCCTCCATCCTGCGGGGAGAGCTGACACGAGGAACCCGCGGGGCCGCGCTGCGGAAGATCCTGGTCGTGTTCCAGTTCGCCATCTCCATCTGCCTGATCATATCTGTGTCAGTGGTCTATCGGCAGATGAACTACCTGATGAACGCCGACCTCGGTTTCGAACGCGAGAACATTGTCATGCTGCCGGCGGACCAGGTGATCCGGGATCGCTGGGAAGACATGAGGCAGAACCTGCTGGCCAGCCCTCATATCCTGGAGGCAGCCCTTTCCAAGCGGGCACCCACGGGGCGGTTGAACGATGCCCCCGGATTCTGGGTGGAGATAAACGGTGAGGTCCAGAGGAATCCCTTCAGCATGCCCCACAACCGGATTTCCCACGGATTTTTTCGGACCTACAACATCCAGATTATCGCGGGCCGGGATTTTTCCCGTGAGTATGCCACTGATGCCAGCGAGGCTTTTGTTATCAACGAGGCCGCAGTCCGCCGCATGGGCCTTGAGAGCCCTCAGGAGGCTGTGGGACTGCGCATCGGAACCTTCGCACCCTCTCTGAAGGGATACGTCATTGGGGTGGCGGCGGATTTCAACTACGAGTCGCTCCACAATGAGATCCGCCCCATCATCACCTACCTCCGGCCGGACCAGGCCAACACGGCCTCCCTCCGGATCGCTCCGGGCCGCACCCAGGATGCCATCGCCCACGCAAGGGACATATGGGCGCGCTTCAATCCCGAGTCGCCGCTCCAGTATGATTTCCTGTTCGACCGCATCGCCGCGCTCTACCGCAACGAGGCCCGTATGATGCAGATGTTCGGCTATTTCAGCCTCTTCGCCATCTTCATCTCCTGCCTGGGTCTCTTTGGCCTGGCTTCGTTCACTGCGGCCCGCCGCACAAAGGAGATCGGAGTGCGCAAGGTGCTGGGTGCCTCCCTCTCCAGCATCATGTATCTGCTCTCGAGGGAGTTCACCAAGTGGGTGCTGGTGGCCAACCTCATCGCCTGGCCTATCGCCTATTTTGCCATGAACGCCTGGCTTAAAAACTTCGCCTACAAGGTCCAACCGCACTGGCCGGAATTTGTACTGGCGGGCTTGGCGACCTTCGTGATCGCCCTGCTGACAGTGAGCTTCCAGTCCTTCAAGGCCGCGACCTGCGACCCAGTCCAGTCCATCCGCTACCAATAAGAATAGGTGCCAGGTACATTTAGCGCTATAAATGTACCTGGCACCGGTCCTTTTTTCGCTGTCTTGCAAGGCGTCTGGGTGTGTGCTATACAACTGACAGTGACGGATCTCAGGTATATGCCTTCCCCTCGAGGAAAAGAGTGACATCGAAACAGCGGTTCATCGCAGCGCTCGAAGGACGAGTACCGGACCGGCTGCCCGTGACCACCCATCATGTCATGCCCTACTTCCTTGAAAATTATCTGCAGGGGATCTCGTCCCAGGAGTTTTTCGACTTGTTCGGCTTGGATCCCATCGAATGGGTGGACGCTCGCATGCCCGACACGGAGCAAGGCGACCACCTGGATCCTCTCCTTGAGAGCATCGGCTACTGGGAATCGCCGCGCATGTGCTCCCACCAATGGAGGATCGAGAGGGAAGAGGTGCCGAATCCCAGATACCGCACCCTCCGCTATTCCATATTCACGCCCGGAAGCACACTCTCTACGGTCCTGCAGAATGATGCCCACACGGCCTGGGTCACGGAGCGTCTGATCAAGCAGAAAAGCGACATTGACACGATCGCGGAATTCGCCCCGGTCCCGATCTGTGATGTCGACCTGGTCAATCAGCGTGCGGATAAATTCGGTGAACGAGGTCTGATCCGGGGCTCCATCCCCAGCTTCGACATCTACGGCCAGCCCGGGTGCTGGCAGGATGCGGCCGTGCTCTTTGGGGTCGAGGCGCTGATCCTCCAGACCTTTGATGATCCGGAATGGGTCCATGCCTTCCTGCGCATCCTGCAGGAACGGAAAACCCGCTACATCCGGACCATGCCGGGCGCCCGCTTCGACCTCCTGGAGCTGGGCGGCGGGGACGCCTCCTCCACGGTAATCTCTCCCCATATCTTCGATACCTTTGTGGCCCCCTATGATGCCGCGCTCATCGAGGAGGCCCATGCCGCGGACCAGCGTGTGGTCTATCACACCTGCGGCGGCATGATGCCGCTGCTGGACAGCATTGCGGACATGGGGCCTGATGCGGCCGAGACTTTCACCCCTCCGGCCTTGGGAGGGGATGTGGACCTGGCTGAGGCTAAACGCCACATCGGAGACCGCCTCTGCCTGATCGGCGGGTTCGACCAGTTCCACTTCTTCACAGGATGCACACCCGAGGACACTCGAAAAGAGGTATGCCGCTGTTTCGAGGCTGCCGGCGCAGGGGGCGGATTCATTCTCTCCCCCTCGGACCACTTCTTCGACGCCGAGGTTGAGCTGCTCCACGCCTATGCTGAAGAGGCCCGCGGCTGCTGGTATTGACTTCGGCGGTTTTTTTGCATAGGGTTGATGAAAGTAAGGTGAGGAGGGAGTACCGTTGGTAGAGTTCAAGTTGGATAAAACTCCACGGCAGAGGATCTGTTCAGATATCTGGTGGCTGGTGCTGCTGCGGGGAATGGCCGCGCTTTTCCTCGGGATCCTGCTCCTCACACGCACGCGGGCCACGGTCCTCCTCCTGGTCCAGATCCTGGGCGTGTTCTTTATCATTGACGGGCTCTTTATACTGCTGGTTTCCCTGAGGGGAATGAAATACTTCCCGAAATGGGGGACAGGCATCTTCGTCGCGGTCCTCAGCATTCTGGCGGGGATCGTTGCGCTCCTGCACCCAGCGGCCGCTGCGCTGCTGACCCTGAACATCGTGGTCTATTTTCTGGCTTTTGCCGCTTTGTTATGGGGACTCATGAGCATTCTTACCGGAGTGCGTCTGCGCAGGGATTTCGGAGGCGAGCGCTCCATGGTCCTGGGGGGGCTGCTGGCCATCGGGCTGGGAGCACTCCTCCTTGCACATCCCCAAATCACCGGCCTGGTCTTCGTTCTATCCGCGGCGGCATTTGCCGTACTGCTGGGTGTATTCCTGCTGATCCTGGCGTTCAGCTTGAGAAAGATCTGCCGGACCTGAATCAGAGGTTCAATTCCGGAACATCAGCCGCCACATGTACATCTGCTTTCTTGCCCTGCCCAGGCTGCAGCCGCGAATTCTTCTTTCTCTTTGATTTAAATGGCATCTCATGGGCTGATAATGGCGTATAATAGTGCCGGATAGTACCTTGCGACTTTGTGAGCAGCTCAGCCCGTACCAGGCGCAGCGGATCCTGGATTTTTTTATCAAGTCACTGGGACCGCCCCTATATAATCAGGCCATCGCAGACGCCCGGGCCTTCATGTCTCAGAAGTTGGATGACCTGGACGCGGAGTTCTACCAGCCCGAGGATAAGGAATGACAGGATGCCGATGAAGAACAACGATATCCAAAAATCTGTGGCCGATTCCCTGGAGATGGATACGGGCATGCTCCCCTTTGTCCCGGAGCTCCTCAAGGGGATGTGGGCCCTGGGCTGCTCTCCGGAGCTGGTGGTGAAGCTCCTCCGTCCCCTGGGATTAGATCCGGCGGGGACAAAACTCTTAGACCTGGGATGCGGCAAGGGGGCCGTGTCCGTGACCGTGGCCCACGTGCTGGGCTTCCGAGCCGTGGGGATCGATGCCTGTGAGGTGTTCCTGGAGGAGGCGCGGCAGAAGGCCGCAGAATGGGGTGTGTCCCAAAAATGCAGTTTCGAACTTAAGGATCTGCGCGAATACGTAAAAGAGGCCTCGGATTTTGATGTGGTGGTCTTCGCGTCCCTGGGGGGTCTTCTGGGAAATTATCATCAATTGGTGGGCATGCTGCGGCGGACGGTGCGTCCAGGGGGATATATTCTGATCGACGATGGATTTTTGAGGGGAGAAAAGCCGGTCGAACGGGCAGGATACGGGCACTATGTTCCATACGCGCAGACCCTGAAACAGCTCACAGCACATGGAGACACTGTGGTCAGGGAAACACGGACTGTCGAAGAAAGCAGAAAAATAAACCAGGAATACCTGGCCATCATAAAAAAGAATGCCAAAGGCCTTGTAGAAAAAAGGCCGGAGCTCGAAGGCCGG
>JAUWTO010000221.1 GCA_030614685.1 Candidatus Aminicenantota bacterium
CGCCAGCCTGGTCCATGTCCGGGAACAGCTGCGACAGTCCACTGGTCACGGCTGGTCCGTGGGCAACGTCTATGTCCCCCTCGACAGGCTCAGCCGGCTCGGCTTCCTGCAGGCTCGGATCGGCGAGCCCACTGCGCGGCGTGGTGGCAAGGCAGTCAAATACTATCTCCTCACCATGCAGGGAAGGAACGCTCTGGCTGAACTGAAGAGGGTTCACGACGCCCTTTGGGAGGGCGTGCCCAATCTGGCTGCAGAGGAGAAATAGTCAGGCCATGAGCAGTCGGCCATTCCATCACCCGCCCCGGATCCCCCGCTGGATCCTGAGGCGATCCCTGCCCGCTCTCGAGCGCCCCTACCTGAGCGGAGACTTCGACGAGATCTACAACAGTGTGTACGGCGAACAGGGACGCCTGGCGGCCGACGCCTGGTACTGGAGGCAGCTGCTGGGTTCGCTGCCCTGGATCCTCACCCATCCCTTCATATGGAGTCTGATCATGTTTCAAAATTACCTCAAAACCACCCTGAGAAACCTCAAGAAACACAAAGGCTACTCGATCCTCAACCTGGCCGGCCTGTCCGTAGGCATGGCCTGCTTCATCCTGATCCTGCTCTTTGTCCAGTATGAGTTCCGATACGAAGACCATCATGTCAATTCCGAGCGCATCTACCGCATCAACGTGGAGCAGGATCTCGGGGATCAGGTATTCCAGGCCAGCACCTCACCCGTTCCGCTAACAGAGACGCTCGCCCAGGAACTGCCTGAGGTGGTCGAGTTCACGCGTTTTTACTCACCGGGGCGCGTCCTGGTCTCTCAGGGCGAGCACAATTTTTACGAACAAGACTTCAACTTCGCCGACGCCGGTGTGCTCCGGATGTTTTCCTTCCCCCTGGTCGCCGGAGACCCGGAAAGGGCCCTCACCGACGTGCTCTCTGCGGTAATCACCGAGGAGATCGCGGAAAAATACTTCGGGTGGGAAGACCCCATGGGGCGGACTCTGACCCTGGATTTCGGATCCCGGTTCGATGTCACCATCACGGGGATCATACAGGACCATCCCCCCACAACCAACATCTCTCCGGACATCCTGGTTTCCTTCCGTACCATAAATGAGCTGATGCCCAACGCGAACGCATTTTTCCAGAACTGGCTCAGCCAGCAGCTCTACTCCTATGTCATGTTCCCTGAAAACCATTCAGTCCCGGAAATGGAACAGAAGATCATGGGGGTCTTCCGCCGCAACATCCGGGAAGACGACAAGCGTGTGCTTCGGCTCGGGCAGTTGGCGAGGTCGCACCTCTACTCCGAGGTCAACGACACCGGAGACATCCGCACGCTGTATATATTCCTGGCCTGCGGGATCCTCGTCCTCCTGACGGCCTGCATCAATTTCATGAACCTGTCCACTGCCCGCTCCGCCAACCGTGCCAAGGAGGTGGGACTGCGCAAGGTGGTGGGCGCGGCCCGGGGACAGCTGATCCGTCAGTTCATCGGCGAGAGCCTGATCTATGCCGGAGCGTCCATGCTGCTGGCCGTCCTGCTTGTGCTTCCCTGCATCTCCCTGCTGAATCAATTGACCGGGCAGTCTGTGGCATTCTCCGACCTCGGCGGCTTGAATGTAATCCTGATCCTGCTTGCGATAACCGGAATCACGGGGATCATCTCAGGGAGCTATCCCTCCCTGCTCCTGTCCGGGATGCAGCCGGTCAGGGTCCTGAAGGGCCGGTTGACGAGTGGAACCAGGGGCGCGCTCTTCCGCAAGATCCTGGTCGTGGCCCAGTTCAGCATCTCCATCATCCTGATCATCTGCACCCTGATCTTCGGGCGCCAGCTCCGTTACATACACAACAAGGACCTCGGCTTCGTGAAAGACCGAGTACTGGTGGTCCGCAGTCAGACCGGAGAGCCAGCCAGAAACCTCGAGCCTCTCAAGGCCGAGCTCCTGCAGAATCCCCACATCGGTGGTGTGAGCGGCTCCATGATGCTCCCCAGTTCCATCGGCATGTACAACAATGTGACTTGGGAAGGGGCGGCCAAGGAAGAGCAGATCGAGCTCATCCACAACACAGTGGATTACGATTTCCTGAGCACATATGAGATCGAGCTGCTGGCAGGCCGGAATTTTTCCCCCGAGTTCCCAACCGATGCGCGCAGCGGCAGGAATCCGGCCAATGCCGGGGGCGTGATCCTTAATGAAGAGGCGGTCAAGCGATTCGGGTGGGACGATGCTGTAGGCCGGAAGGTCATCCAGGTCTACGGAGAGCTGAAGATCAACTACACGGTCATCGGCGTGATCAAGGACTTCCACTTTACTTCTCTGAAGAACTCGATCCGTCCCATGAACCTGTTTCTCAGCACCCGCAACAATCGTTTAATTTCAGTGAAGCTGCAGACCGAAGATATTCCGGGAACCCTGTCCTTTATCGAGAACACATGGAAACGCCTTTATCCCCAACTGCCCTTCGAGCATTTTTTTCTCGACACCGTGTTCGAGCAGCGCTACCGCTCGGAAGAACGGCAGAGGCAGCTGTTCGGCTACCTGAGCGGCCTGGCAGTATTCATCGCCTGCCTGGGGCTCTTTGGGCTGGCGGCCTATGCCGCTGAGCAGCGCACCAAGGAGATCGGCATCCGCAAGGTCATGGGCGCTTCCGCTTCTGGGATCGTATTGCTCCTGTCCAAGGAGTTCACTCTCTGGGTACTGGCCGCCAACCTGCTGGCCTGGCCAGCTGCCTACTGGGCCATGGACCGCTGGCTGCAGGGATTCGCCTACCGCATCCCCATGCTGCCACAGATCGGATTTTTCCTGCTGGCTGCGGGCCTGTCGCTGCTCATCGCCTGGCTGACCGTGGGGTTCCAGGCAGTAAGGGCGGCGCTCGCTAATCCGATCAGATCCCTGCGGTACGAATAGTCGTCACGGGATCGGGGCCGATCCGGGACTGCTGCGGAAACTGCGGCGCTGGCTGAACGGGAAGAAGCCGCTGGAAAAACCCGCGATGCTCCACGACCTGGGCACGCTGACCATCTTTCATCTCGAGAAGGCGCAAACCGGGAACAATCCGGGCTCGATTGCGTATACAATAATAGAGAGGAGACGTCTGTAACCGGGCTTGTCCCTCCAGATCACACGAATTCGTGAATAAACCTGGGGGGACTGTTGTAGAATAGAGTGGGAGCCCCCCAAGGAGTCTTTCCTCAAACCGAACACGGAGAACCTTCCATGGAAGATGCGATACAGAAGAAAAAGCACAAGAAGAGACGCAGGCGGATCATCCTGACAATCCTGTTCCTGGTGGTGATCGCGGTCGTGGTCATTGGCGTGCTCATGAAGGGGAAGGTGGCGCCAGACGACATGAAGGGCTCGATGTCCAGTGTGAAATACGGCGGGGTGCTGGATCGCCTGACCGAGACCGGGACCATCGAGCTGGTGCGTTCTATAGACGTGAAATCCAAGATCTCGGGCAAGATCAAGCAGATTCTGGTGGAGGAGGGCGAAATAGTCAGGGCCAACCAGCTCCTGGCCATCGTGGAGCCGGATCCCAACCAGGCACTGCAGCTCTACGGCAAGCGGGCCGCGGTGGAACGGGCCCACATCGAGTACCTGGAACGGGAGAAGGAGTGGGAGCGCAACCAGTCCCTCTTCGAAAAGGACCTGATTGCCAGGCAGGAGCTGGAAAAGTTCGAGAACCTCTACCACCTCGCCCATAATGCCTACAAGCAGGCCCAGCTCGAGCAGCAGATCCTGGAGATGGAGATGACGGAGGCTTCACCAGCTGACACATCAGACACGGATACGTCCGAGATCATGCAGCTGGATGATTTCCGCATTGTGGCGCCCATCTCCGGACTCGTGATCGCCCGCAATGTCGAGCAGGGAGAGATGGTGGTCACGGGGATCTCCTCCTACATGGTGGGGACCACCGTGTTCCAGATCGGCGACCCCAGCGAGATGATCGTGAAGTCCTCCATAAGCGAGGTGGACCTGGGACGGCTGCGCGAGGGCCAGGAGGTTCTGATCGTGGCCGACAGCTACCCGGATGACTCCTA
>JAUWTO010000368.1 GCA_030614685.1 Candidatus Aminicenantota bacterium
AAAACCGTGGATATCAAAAGTTGAGAGTCTGGAGAGAAAAAGAGAAAAAGGAAACAGGCACAGCCATTATCTCTGACTCCTGCTAGGCAGGAAGAACGTGGTTTTCTACAAAGAAATCAATATGGATGATTGAGAAGAAGGAGGATGTCATGGCAGAGATATACGGCGGCCATTTGGTTGCGAAATATCTGAAGGAGGTTGAGAAGGTAGGAACGGTGTTCGCCCTGTCGGGAGGACATATCCAGCAGATATTGGATGGGTTTACCGAGTACGGAATCCGAGCCATCGACGTCCGCCACGAACAGGCTGCGGCCATGATGGCCCACGCGTGGTCCATCTACACGGGAGAGCCTGGAGTGTGTCTGGTCACAGCAGGCCCGGGGTTTACCAATGCACTCACCGGTGTGGTAAACGCCTATTTGGACAAGGCTCCTCTGGTGGTACTTTGCGGCCGGTCCCCTCTGCGGGATGACCTCAAGGGGGCCCTGCAGGAAATGAACCAGGTGGACATGGTCAAACCGGTCGTCAAGTGGTATGGCACCTGCTATGATGCCAAGCGCATCCCTGAATATCTGGCCATGGCCTTTCGCTATGCCGTGGAGGGCAGGCCGGGTCCTGTCTTCCTCGAAATCCCGCCCGATATCCTCAATGTCAAAGCCCCTGAAGAGATCGCTTCCGCGCTGGCCCGGGGCAGACAAAAGTTCACGGTCCGCACGGATGACGAGTCGTTGAAACAGGCAGCCAATCTCATCAACAGCGCAAAGAAGCCCTTTTTCATCGGCGGAAGCGGCGTGGGCTTCAGCTCCTGTGATGATGATCTGCAGGCCTTCATCGAGAAGACGGGAATTCCATTCCTGCTCATTAACAACGGCCGGGGTGTCCTGCCGGACAACCATGCCCTTTCCGTGATGGACGTGGGGTTCACGGGTATGATGCTGGGTCTCTCGCAGGCCGATGTCATCATGGCCGCAGGGATACGGTTCAACTGGGCCCTCCAGTTCGGTGCGCTTTTCCCCAATGCGAAAGTCGTAAGGATCGACATCGATCCTAACGAAATCGACCGCAACCGCGCCTCAGATGTAGGATTGCAGGGAGATGTCGCCTCGGTCCTCGACCAGATTCTTCCGTATGTAGAAAAGCGGGATCACAGCGGCTGGCTGACCGATCTGCGCAAGGCCTCCTATGCCTTTATCGACTCGGAGCTCAAACAGAGGGAAGAACCTTCTGATCCAATCCATCCTATCCGGCTTGTGGCCCAGATCCAGAAAGTGGTGGGGGACGATGCACTCTACGTCGTTGACGGCGGTGATACCAGCTACTTCGGTTTTGTGGGGCTCCATTCAAAGCAAAGGGCAGGCGTTCTTGTCCCCACCAGCGGTCTCTTCGGGTGCCTGGGCACCGGCATCCCTTACGGAATCGCGGCCAAGCTCGCCCGGCCCGACAGGAAGGTGGTGGTGCTCAATGGTGACGGATCCTTCGGCTTTAACGCCATGGAGTTCGATACGGCTATCCGTCACAACATCCCTTTCGTTTGTGTCATCAACAACGACTGCGCCTGGGGCATGATCAAGCATGGCCAGGAGATGACTCTCGGCCATGGACGGCTCCAGTGCTCCGAGCTTGGTCTCCGCCACTACGAAAAGGTGGTGGAAGGTCTGGGTGGCCATGGCGAATTCGTCAGCAAGGACGAGGAGATCATCCCTGCGCTGGAGAGGGCGATGGCCTCCAACAAACCTGCCTGTGTCAATGTTCTCACGGACCCCACCGTTACAAGCCCTGCCACCGTTATGTTCGAGCAGGCCCTGAAGATGGAGTAATACTATGAAGGCACTGCTTTTTAACGTGGACGTGCCCAGATTTCTTATGATCCAGGCCCTACGACCCCTCAGTGCGAAATTCAGCTATGTGGGGCCTTTTTCCACGGTGAAGTTGGTAGATATCCCTGAGCCTAAGCTGCCCTCTTCGAAATGGATGAAGATCAAAACCCAACTCTGTGGCTTTTGCGGCAG
>JAUWTO010000104.1 GCA_030614685.1 Candidatus Aminicenantota bacterium
TGTCCCCGGAGAGCGCTCGAATATCCAGATCACCACTCCGGAGGATCTCAGGATAGCGGAGGCTTACCTTGAAGAAGGTTAGGACGGGAATCGGATACGACATCCACCGGCTGGACGAGGGTCGCAGGCTCATCCTGGGAGGAGTGGAGATTCCCCATCCCAAGGGACTCATGGGCCATTCGGACGGAGATGTACTGATCCATGCCGTGATCGATGCCCTGCTGGGGGCCATGGGAGATAAGGATATCGGGCAGTGCTTTCCCGATACCAACCCCGCCTACAAGAACATCCAGAGCACCGAGCTCCTGGTCTCTGTCGCGATCCAGCTCAAGCAGAGGGATTATGAGATCCTGAACATCGACAGCATTGTCATCGCCGAAGAGCCAAAACTCGGCCCCCATATTCCCGCCATGAAGGACATCCTGTGCCCCATCCTGGGCCTGCAAATCAAGGACTTGGGCATCAAAGCCAAAACCCGGGAAGGGTTGGGCGATGTGGGGGAAGGGAGAGCCATAGCGGCTTGGGCCGTGGCCACGATCGAGGCGCCTGCCTGACTTGAGGTTGGGGTTCAGATCCGTTGGCTCCGGCGCCGATGCCGCCGCAAGGGAGGAGGGGAAAGGATCGGGATTGGCTGAGCCTTTAGAGTCGATCCGCCCTTGAAAAAAGAGAGGAGAACGCTCTCAAGAGCATCGATGGTCAGCCAATCCCGAAGTGTTTTGCTGAGTTTGCCTGTTTGTTCCTTCAAAAGCCTTCTGATTTTCCTCATTTTTGTCTTTCCATATATATAGACGTCGCAGACCGGGGAAAGGTTTCCTTCAGGCAGGAAGTCATGAGGACACCTTGGGTTTTGGGGTGAAGCGCGGGGGGCTATCTGGTATACTAGGGCATCAGGAGACAGAGCATGAATGAAGACCAAGTACGCGTGCGGTTCGCGCCCAGCCCCACGGGACTCCTCCATGTGGGCAACGCCAGGACCGCGCTCTTCAACTGGCTGTTCGCGCGGCAGCGGCAGGGGGTCCTTGTCCTGCGCGTGGAGGACACCGATGTCGAGCGGTCTGCCCCGGAGTACGCGCAGAAGCTGATCGAGGACCTGCGTTGGCTGGGGCTGGACTGGGAAGAGGGGCCGGATGTGGGGGGGGCCTTCGGCCCCTACCAGCAGTCAGCCCGCCTGGAAACCTATGCCTCCCACACACAGACGCTGCTGGAAGGCGGCCAGGCGTACCACTGCTTCTGTACTCCGGAGGAGCTGGACCAGGAGCGGCAGAGGGCCCTGGCCGCAGGCAAAACCCCGGTCTACAGCGGGAGGTGCCGCTCTCTCCCCCGTGACGCGGCGCAGGAGCGCATCGCGTCTGGCGAGGCCGCATGCGTGAGGCTCCGGACACCCGGACAGGGTGAGCTTGGCTTCAACGACTTGGTCAGGGGAGCCGTGACGTTCGACCTGGCCGTGGTGGGGGATCCGGTCCTGGTGCGCTCCAGCGGCCTGCCCGCCTATAACTATGTTGTGGTGATCGACGACGTCCTCATGCGCATCACGCACGTGATACGTGGCGAAGACCACCTTGCGAACACCGTACGCCAGATCCTTACCTACCAGGCGTTGGATTATCCCGTCCCGCAGTTCGCTCACCTTTCCATGGTAATGGGGGAGGACAACAGCCGCCTGAGCAAGAGGCACGGGGCCACTGCCGTCCATCAGTTCGCACAGGACGGAGTCCTGGCCTCGGCCCTCTTCAACTACCTGGCCCTGCTGGGCTGGGCCCCGCCGGACGGGAACGAGGTCTTGGAGCAGAGCGAGCTGGTGCGGCTTTTCGACTTGAAAAAGGTCAGCCGCTCAGCCGCGATCTTCGACTACGGCAAGCTCCACTGGCTGAACCGCCAGCACATCAAGCGCCTCTCCGGCCGCGCGCAGGCGGAGGAGGCCCTCCCGCACCTGCAGGAAGCCGGGTATCTGCCTCGGGAGATGACGGACGCTCACTGGTCCTGGTTGGAAGGGGCTGTTGCGGCCCTGATCGAGCGAGTGGACACCTTCGCGGACCTTAAGGACAGCTTTGCCCAGGTCTTCGATTTTTCCTTGGAGGAGCTGGGGGAGGAGGAGCGGTCCGATCTCAGGAGCGAATGTGGAGGCAAGGTCATCAGGTCCTTCGCGGGACTGCTGGCCGGGATCGAACAGCTGGATTATGCCGCCTTTGCTGAGATGACCAAAACCATAAAGGAAGAGACCGGCTGCAAGGGACGCGACCTCTTCCATCCCCTGCGTGTGGCCTTGACGGCCCGGGGATCCGGCCTGGATCTGGACAAATTCATTCCCCTGGTAGAATCCGGTGCGGGGCTCGACTTCCCCATACCCTTGAAGAGCTGTTCCGAGCGCTGCGAGGCCGTCATGGCCTATCTGGACAAGTAAACTTCGGGGCTGACGGAATAGAAGAAAAAAGGACCGTCCTCTTTATTATGGCACTTCGCCCTTGAACTCAAGCTCCGGCTTGAAGTTCACCCAGCGGTTGAGCAGGGAAATCAGGAAAAACACCAGCATGATCGCGAAGGAGACCCCGATGGAGGGCCACACACCCAGCTTGCTGACCAGCATGGGAGCGAAAGCCGTGATGAAGCCGCCTCCCAGGAACGGTTCGTAGATCATCTGTTTGAAGCCGAAGGCCTTGGCTGTGTCGGTCTTGTACAGCGGGTCCACTACCCGCAGCAGCAGCAGGCCGATGGCCGTAACCCCGGTCTGCATCCCGAACTCCGTTATCCCCCGCTCGAACCAGAAGCGCGGGAACATGCGCGGCGCCAGGAAGACAGCGCAGAACACCATCCAGGCCACTCCTGTGGTCATAATGATGACGAACGGCCACATGTAGCTGACGAACACGTCCAGGTTGATGCTGGCGATGGCGGAGATGACCAGGACATCCAGGGCGAATCCCAGGATGCGGTCGAAGGTGTTCTTGTCATAATAGGTGGTGATCTTGAGGGCCATGGAGGCCTTCTGCACGATCAGCCCCCCGATCATGGCCAGGGGAAAAAGTGGGAGTTTGTCGAATTCCGGGTGGATGGCCTTGAAGCCGGAGAGCATGCCCCATCCCAGGAGGATGGCCACGGCCACGATGGCGAAATGAAAAGTCAGGGGCTCGATGGCCTCCGTGGCCACGGTGGCAGTGGCTATGGAGAAGCGGTTGGGCTTGGGGATGAGGCCCTTCCTCTTGTAAGAGGGAATGCCCTTCTTCTCGCTCAGGTAGGCGCAGTAGTTCCGGCGGATGGCGACATTGATCAGGATCATGCCCACCACCACGGCGGAGAGAACCCCGACCGTGGCGGACATGAGAGACAAGTCCGCCCCGGCCGTGAATCCGTAGCCGTCAAAGGCGTGCTTCATGCCGGCGGCGGTCCCGTGCCCCCCTGAGAATCCTATCTCCACGATGCAGGCGAAGAGCCTGTGGACCCCGAAGAGCGGCATCAGCACCAGCACCGTGACCAGCAGGGCGATGAAATACTGCCCCATGCCGGCCACCACTCCGAAACAGAGCTGCGATCCGCCGGTCGACCAAATCTTTTTCATGCCGGGGATCTCGACGCCCAGGAACAGCGTGGCGAAGACCACGTTGATCAGGATCCCTGCCAGGGGCCTCCATTGGGCCAGGATCCAGTCCGGGATGAGGTTGAGTCCGTACGGGCCCACAGCCAGGGCGATGAATCCGGCGATGATAGCCGAAGGCAGGAACATCCTCTGCAGCAGCTTGATATTAGCCCTGAGAGCCTTGCCGACCAGCAGGAAGGCGGACAGAACACAGATGCTGATCAGAAATTCCATGTCATCGTCTCCTCGACTGAAACGGGCTTTCGCATCTCAGAAGTCCTACCATATCGGATTTGGTCGTGCTTGTCCATGTCGGGCCCGGTGGGATGCTGGTCTTTTCATCCGGTTTTCTCTATGATAGGATTCGGAAAACGCAGGAGACCTTCACCCATGCCCAAGATCGGCCGCATCAATGCTGTCCGGGAGATCATCATGGCAGCCCCGGAACGTATCGACCGCCTTCTTGTACTCGAGGACAGCGGCAACCGCAAGGTCCAGGAGCTGGCGGCCCTGGCCAGAGAGCGCCGGATCCCTGTGCAGGCCGTACCCAGGAAGCAGTTGGACCGCGATCTCCCCAGGCATCAGGGGCTCCTGGCCCACGTCTCTCCCAAGGGGCTTGTCAGCGTGGAGGCCATGCTGGAGGGGACGGACAATCCTTTCCTGGTGCTCCTGGACGGGGTGGAGGATCCCCAGAACCTGGGAGCCATCATCCGGTCTGCCGAGGGGGCGGGGGCGCATGGGGTGGTCCTCCCGGCCAGGAGGGCGGCGGGACTGACCCCTGCCGTCTATGAGGTGTCGGCCGGTGCGGCCGAACACCTGCCCGTGGCACAGGTCACAAACCTGGCTCGGACCATGGAGCATCTCAAGCGGTCGGGCCTGTGGCTGGTGGGGGCTGAGGGGGGCGGCGGCCGCCCCTGGTATGAATTCGACTACACCGCTCCCATAGCCTTGGTGCTCGGATCCGAAGGCCGGGGATTGCGCCCGCTGGTCAAGAGCAAGTGTGACGCCATCCTGTCCCTCCCACTCTCTGGAGCGGTCTCTTCCCTGAACGTGTCAGCGGCGGCCGCCATATTCCTGTACGAGGTCGTGCGTCAGCGGGGCGGGGACGGACCCAAATCCATCAAAATGTGAAGGAGGCGACAATTCCTTTTATCTGGAAACCGGAAAAAAAAATCGAAAAGAAGGGTGCCAACGGCCGCACCTTCGTGATCTGCAACCCTCACTCCAACCGGGACCGCCACCGCCCGCTCATCCCCAAAGAGATCAAAGCGCTGGAGGCGGCGGAGATCGATTTCGTGTACGCCATCACCGAGAATCCCATGGACGAGTATCACATGGCCGTGGAAGCCATCCAAGACGGCTTTGACACCGTGGTTGCATCCGGGGGGGACAGCACAGTCAGCAACATCGCCGACGCTATCCTGAGCAACCGCCCGGAAACCCGGTTCGGCGTCCTGCCCATGGGTACCGGTAACGACTTTGCTACGGGCAACGGCATCCCTCGATCCATTGCTCAGGCGGTCAAGGTACTCAAGCGCGGTCACACAGAGAAGCGCGACGTGATCAAGATCGGGGACCGTTATGCGGTGAGCCTGGTGGGATTCGGGTTCGACATCACGATGAGCGAGATCCATCTCAGCAACAAAATATTAAAAGGACAGATGCTTTACTTCTGGTCCATCATCACGGCCATTTTTAGGCATCGCGGCTATTTCATCCGGGTGGAAACCGATGACGGCGAGATCATCGAAGGGAAGGCCATGATGCTGAACCTGGGCAACAACCGGATCTCGGGCGGGGGCTATCCCACCTGTCCCAAGGCTGATATGACAGACGGCAAGCTGGACGTGATGTTCATCGACGAATGCGGGCCCGGCACACGCCTGCGGCTGTTCCAGCTGGTGCAGAAGGCCCGGCATCTGGAGCATCCGCTGGTGCACTATACCCAGGCCGCCGCCGTGACCGTGACCTGCGAGGCGCCCATCGCCTTCCACACGGAGGGGGAGCTGTTCTACACGGAGAAGACGGAACTGACGGCCCGCGTCATCCCCGGCCGCCTCGACCTGATCGTCCCCCCGTCCCCTTAATCCGCCGGAACAGTGAAAACGATCCACGTGTCCGCCCGAGGCATGTTCCGGGGGCCGCAAAATATTTTTAATTTGAATAAAATGCAGATACCTGACGTATATGCCCATGAAGAGACTCTCAGATGGCCAAGCAGACAACGATGTGCGCCGATCAGGTATTATCCGGAGTGCGAGTGAGACCCATGACTGAGATTGAGCTGTCGGAGAAAGAGATCCTGATCCGGGTTCGCAAGGGCGACCGCCAAGCTTTTCAGGGGATCGTCAAGTGTTACATGCAGACCGCCTACTACATCGCCCTGGGGTTCGTCCATAACCAGCAGGACGCCCTGGACATCTCCCAGGACGCGTTTGTGCGGGCGTTCCGCAAGATCAAGCAGTTCGATACTGAGAAGCGGTTCTTTCCCTGGTTCTATCGGCTGTTGAAGAACCTGTGTCTGGACCACATCAAGAAGCGCCGGCGCCTGGCCGAGGTGCCGCTGGATGAGGTCCATGTGTTCAAAGAGGAGAAGGACAATCGAGAGCTCAAGGAGCTCATGTGGAAGGGCATCGAGCAGCTTCCCTTTGAACAGCGGGAAGTGATCATCCTCCGCTACTTCCGGCAGTACTCCTACCAGGAGATCGCGGAGATGACGGGGAAGCCCATGGGCACGGTCATGTCGTCTCTCTTCTACGCCAAAAAGAAGTTGAAAGAGATCATGAAAAAATATTGGTATTCGGAATAGACCATCAAGGAGAATCTCATGGAGCATGCAGACATCAAAAAGCTCGTCGCGTCCTACCATGAGGATGTGCTCGACAGCAGTCAGAAACGTCAGGTGGAGGAGCATATACAGACCTGCCCAGAATGCCAGAAAGAGTTCGAGGAAACACAAAAATTCGAGGAGGTCATGGGAAAAATGGCGTTTAAAAAACCCCCGAAAGAGACCTGGGAAGTCTACTGGACCTCGGTGTATAACCGCATGGAAAGGGGAATCGGGTGGATATTTATGTCCATCGGTGCTATGATTCTTCTCTTTCTCGGCGGCTACATGATGGTGGAAGCCATCATCCAGGACCCCGAGATCCCCGTGCTGTTGAAGGTGGGGATCCTGGCCGTCCTGGCCGGTGTCGTGGTCCTGATTGTGAGTTTCGGCCGAGAGCGGCTGTTCGTGGATAAGCGAGAGCGCTACAAGGAGGTCCTGAAATGATTCTCGTCACAACAAATGAGGTCCCCGGGATGACCATAAAGAAAAACCTGGGTCTGGTACGCGGCAACACGATCCGGGCTCGTCATGTGGGGCGGGATATTTCGGCCGCCCTGAAGAACCTTGTAGGCGGCGAGATCACCGATTACACCAAGATGATGGCCGAGTCCCGGGAGCAGTCCCTCGACCGCATGGTCGAGGAGGCGGAAAGCCTGGGCGCCAATGCCATCGTCTGTCTCAGGTTCACGACCTCCATGATCATGCAGAGCGCCTCCGAGATCCTGACCTACGGTACGGCTGTTATCGTCGAGTAGACGGGATCGACAGCCTGAGGCGGGAATCCATGCGCTACTCCCTGGTACTGCTCACCCTGGCCGGCCTTTTCATCTCAGGGATCCATGTGAGCTCCGCACCGCAGGAAGAATACGAGAAGGGCACGTTCTCCATCTATTTTATGGATGAGAAGGTCGGTTACGAGGAGTTTGTCTGGCGCAGGGACGCCGCCGGCATGGTTTTGAGCGTCGTGGGCCGGATCACCAAGCCCATCCAGATGACCATCGAGGAGCTGGTCATTCGCATGAATAACAGCTTCATCCCCACCGCTTTCCGCTTCAAGGGCTCTGTGGGCGGCGTGGCCCAGGACATCGAGAGCGAACTCCAGGATGGGGAGGCCCGGAATATCATACGGGTGGCCGGCCAGGAACAGACCAGCCGGGTTCAGATCCGGCGGGACGCATTCCTGCTCCCAAATCCGATTTTTTCCCCTTACATGGCCATCACCAAGAAGTTCGGCTGCTCCCTTGAGGAGGCCCTGGAGCTCTCCGCCTACATCATCCCCCAGGTGGAGACGCCGTTCACTTTGAGCTCGAAGGAAAACGAGCCCTGCACCCTGATCATGGAGATGGGGGCCACCCAGGTCGAACTGATCACCGATGAGAACGGCCAATTGCACGGCCTTTCGATTCCGCTTCAGCGCCTGCGGATTGTCCGCGAATAACGAAGCGGAAAAAAAGTTATTTTTTTGCCCCTCCCCGATAAAACCATCCCGCTATCCCTATTCCCCCCCTATCCTGCTCCCGCCTCAGTTGGGGGAGATTCTTAAGAAAATACTTGACAGGAGGGCGGCCACGTCATAAAGTATACGCATGCTGTCAAGTTTAAAGTATACATGCACGTAGAGGGGCACAATGAAAAAAGTCATGTTTACACGGGAAGAACTTCTGGAGCGGGCAGGATTATCCGAAA